>CACXCJ010000018.1 GCA_902766175.1 uncultured Lachnospiraceae bacterium
GATGCACGGATCGACGGGATTCTGGCGGAACTCGACGAGATCGACCGCCAGATGGCGGCGCTCTACATCGACCGCCTGAGAAAGAACGCGGAGATCGCGGAGCGGAAGCTGGAGCTTCATTTTCCCGTCGCAAATCGGGAGGAGGAAGAGAGAAAGCTGGGCGTGGTCCGCGCGAAGTCGCGCGACCGCTTTGTGCAGGAGGCCATGGAGGAGCTCTATAAGCAGATCCTGTCCGTGTCCCGCCGTTATCAGTATCTTGTCCAGTCCCGACACGGCGTGCAGCCGGATCTCGGCTTCCGGGCGGTGGATCAGCTTCCCGCACCGAAAAATGTCGTTTACCAGGGAATCGAGGGCGCGTACGGGAACATGGCCGCGGAAAATTATTTCCGGCAGTTCGAGAACGTGCACTTCTTCCACGTCACGAAATTTGAGGACGCGATCCGCGAGGTGGAGGAGAAGCGCGCGGAGTATGCGGTTCTTCCGATCGAAAACAGCACCGTGGGACCGGTCGTGGATACGCTGGATATCCTGATGCGGCACAGCGTGTCGATCGTCGGGGAGTATTTTCTCCCGGTCCGCCACTGTCTGCTCGCCCTCCCGGGAGTGAAGCCGGAGGAGATCCGCTCGGTCTGCTCCCATCCGCAGGCGCTCATGCAGTGCGGGGACTTTTTCCGGAGTCATCCGGAGCTCCGCCGTACCACGGCGGACAACACCGCTGTCGCGGCAAAAAAGGTCCGGGATGACGGGGACCGCACACAGGCGGCGATTGCGAGCGCGCTCTCGGCGAAGCTCTACGGCCTTGAGGTTCTGATCGACGGCCTGAATCAGCATGAGGAGAACACGACCAGGTTTATCGTCGCGGGGCGCGAGAAGATCTACCGCTTCGAGGCGAAAAAAACGAGCATGGTTTTTGAGACGGCGCATGAGGCGGGCGCACTCTACAATCTTCTCGGCAGCTTTTACTTCAACCGGATCAACATGGTGAAACTGGAGTCCCGTCCGATTCCGGATGTGCCGTGGGATTACCGGTTTTTTGCGGATATTGACGGAAGTCTTTCGGATCCGGCCGTGATCAACGCGCTCACGGCGATTGCCCGGCAGGCGCGCGGCTTCCGGATCCTGGGCTGCTACTGACAGAGAGCGGAAGGAGAGCGGGGAGCTATGGCGGTGAAAACCTTTGCAGCGATTGATGTCGGATCTTTTGAGATTGAGATGGGTATCTACGAGATCAGCCAGAGGGGCGGCATCCGGCTCATAGACAGCGTGAACCACGTGATCGGACTGGGGAGCGATACCTACACGACCGGCGAGATCAGCAGTGAGCTCACGGAGGAACTGATCTCGATCCTGACGGACTTCAGACAGATCATGCAGACCTACCGGTGCACCGCCGTGCGCGCGGTCGCGACGAGTGCGATGCGGGAGGCGGCGAACCGGGCGGTGGTTCTGGATCAGATCGCGACCCGCACGGGCCTTAAGGTGGAGGTGATCTCGAACGCGGAACAGCGGATGCTGAGCTTCAAGGCGATTGCCTCGCGCGGACAGAAATTCGATGATCTCATTCAGGACGGCACTGCGGTCATTGAGACGACCTTCGGCTCCACACAGATCACGATCTTTGACAGAGGGCAGATGGTCGGAACGCAGAATGTGCGGCTCGGCGCCCTGCGGCTCCGGGACATGATTGCGGAGGTGAACTCCGCGCGGGATGAGCGGGAGCTTGTCATGGGCGAGATGGTGGATCACGAGCTGGAGATCTACAAGCGGATCCACCTGGGGAACCGGAAGATCAAGAGCATGATTGCCCTCGGCGAGCCGATCCGCGTGATTTTCAGCCGGCTGATGCGGATGGACGGAAGGGATCCCGCCGCGGACGACATCACGGACCAGAAGACCCTTCTCCGCTATCTGCAGTACGTGACGGAGCGCACGGATTCCCAGCTGGAGGACAGTCTCGGCGTGACGATGGCGATCGCCGGCGTTCTGTTTCCGGCGGCGGTTGTGTTCCGGCGCGCCCTGGACATGACGGGGGCCGAGGCCGTCTGGTGCCCGGGGACCCGGCTGATCGACGGCATTGCGGCGGAGCACGCGTACAACCACCGCATGATCCGGCATCCGCACGATTTCGAGCGGGATGTCATCTCCGCCGTCCGGGAGATCGCGACCCACTACGGGGAGGGAACGCCGCACCGCGATTACAGCGTGCGGAACACGCTGAAGATTTTCGATGCGCTGAAAAAATCGCAGGGCTTTACCGACCGGGACCGGCTGCTGCTTGAGACCGCGACGCTTCTTCACCACTGCGGGCGCTTCATCAACATGGGGCACCCGAACCTCTCGAGCTGCGACATTATCCACGAGACGGAGATCATAGGCCTCTCGGAGGAAGAGCACGAGATGATTGCGCAGATCCTGAAGAACGATGACGAGCACTTCGACTGGTCCGGGAACTCCATGCAGGTCGCGAAATTCACGGCGATCATCCATCTCTCCGATGCCCTGGACCGCTCCGCGAAGCTGAAGGGCGGAGAGTACACGATCCGGCTGGATGAGCAGAGACACCTGAACATTTCAACCAAATATACCGGCGACATGACGCTGGAGCGCCTGAGCTTTGAGAAGAACAAGCGCCTGTTTATCGGAATCTTCGGGATTGAGCCGATCTTCCGGCAGAGACGGAAGCACTGAGCCACGAGGAGGATGCGGGAGAGCGGAACTGGCAGCGTTCCGCCCGATGCGGAGGACAGAGGCAAAGCGGCGAGGCAGATACTGACAGTGCATGCCAGCCGGTCCGCTGCGGGTTTGAACTGCGGCGCGGGAGAAGACGCCGGGAAAGGAAGTCCAAGTGGAGACGGAAAGGGAACTGGATCAGATTGAGAGAAAGGCAGCGGAGACGGAGCGGTCGCCGTCCGTGAATTTTGAGGATCCGAAGTACTATGTGTGCCGGGAGCTGAGCTGGATCAAGTTTGATCTCCGCATCCTGAATGAGGCGCGGGACCACGCGGTTCCGCTCTTTGAGCGGCTCAAGTTCCTCTCGATCGTGAGCTCGAATCTGGATGAATTTTTCATGGTCCGCGTGGCGTCCCTGAAGGATCAGGTCCAGGCGGATTACCCGAAGCGGGATATCGCGGGCATGACCGCGGAGGAGCAGCTTCAGGCGATCGCGGAGCAGACGCACGAGCTCGTGGATCTGCAGTACAGCACCTGGAACCGCTCCATCCTGCCGGCGCTGGAAAAAGCCGGGCTGCACCTGATTCAGCATCACGAGGACCTCACGAAGAAGGAAGCGGACTATGTGGACCGCTACTTCCGCGACACGATCTATCCGGTGCTGACGCCGATGGCGGTGGATTCCAGCCGTCCGTTCCCGCTTGTGCGGAACAGGAGCCTGAACATCGCCGCGCTGATCCGGAAGAAAAAGGGCGTCGCGCCGCTGATTCCCGTCGTTCCGAAGAAAATGAAGCGCGCGGACGGAAGCATCCGCCCGGATTTTGCGATTGTACAGGTCCCGGGCGTGCTCCCGAGGATTGTGGAGATCCCGCCGGAGATCGCGGCGCAGGAGGGGAGAAAGGCGCGGACGACCGTCATTTTCCTCGAGGAAATCATTGAGAGGAACATCTCCCTGCTCTTCCTGAATTATGACATTCTCGCGGCACATCCCTTCCGGATCATGCGGAATGCGGAGTTCGAGCTGGACGAGGAGGATGCGCCGGATCTTCTGATCGAGCTGCAGAAAAAGCTGAAGCGCCGCCAGTGGGGCGAGGCGATCCGCCTGGAGGCGGAGGAGAAGATGGACCGCGGCCTTCTGAGAATCCTCTGCGACGAGCTCGGGATCGAGAAGCCGGATCTGTTCCAGATCCCCGGGCCGCTGGATCTCACGGTGCTCATGAAGATGTACGGCCTTCCGAGCTTTGATTCCCTGAAGGTTCCGAAGCACATCCCGCAGCCGGTCCCGGCGCTCATGAATTCGGATGACATTTTCACCAATATCCGGAAGGGGGACATCCTCTTAAGCCACCCCTACCAGTCCTTTGATCCGGTTGTCGACTTCGTGCGGAGCGCGGCACAGGATCCGAAGGTCCTGGCGATCAAGCAGACCCTGTACCGCGTGAGCGGAAATTCCCCGATCATCAAGGCGCTCGCACAGGCGGCAGACAACGGGAAGCAGGTCACGGTGCTGGTCGAGCTCAAGGCGCGCTTTGACGAGGAGAACAACATCGCCTGGGCGAAGATGCTGGAGAAGGCGGGCTGCCACGTCCTCTACGGCCTGCTCGGCCTTAAGACGCACTCGAAGATCACCCTGGTGGTCCGCGCGGAGGATGACGGAATCCGCCGCTACGTGCATCTCGGCACCGGAAATTACAACGACAGCACGGCAAAGCTCTACACGGACCTGGGCCTTCTCACCTGCCGGCACGAGTTCGGCGAGGACGCGACGGCGGTCTTCAACATGCTGTCCGGCTACTCCGAGCCGCTGTTCTGGAACCGCCTGGTCGTGGCCCCGCTCTGGATGCGGGACAAGTTCTATGCGGAGATTGACCGCGTGCGGAAGGCGGCGAGAGCAGGAAAGACGGCGTTTATCCGCGCAAAGATGAACTCCCTATCGGATCCCGGCATGATCGGGCAGCTGTTCCGCGCGAGCGCGGACGGCGTGAGAATCGATCTTCTCGTGCGCGGCATCTGCTGCCTGAAGGTCGGGATTCCGGGCGTCTCGGAGAACATCCATGTCCGGTCGATTGTCGGAAATTTCCTCGAGCATGCCCGGATCTTCCAGTTCCACGCGGACCAGGACGAGAGCCTCTTCATGGGGTCTGCGGACTGGATGCCGAGAAACCTCGACCACCGCGTGGAGATCGTATTCCCGATCGTGGACCCGGCGATCCGCGAGAAGGTGCTCCACTATCTCGATGTTCAGTTCGCGGACAATGTGAATGCCAGCATACTTCTGCCGGATGGAAGCTACGTGAAGGAGGATCTGCGCGGCAAAAAGCGGGTCGACTCGCATGTGATCTTTGCCGAGGAGGCGGAGAGGGAAGCGAAGGAAGCCGCGAGAAACGCGAAGCAGAAGGAAAATGAGCGCTCCTTTACGCCTGCTGCGCCGTCGCAGACGCAGGGGTGACCGGGATTCGCAGCATGCCGCCGTTCCTCCCCGGGCTGTGCCGCCGAAGACGCAGGGATGACCGGGGTAAAAGCGCCCTTCCCAGGCGCACTTTAAGAAAACTTCTGGGGACAAATGCGGCCTTTTGACGTATAATATAAATCTGCTTATGCCCGCGGGCTCCGCGGGCATAATTTTTAAATCGGCTGTGCTGGGAGCTGCGAAATGAACGCGAAGAAGAAAAAAAGCGGAAAGAGAGAAGTGAGCGCAGAAAAACAAGCGCGCGCGGAAAAGAAAACGGGCGCGGGGAAGGACGCCGGCGTAATGAGGGAGGCGGACGCGCGGGAAGAGGTCCGGCCGCTGCGGGAACGGATTCCGGGAATCATCACCGGCATCTGGGTGGTCCTGATGCTGGTGGTTTTTCCGATTGTTTACGACGACTACTATTTCAATATCCTGGAGACGAAGTTCACGGTTTACTGCTTTTTCGCCTTCGGGCTCTTTGCCCTGATGGCGGTCTGGTGGATTCTTTCGCTCCGGATTGTCCGCGGGCCGGCCTCCTGGATCCGGGGGATGCGGCAGGAGGGGCTGCTCTGCTGGTTCAGGAGGAACTGGAGCGGGACGGATGTCTGCATGCTCGGATTCTGCCTGATCTCCGTCATCTCCACGCTCGGCGCCGGACCGTACATCCACCAGGCGTTTACTGGTGAGGAGGGGCGGTTCGTCGGGCTGCTTTACATCATGATTCTCACCGCAGCCTACTTCATTGTCTCGAGAAACCTGAGATTCCGCTCCGTCTATGTGACGCTCTTTCTCCTCGCGGCGCTGTTCGTGTGCCTTTTCGGCATCACGGATTTCTTCAACATGAATCTCCTGCATTTCCGCGACCGGATGGATGAAACACAGTTTCACATGTTCATGAGCACGATCGGCAACATCAATACCTACACGGTGTTTGTCGGAATCACCTGCGCGCTCTCCGGGACGCTTTTTGTTCTCTCGGGAGAGGGCCTGCTTCGGACGCTCTTCTATTATCTTACGGCGGCGGTCGCCATGACGGCGCTCGTCATGGGAAATTCCGACAACGGGTATCTCACCATGCTCGCGCTGCTGGGCTTTCTTCCCCTTGCGGCATTCGGCACCTACCGCGGAATCCGGCGCTATGCGTTGCTTACGGCGACATTTTTCTCGGGACTTCTCTTTGCGGGGCGCGAGGTGCGTGTGCTCGGGGACGGCGTCATAGGTCTCGAGGGCATCTCCCATCTGCTCGTGGAGTCCG
This sequence comes from uncultured Lachnospiraceae bacterium, assembly GCA_902766175.1. GTDB lineage: Bacteria > Bacillota > Clostridia > Lachnospirales > Lachnospiraceae > Moryella. Next base: position 6,378 of record CACXCJ010000018.1, read on the forward strand.
GGAAGCTTCCGGGCATCACAGCGCTCCTCTGGGTCCTGACTGCAGCGCTTTTTGCGCTGGAGCTCCGCAATAGAAATGCGTCCCTTAAGGCCGGAGGAGGACCGGATTTCCGGAAGCCGCCGGCGCTTCTCAAAAAAATCTGGGCGGGGCTCCTGATCGCCTCCGCTGCCGTAGTCCTGGTGCTCTTTCTCGGCGCGAACAGCGTGAGCGCGGAGGAGGCATCGCAGAAATACGGTTCCCTGGCCTCTTATCTCAAGTTTTCCGATTCCTGGGGCACGAACCGCGGCTACATCTGGCGCGCCTGCGTCGAGGAGTACCGGGAGCTTCCGCTCAGACAGAAGCTTTTCGGCACGGGACCGGATACCTTCGGCATCTACATGGCGCTTCTCAGATGGAATGAGATGCATCAGATCACCGGTCAGTATTACGATGCCGCACACAACGAGTACCTGAACTATCTCTTCACGGTCGGACCGTTCGGCCTCCTGTTCTTTGCGGGCGCTCTCGGCTTCGCGATCCGCGACGCACTCCGGGGAGCGGGAAAAATCGCCGCAGGGCTCGTGCCGGAGTTCAGGGCGGAGCTGGCCCCGTATCTCAGCGCCTTCGCCTTCCTGATTCTCTGCTACGCGGCGCAGGCAGTCGTCAACATCAACATTCCCATTGCCACACCGGTCATGTGGACTTTTCTCATGATCGCCGAGAAAATGATCCGGACCGTGAGAAAATCCGCGGAGCAGAGGAAATGAGAAGAAAAGCGCTTTTACTGGCCAATGCTTCCGCCGGCCAGGGGGAGATCCGGAACAAGCTTTTCAGTGTCCTCGTGCAGCTTACCCGCGCCGGATTTGAGGTTACTGTCTGTCCGATTTTCCCGTCGAAGGGCATCACTGCGGAGAAATTCCTGGAGGACTGCTCGCAGGACTATGAGGTTCTCCTGTGCAGCGGCGGGGACGGAACCCTGAATCATATCGTGAACTGGCTCCTGAAGCACGGGAGACACGTCCCGGTCGCATTCTACCCCTCCGGCAGCACGAATGATTTCGCGCGGAGCCTCGGCATCACCGGCAGCGCGCTGGAATTCTGCCGGGCGGCGGCAGGAGGAAAGGCCTTTGCGTGTGATGCGGGCCGCTTCAACGACTTGTATTTCAATTACGTCGCCGCATTCGGGGCGTTCACGAAGGTGAGCTACTCGACGGACCAGAACGTCAAGAATATCTTCGGGTATCTCGCCTACCTGATGCAGGGAACCATGACGCTCTCCGAAAATCTCGGATTCCGCTGCCGCATGACGGTGACGCACGACGGGCAGCGGGAGGATGGGGAGTACCTCTTCGGCGCGGTCTGCAATACGAGGTTCATGGGAGGCATGAGGCCGCAGCTTCTGAAGGATGCGGAGCTTGACGACGGGCTGTTCGAGGTGATTCTGGTCCGCGCGTCGGACGATCTTCTTGAGATTCCGCAGGTGCTCGGCGCGCTTACGACCGGAGACACGAGAAATCCGAATCTCCGCGTCTTCTCTGCGAGGAGCGTATCCTTCCGGGCGGAGGATGGCGTCGACTGGACCATTGACGGGGAGTACGGCGGCCGGCAGACGGATGTCTCGATTGAAGTGGTGCCGGGTGCTGTCACCTATCTCGTTTCAAGGACTGCCAGAAACAGGGACAGCTGAGGGAAAGTACAGCCTGGAGCCCGGGCGGCAGAGAGTCAGGGTGACAGAGGGCCGGGGCGGAAGAAAGCAGGGCAGCAGAGAGACAGCGTGCGGGAGCAGCTTGGAGCAGGGCGGCAGAGAAACAGCGTGCGGGAGCAGCTTGGAGCAAGGATGGCTGAGAGATGAAAAAACTGCAAATTCTTGATGGAAGATACGGGGAGATTCTGCGGTACCTGATCATCGGCGGGCTCACGACCGTCGTGAGCCTCGGCGTGTACTGGATCTGCGTCTCTACCTTTCTGGACCCGCACTCCGCGCTGAAGCTTCAGGCGGCGAATGTGATCTCCTGGATTGCCGCCGTGACCTTCGCCTTTTTCACCAACCGGACCTATGTCTTCAGAAGCCGCGGAAAGAACATCGCGAAGGAGGCCTGGCGCTTCTATATCTCCCGGCTCAGCACCCTCGCCGCGGACATGCTGATCATGTTCGTGCTTGTGACGCTTATGCACTGGAACGATAAAATCGCGAAGCTGATCGTGCAGGTGGTTGTGACAATCCTGAATTACCTTTTCAGCAAGTTCCTGGTTTTCCGGGACCACAGCTGAAATTTCCGCGGCGGTTGTGGATTCAGGCCGAATTTCAGGACTTTTTTAGACGCACACGCGGATTTCATGTATGATGAGAATGACAGCATTGAAAAAGCAAGGATGGAAACCTTAGGAGGAACTGAGATGGATGCAGCACTGGTAGTGATGGCGGCCGGGATTGGTTCCCGCTTCGGCGGCGGCATCAAGCAGCTTGAGCCGATGGGGCCGAACGGTGAGATTATCATGGACTACGCGATCTATGACGCGCGTAAAGCCGGTTTCCGGAAGGTCGTCTTTATCATCCGGAAGGATCTCGAGAAGGATTTCCGGGAAATCATCGGGAACCGCATCGAAAAGGTCATGGATGTGGACTATGCGTTTCAGGAGCTGGAGGACCTGCCGGCGGGATTCACGGTTCCGGCGGGCAGGAAGAAGCCGTGGGGGACCGGTCAGGCGGTTCTCGCCGCGAAAAACGTCCTCCATTCCCCGTTCTGCGTGATCAACGCGGATGACTACTACGGCCCGAAGGCCTTTCAGGTGATTCACGATTACATGGAGAGCGGAATGCGCACGGACGGCGGCGGGCTCGACATGTGCATGGCCGGATTTATCCTGAAGAACACGCTTTCCGACAACGGAACCGTGACCCGCGGTGTATGCAGCGTGAATGCGGACGGATATCTGGACAGTGTCACGGAGACCTTTGAGATCCGGGAGCAGGACGGCGTGCTGCGCGCACAGGACGCGGCCGGACAGCCGGTTCACCTCAGGCCGGATCAGTTTGTATCCATGAACATGTGGGGGCTCCCGCAGGAGTTTCTCGGCGTTCTGGAAGAGGGATTTCCGAAGTTCCTGCGGGAAAACGGAAGCGCGCTGAAGAGTGAGTATCTTCTCCCGACGGTCGTGGACCAGTGCATTCACTCCGGGAAGGGAACGGTCCGCGTTCTTCCGACGGAGGACCGGTGGTTCGGCGTGACCTATAAGGAGGACAAGCCGGTTGTGGTCGATTCCATCCGGAAGCTGATCGACGCCGGCGTGTATCCGGAGAAGCTCTACGGATAAAGCGGCCGCAGCGCCGGAGAAGAAGCCGAGAGAAGAAATCAGGGGAAGTAAAAAGAAGCAGCTGAAGGAAAAAGCCAGAAAAAGCAATTAAGCAGGAAAGCCTCAGAAGACAGAAAGCAGATCCGCATCCGGTGTGGAACACAGTTCCGCCGGGCGCAGGATCTGTTTTTTTGGTATCCGAACTCCGCTCTGAAGAACACAGAAAGGCGATCCTCCGGGCATGCGGAAGGTTTGTCCGGAGCGGAGGCAGGACTGTCAGAAATAAATGTAAAATTGCATTTTTATGAATAAAAAAACAACCGAATGCGGGAAAAATGAAAGAATCCGCAGAGCGGAGAAAAACGACAGACAGAGGCGTAAATGAACTTATTATAAATAACATAGTAAAAATATGGATAATAACATAAAAACAATAGAAATTTATGAAAATAAGCAAATAAAAACTATTTAAAAATTGAGCGATACATGAACAAAAATTTAAGCTGCAGCGGATTATGCGCATGGAATGAATTGACAGGACATGAATATTCATATAGAATGAATGCATAAAATTCATTTTGGCTTCGGCCTCTTGAATTTTCTGCAGCGCGGAAGTTCGGAACTGCGAAACTGGAAAGGGGGACTGAAAAGATGAGTGAAGAAACCAAAACAAAAAAGACTGTGTGGCAGAGACTGAAGAACATGGGGCCCGGTGCGATCGTGACGGCGGCTGTCGTGGGACCCGGAACCGTGACGAGTTGCGGCCTCGCAGGATTTAACTTCTCGTACAGCCTGGCGTGGGCGCTTCTCTTCAGCGTCATCGCGATGGCAGTCATGCAGCGCATGACCTCGAAGATCGGCCTGAATGCGGGAATCGGACTTGCGGATGCGGTCCGCCAGACCTTCAAGGGCTACTGGTGGCTGTACATTCTTCTGATCATCGCGATCTTCTGCGGAAACTGCGCGTACGAGGCGGGCAATATCGTCGGCGCGGCGACCGGTGTCTCGATCATGTTCGGCGACCACAGAGTGGTCTACTGCATTGTCATTGCGGCGGTTGCCCTGGCGCTGGTTCTCACGGGAAACATCAAGTACATCGCGAATGTGCTGACCGGGATTGTCTTTGTCATGGCGATTGTGTTCCTGCTCACCGCCATTATCGTGAAGCCGGATATGGGAGCTGTCATTTCCGGCATGTTCCGGCCTTCCGTCCCGGACGGCGCGCAGCTCACCGCCATCGCCCTGATCGGCACGACGCTCGTTCCGTACTGCCTGTACCTGCACGCCTCGACCTCTGCCAGCAAGAAGGCGGCGGACCCGGGCATGGATGTGGACGATGCCCTCATTGACGCGGAGTACGATTCCGTCACGAACGCGGTCCTCACCGCTATCATCTCGATCTCGATCATGATCGTCGGCTGCAGCCTTGCGCTCCGCGGGGAGACCGTGAAGGGCGTCGCGGACCTGGCAAACGGTCTTCAGCCGCTGGCCGGCACCTTCGCCAAGGCGATCTTCTCGATCGGCATCTTTGCGGCAGGCATCAGCTCCGCCGCGACCGCTCCTCTGGCTGCGACCTACGTGATCACCGGGGTTCTCGGCTGGTCCACGGACCTGAAGGACACGCGCTTCCGCATCATTGCGACGATCGTCTTTGCGGTCGGGTGCTTCTTCGCGATTGTGGGCGGCACGCCGACGAACATCATCACGATCGCACAGGCGATTAACGGCGTCGTGCTTCCGCTGTCCGTCATCCTCGTCCTTCTCGTCACGAGAAAGACCGAGATTGTCGGCAAGTACAAGAACTCCGCGATTCTGAACGTCCTCGGCATCCTGGTCTTTGTCATCACACTGTTCATGGCGTACAGGACCTTCGTGACCTATGCGCCGCAGATCGCAGGATGGTTCGGTGCCTGAGCCGGCCTGAGACAGCTGCACTGCCTTTGAGCGGACGCAGGAACTGCCGGGATTACTCCTCCTCTGCCGGAGCGGATTTCCGCTGCGGCAGCCGTACAAATGAACTGTATTTCCTGAACAGAGCCCCGGGCGGCAGCCATCCGCCCGGGGCGTCGTGTCTGCCGGCGGAGCGAAAATCGCATGTGGCGCGGGAGAAGGCGCCGTGCTATGATAAAACCGGTCTGCGGCGTGAAAAGGCGCCGGGAATATGGCATGCGGCGGGAGAAGGCAGCTCTTTCCGCCGGAGAAAATGAATTTCGCAGCGGCGGGGTATGCATCCCCGCCGGCAGAAGAAAGGCAGCAGTATGGGACAGATCAAGGTGACGAAATGCCCGATCAGCGGGCTCTATGTGATTGAACCTACCGTGCACGGCGATGCGCGCGGCTATTTTATGGAGACCTACAACCAGAAGGACATGCACGAGGCCGGACTCGATATGGTTTTCGTGCAGGACAACCAGAGCTGCTCCACAAAGGGCGTTCTCCGCGGACTGCATTTCCAGAAGAACTATCCGCAGGGAAAGCTGGTCCGCGCGATCCGCGGCTCTGTGTTCGATGTCGCGGTGGATCTCAGGCAGCATTCCGAGACCTTCGGCAGGTGGTACGGCGTGCTTCTCACGGAGGAGAACAAGAAACAGTTCTATATTTCAGAGGGATTCGCGCACGGATTTCTCGTCCTCTCGGACATCGCGGAGTTCTGCTACAAGGTGACGGACTTCTGGCATCCGGGCGATGAGGGCGGACTCGCGTGGAACGACCCCGCGATCGGCATTGAATGGCCGGAGCTCACCGGGGAGTACCCGGGAAGCGCGGATCCGTCCGGCTATGCCATGAGGGACGGAACGAAGCTGAATTTGAGCGACAAGGACACGAAGTGGCTCACGCTGAAGGACACGTGGAAATTTTAAGAAACAGGAGCTTGCAATGGGCTATTCTTTCTCAAGCAGAATCCGGTACACGGAAGCTGATTTAAATCACAGGCTTTCCATCTTTGCGATGATTAATTATCTCCAGGACTGCTCGCTCTTTCAGAGCGAGGATGTCGGATGCGGCATGGACTTTCTGGACCCGCGGCACCGCGCGTGGTTCCTCTCGGCCTGGAACATCGTGATCGATGAAATGCCGCGCTATCTGGAGCACATAGTGATCAGCACCTGGGCGTACGCGTTCAGGGGCCCTTACGGCTTCCGGAATTTCACGATCCGCGGGGAGGACGGCAGGGGCTTTATCCGCGCGGACTCCCTGTGGTTCCTCTTTGACACGGAAAAAAAGATCCCGGCGCGCGTGGAGGAAGCCTATGCGGCGCCGTACGAGTCCCAGATGGAGAAGAAGCTCGAGATGCCGAAAACCGAGCGGAAAATCTTCATTCCTGAGGGCAGCGGGGCAGACCTCCTGCAGGCGCCGACGCTCGCCGTCGCCCCGCATCATCTGGACACGAACCTGCACATGAATAACGCGCAGTACGTCGAAGCGGCGCGGGATGCGGCCTCGGAGGTCTTTCAGAAGAAATTCGGGGGCGAGGCGCCGGAGAAGAAATACGGAAGCCTGTATCGGATTGAGGCGCAGTACAAGAAGGCCGCGGTCCTCGGCGACCAGATGTGCCCGTTTGTGCTGTTTGAGAACGTGGGGGACGGCGCGGGCGCGGATGCGCTTCCGCGCTGCTACGTGGACTTGCGCGATCCGTCCGGGGAGAGCTATGCGACGATCCGGATGACGTTCCGGAAGACCTCCTGAAGGCTTCCTGCGGAAGAAGAGAGATCCGCCCGCTCCCCTTCCCGCGGCGCGGCATCCGGCTCAGAGAATCTTCCCGAGGAAGTACACGATCTGCTTTTTCCACCACGGCCAGTCGTGATTCACGTCAAAGCCCCAGTAGTCCACCCAGGCGTGGATGCCCTTTGCGCGGAGAATCGGCTCGATCCGGCGCGTCCCCGCGAGCAGCGGTCCCTCCCAGGCTCCCTGCCCGACGCAGAGGACAATGCTGCTCTCGTTGTACATCCGGATGTACGGATGATCTGCCGGCATGCCGGAGAGACTCGCGCACGGGTCGTTCCGGTAGACGTACTCATCCATGTATCCGCCGTACATGTCGCGGGTGTCATAGATTCCGGAGCAGGAGATGCAGCCGCGGAACAGATCCGGACGCCGGAAGAAGAAATTTGCCGCGTGATAGGCGCCCATGGAGAAGCCGGTGAGAAGAATCCGGTCCGGATTCCCGCTGATTTCGTGAATCCGCGGGACCAGTTCATTGCAGACATAGCGATACCAGGCCTCGTAGCGGCGGATCCGGTGCCAGGGGTCCCCGTTCACGTCAGAGACCGTCTCCTCATCGATCGAGTCGAGCGTAAAGAGGCATATCCTTCCGGGGTCCAGAAAACCGCTGAGAGTCTCCGGCATTCCGAAACCCTCCCACTCATAGAAGCGGCCGTTCTGGCACGGAAACGCGAGCACGGGAACGCCGCCCCATCCGTAGGACTTGAATTCCATGTCTCTTCCGAGCTCCCTGCTGTACTCCCTGTAATACTGAATATCCATTTCAGACCTCTCTGAAACTCCCTCTGATCCGGGAAATGCCCTGAACTTCATTGACAGCCGGTGTAAAATATGTACCGGCATTCCTTCCGATGCGCCTCCGGCTCTGTGCGTGCCGGAAAACGCGGAAAGGAAAATTTTCCCGGAGGGATGCGCTTGTGCCGGCACCGGCACACCGCTCCGGGAAACTCTGCGACTCTGAACAGTACTATAGTAGCACAGGAACCGAGGTATCCTATGAATTTTGTCTTTATTTCCCCGAATTTTCCGGAGTCCTACTCCCGCTTCTGCCGCGGTCTTCACGAGAACGGCGTGAATGTTCTCGGAATCGGCGACGCTTCCTACGACAGCCTGAACGACGAGCTGAAGAGCTCCCTCACGGAGTACTACCGCGTGGACGATCTCCGCAATTACGATCAGATGGTGCGCGCCATGGGCCACTTTACCGCGGAGTACGGGAAGATGGACTGGGTGGAATCGAACAATGAGTTCTGGATGGAGCTGGATGCCGCCCTCCGGACGGACTTCAACATCCTGACGGGCCTTAAGTCGGATGAAATCATGCGCTTCCGCAGCAAGACCGCCATGAAGAAGTACTATGCGCGCGCCGGCGTTCCGACCGCCCGCTGGTCGCCGGTCGTGGATCTTGAGAGCGCGCGGGAGTTCATCGCCGAGGTCGGCTACCCGGTGGTGGTGAAGCCGGACCGCGGCGTCGGCGCGGAGGCGACCTGGCGTCTCACGAGCGACGCGGACCTCCGGGAGTTCTTTCATCAGCAGCCGGCCGCTCCCTATATTATGGAAGAGTATCTGGCGGGCGATGTCGAGACCTACGACGGCGTCATCAACGCAAAGGGAGAGATCCTTTTTGCGGCGAGCCACATCACCCCCAACTCCATCATGGACATGGTGAATGAGGGGATTCCCTGCTACTACTACGTGAACAGGCAGCCCGCGCCGGATATCGAGGACGCCGGAAAGCGTGTCCTGAAGGCGTTCGATGTGAGAAGCCGCTTCTTCCATCTCGAGTTCTTCCGGCTCCGCGAGGCGAAGGAGGGGGTCGGGAACGCGGGCGGTATCGCCGGTCTCGAGGTGAACATGCGGCCTGCGGGCGGCTTCACGCCGGACATGCTGAATTACAGCCAGTCGGCGGATGTCTTCCAGATCTGGGCGGACATGATTGCGTTCGACGAGAACCGGCACACCTACAGCGGACCGAAGACCTACTGCGTGTACTGCGGCCGCAGGGATTCGGTCGGCTACACGCACTCTCTGGAGGAGATCTCGATCGTCTACGCGAAGAACCTGAAGAAGCTCACGCGTATGCCGGATGCGCTCGCCGGCACCATGGGAAATCAGGTCTGCATCGCCTGCTTCGACACCCTGAAGGAGGTGAACCGCTTCGTGCGCTTCGCGTTTGCGCCACAGCGCCAGGTGCCGCCGGAGGAGTGAAGCCGCCGGGCGGAAAAAATAAAAATCTATTCAGAATTGAAAACAATTATTCATAAATGAATAAAAAAGTGACAGGGCAGGGCGGACCGCTTCGGCGGCCGGCCTTTTTCTGAGGCTGTTTTCGCGGCATTTCAAGGTTGTTAAAAAATAGACAACATCGTGCGCAGGAAACGTTTAGAATCGTGAAAGAATGCGCAGAAAACCTATTCAATTCTGAATACGCCGGAGGCGCCGCTGCGGGGAGCGGAAAATCCGGGTGTATAAAAAAGACAGTTTCAAAAGGATAAACGATATTTAATTTATATAATATGACAACGGAAAATGAGGGACGGGCGGAAAAAGACCGGCATCATTACGGAGAGCATATGGCACAGCTTTTGCAGTATAATCAAGTGGCTTTAAGTGACAATCCATTTCAGGAAAAGAGGTCATTGTATGTACAAATTTCTTAAGTACGAGAAGAATGAAAACATCGGAATCCTGACGATTGACCGCCAGGAGGCACTGAACGCGCTGAACTCTGCGGTGATCACAGAACTTGAGCAGGCGATCGGTGAGGTCGAGGCGGATAAGGAGCTCGGCGCACTGATCATCACCGGCGCGGGACGTTCCTTCGTCGCGGGCGCTGATATCGGCGAGCAGTATCCGCTGGATGTCGCAGGCGGCCGCAAGTGGGGTCAGAGAGGCAGCGCCCTGATGCGCCGCATCGAGAAGCTCGGAATCCCGACAATCGCAGCGGTGAACGGATTTGCCCTGGGCGGCGGCTGCGAGCTCGCACTTGCATGTGATATTATTCTTGCCTCCGAGAAGGCGAAGTTCGGACAGCCGGAGGTCGGCCTCGGCATCACCCCCGGATTCTCTGGAACACAGCGCCTGCCGCGCCGCGTCGGCCTTGGCAAGGCGAAGGAGCTGATCTTCTCCGGCAAGATGATCAAGGCACCGGAGGCGAAGGAGATCGGACTGGTCAATGCGGTCTACGCTCCGGAAGAGCTGATGAACGGCGCCATCGAGATGGCGAAGTCCTTCACCAAGAACGCTCCGATCGCCGTCAAGTACGCGAAGGCCTGCATCGACCGCGGCATGCAGATGGATATCGACGACGGCATCGCGCTTGAGAACGAGCTCTTCGCGATGTGCTACGCGACGAAGGACCAGAAGGAAGGCATGGGAGCATTCCTCGAGAAGCGCCCGGCGAAGTTCGAGAATCAGTAATTTTACCTGAAGGAGAGTTCAAGAATGAAGAGAGTAAAAGTCATCACCGCCGAGCAGGCCGCGGAGCTGGTCAAGGACGGCGACACCATTGCGACTGGAGGATTCGTCTCCTGCGCGTGCCCCGAGGGCCTTTCCAAGGCACTTGAGAAGCGCTTCCTGGAGACCGGCCATCCGCGGGATCTGACCCTGTTCTTCGCAGCGGGCCAGGGACACCGCGACGGAACCGGCGGAGACCACTACGGGCACGAGGGCATGGTAAAGCGTGTCGTCGGCGGACACTGGGACCGCGCGAAGACCCTCGGCGATCTGGCTCTCGCGAACAAGATCGAGGCGTACAACCTTCCGCAGGGCGTCATCTCCCACATGTACCGGGACATCGCCGCACACAACATCGGCACGATCACGACGGTCGGCCTGAACACCTTCGTGGACCCGAGAAACGAGGGCGGCAAGCTGAATGAGTACACGAAGGAGCACGGCGAGGACCTTGTAAAGGTCATCAACATCGAGGGGAAGGAGCTCCTTCTCTACAAGGCGTTCCCGATCGATGTCGTCTTCGTCCGCGCGAGCTATGCGGATGAGTTCGGAAACTGCACCGTCCACAGGGAGATCGGCCCGATCGATGTCACCGCGATGGCACAGGCGTGCAAGAACTCCGGCGGCAAGGTCATTGTCCAGGTCGAGAAGATTGTTCAGGGCGGTTCCCTTGACCCGAAGCTCGTCGCGATCCCCGGAATCTACGTGGATTCCATTGTCGTGGGCTCGATCGAGGACAACATGCAGTGCCTCGGCATGCCGTACGACGGCGCACTCGCAGGGGAGTACCGGATTCCGGTCGATGAGATCCCTGCCATCCCGCTGGATGCGAAGAAGGTCATTGCCCGCCGCGCAGCCATGGAGCTGCCGAACGACGCAATCGTGAACCTCGGCACCGGCGCGCCGGAGAAGATCGCGAATGTCGCTGCGGAGGAGGGAATCTCCGACAAGATGACCCTGACCGTCGAGGCGGGCTCCATCGCGGGCGTTCCTTACGGCGGCACGCAGTTTGGCGCGGCCGCAAACTCCATGGCGATTATTCCGCACAACGTGCAGTTTGACTTCTATCAGGGCGGCGGCCTGGATGTCGCGTTCCTCGGCCTTGCGGAGACCGCGCCGAACGGCGACCTGAATGTCTCGAAGTTCGGAACCCGTCTCGCGGGAGCAGGCGGATTCATCGACATCACCCAGAACGCGAAGAAGGTTGTCTACTGCGGCACCTTCACCGCGAAGGGCCTGAAGACCGAGTGCCGCGACGGAAAGCTCGTCATCACCCAGGAGGGCGCGAAGAAGAAGTTCGTGAAGAAGGTTGAGCAGATCACCTTCTCCGGGGACTACGCAGTCAAGGTGAAGCAGCCGGTTCTCTACATCACCGAGCGCGCGGTGTTTGAGCTCCGCCCGGAGGGCGTCACGCTGATCGAGATCGCACCGGGCATCGACCTTCAGACCCAGGTGCTGGATCAGATGGAGTTCATGCCGAAGATCGCAGACGACCTGAAGCTCATGGATGAGAGAATTTTCCGCGACGAACTGATGGGGTTAAAGAACGACTGAATCCCCGGCTCTCAGGACGAAAGCCTGAGAGAAATCCCGCTTTAGGAGGAGAAAAGATGGCTTTAATGACAGCTCAGCAGTACATCGAGTCTCTCCGCAAGATGCACACGCGTGTGTACATGTTCGGCAAGAAGATCGATAACTGGGTGGACAGCCCGATGATCCGTCCGTCCATCAACTGCGTCGCAATGACGTACGCACTGGCACAGGACCCGCAGTACAAGGACATCATGACTGCGACCTCAAGCCTCACCGGCCACACCATCAACCGCTTCACCCATCTGCACCAGTCCACGGAGGACCTCATCAAGAAGGTCAAGATGCAGCGCCTGCTCGGCCAGAAGACGGCCAGCTGCTTCCAGAGATGCGTCGGAATGGACAGCTTCAACGCGGAGTTCTCCACGACCTATGAGATCGACCAGAAGTACGGCACGCACTATCACGAAAACTTCAAGAAGTTCCTGACCATGGTGCAGGACAATGACCTCACCGTCGACGGCGCGATGACCGATCCGAAGGGCGACCGCTCGAAGTCGCCGAGCCAGCAGAGCGATCCGGACATGTACGTCCACGTCGTGGAGCGCCGCCCGGACGGCATCGTCGTCTGCGGCGCAAAGTGCCACCAGACGGGCTCTGTCAACTCCCACTGGCACATCTTCATGCCGACCATCTCCATGAAGGAGGCGGATAAGGACTGGGCAGTTTCCTTTGCGTGCCCGTCGGATGCGGACGGCCTCTACATGATCTACGGCCGTCAGAGCTGCGACACGAGAAAGCTCGAGGGATGCCCGATCGATGTCGGCAATGCGAAGTTCGGCGGACAGGAGGCGCTGGTCGTCCTGGATCACGTCTTCATCCCGAACGAGTACATCTTCATGAACGGCGAGTATGACTTCGCAGGCATGCTGGTGGAGCGCTTCGCGGGTTATCACCGCCAGAGCTACGGCGGCTGCAAGGTCGGCGTGGGCGATGTCGTCATTGGCGCGGCTGCGCTCGCGGCGGAGTACAACGGCGTCGAGAAGGCGAGTGCCGTAAAGGACAAGCTGATCGAGATGACGCACCTGAACGAGACGCTCTACTGCTGCGGCATCGCATGTTCCTGCGAGGGCTGCAGGACGAAGGCCGGCAACTATCAGATTGACCTTCTGCTGGCAAATGTCTGCAAGCAGAACGTGACCCGCTTCCCGTACGAGATCGTCCGCCTCGCGGAGGATATCGCCGGAGGCCTCATGGTCACGATGCCGTCCCAGAAGGACTTCGAGTCCGATCTCGAGGTCGGAAAGAACGGCGAGACGATCGGCGATATCTGCCACAAGTTCTTCGCGGCGCGCGACGGTGTCTCCACGGAGGACCGCCAGAGGGTCATGCGCTTCCTCGAGAACATGTGCCTCGGCGCGGCGGCAGTCGGATACCGCACCGAATCCATGCACGGCGCGGGCTCGCCGCAGGCGCAGCGCATCATGATCGCCCGGCAGGGCAACATCGAGGGCAAGAAGAAGCTCGCGAAGGATGTCGCCGGCATCAAGAGTTGATTGCGGTTTCAAAACAGAGCTTTTCTGTTGTAAATACAATTAGGAGGAGAGTTTATGGATTTCAATCTGACGAAAGAGCAGGCATTGGTCCGCAAGATGATGCACGATTTCGCTGAAAACGAAATCAAGCCCATCGCGGCGGAGACGGACCGTACCAGTGAGTTCCCGCGGGAAACCATTGAGAAGCTGTTCGATCTGGGCGTCATGGGAATGGCAGTCCCGAAGGAGTACGGCGGCGCAGGCGCAGACCAGGTTTCCGCAGCGATTGCGATCGAGGAGATTTCCAAGCAGTGCGCTTCCACGGGCGACGTCGTCGCGACGCACAACGGCCTCTGCTGTGCGCCGATTCTGAATAACGGCACGGAGGCGCAGAAGCAGAAGTATCTCCGCATGCTGACCACCGGACGCAAGATCGGCGCATTCTGCCTGACCGAGCCGAACGCAGGCTCCGATGCCTCCAAGGGCCAGACCGAGGCGAAGCTTGAGGGCGATCACTACGTGATGAACGGCTCCAAGATCTTCATCACGAACGGCTATGTCGCGGATGTCTTCGTCGTCTTCGCGATGACGGACAAGTCGAAGGGAACCAAGGGAATTTCCGCCTTCATCGTCGAGAAGGACTTCCCGGGATTCTCGATCGGCAAGCACGAGGAAAAGATGGGCCTGCACGGCTCACCGACGGCAGAGCTTGTCTTCACCGACTGCATCATCCCGAAGGAGAACCTGCTCGGACGTGAGGGCAAGGGCTTCAACATCGCAATGCAGACGCTCGACGGCGGCAGAATCGGAATCGCCGCACAGTCCCTGGGCATCGCTGAGGGCGCGCTTCAGGAAGCCATCAACTACACGAAGGGCCGTGTCCAGTTCGGCAAGCCGATTTCCAAGTTCCAGAACACCAAGTTTGTTCTCGCGGACATGGAGACCGGATGCGAGATCGGCCGTCTGCTGACCTACAAGGCGGCACAGGAGTCCATGACCGGCAAGCGCTTCTCCAAGGCTGCCGCGATGGCAAAGCTTCACTGCTCCGAGCACGCGATGTGGACCACCACCAAGGCACTGCAGATGTTCGGCGGCTACGGCTACACGAAGGACTACCCCATGGAGCGCATGATGCGCGATGCGAAGATCACGGAGATCTACGAAGGAACTTCCGAAGTCCAGCGTATCGTCATCTCGTCCAACATGGGCCTGTAAGGAGGAAGATCGAAGATGAAGATTATTGTTTGCGTAAAGCAGGTTCCTGATACCTCCGGAAAGGTCGCTGTGAATCCCGATGGCACGCTGAACCGTGCTTCGATGCCGACCATCACGAACCCGGATGACCTGAATGCAGTGGAAGCAGCTCTGAAGCTGAAGGATGCGACCGGATGCAAGGTCACGGTTGTCACCATGGGACCGCCGCCCGCAGAGGGAATGCTCCGTGAGCTGATGGCAATGGGCGCGGACGATGCAGTGCTTGTCTCCGGCAGAGAGTTCGGCGGCAGCGATACCTACGCGACCTCCCAGATTCTTGCGGCGGCGATCAAGCGCATCGGCGTCGAAGACGACGACATCGTGATGTGCGGCCGGCAGGCAATCGACGGCGACACGGCGCAGGTCGGACCGCAGATTGCAGAGAAGCTCGGCCTTCCGCAGGTCACCTACGCAGCGGAGATCAAGAAGGAGGGCAATACCCTCACCGTGAAGCGCATGCTCGAGGATGGCTACATGACGCTCCGCGTGAAGACCCCGTGCCTCATCACCTGCATCAAGGAGCTGAACAGCCCGCGCTACATGAGCATCGAGGGAATCTACAGCACCTATTCGAAGCCCATGCAGGTATTCGATTACAACACACTGAAGGATGATCCCCTGATTGATCCTTCGACCATCGGTCTCGGAGGTTCTCCGACGAACATTCTCACTTCCTTTACTCCGCCCGCAAAGGGTGCCGGCGTCATGCTGGAGGGGGACGGCAAGGAGACCTGCGGAAAGCTTGCGGGAATACTGCTCGACAAGCACTACATCTGAGAAAGGGGATAGAAGATTATGGCATTCAATAACACGGATCTGGCTGCTTTCAAGGATGTCTGGGTATTCTGTGAGCAGCGTCAGGGAAAGCTCATGCCGACGGACTTTGAGCTGATTTCCGAGGGAAGAAAGCTCGCCGATGAGCTCGGCGTGAAGCTCGTCGGACTTCTGCTCGGCGACAATATCGACGGCCTCGCGAAGGAGCTCGGCGGCTACGGCGCGGATGAGGTCATTGTCTGCGACAGCCCGCTTCTCAAGAACTACACCACGGGCGGTTACTCGAAGGTGATCTGCGATGCGATCGAGGAGAGGAAGCCGGAGGTCATGCTCTTCGGAGCGACCAACATCGGCCGCGATCTCGGACCGCGCTGCGCTGCGCGCCTGCACACCGGTCTCTGCGCGGACTGCACGCACCTCGATGTCGACATGGACAAGTACATGGCATTCCTGAAGGAGAATTCCACGCTCCCGGAGGACCGCCTCGAGGCAGTGGCAAGCCACACCGTCACGGTGCTCGGCGAGAACCATGACACCTCCCGCGACCTGAAGATGACCCGTCCGGCGTTCGGCGGCCACCTGATGGCTTCCATCATCTGCCCGCGCTTCCGTCCGGCGATGGCGACGGTCCGTCCGGGCGTCATGAAGAAGGCACCGTTTGACCAGGCGAAGGCGGATGCGCTGAAGATCACAAAGTTCGAGGTGAAGCTCAGCGAGGAGGATATGCCGGTTGAGGTCGTCGAGGTTGTGAAGGCGGCGAAGAAGCTGGTCGACCTTGTCGGCGCTGACTACATCGTCTCTGTGGGCCGCGGCATTGCGAAGGATGTCGACAAGGGCATCGCGCTCGCGCAGGAGCTCGCGGACGAGCTCGGCGGCGTCGTCGGAGGCAGCCGTGCGGCAATCGATTCCGGATGGCTCTCCTCTGATCATCAGGTCGGACAGACCGGCAAGACGGTTCACCCGAAGGTCTATGTGGCGCTCGGTATCTCCGGCGCAATCCAGCACAAGGCCGGCATGCAGGACTCCGAGTGCATCATCGCCGTGAACAAGAACAGCACCGCGCCGATCTTTGAGATCGCAGATTACGGCATCACGGGCGACCTCTTCAAGGTCACGCCGCTTCTCATCGATGCGGTCCGCGCTGCAAAGGCATCCAAGTAATTCTTTGATCGCTTTTTGAAAACTGATATGGTGCAGCTGCCGTCCCTGGAAGACGCTTGTTTTCGCAGAAACAGAGTTCTGCCGGGGCGGTAGCGTGCTGTAAGGCATCGTTAAAAATTCTACAAAATATGCATGGGTGTGACAGCGGAATGCGCACACTGCAAATTCAGACAGAATTCAGGAGGGACACATGAAAAAGAAATTCTTCGCTTGGGCAGCGGCTCTTGCGGTTGCGTCGGTGACTCTGCTTGCCGGCTGCGGCGCAAAGACCGGAGTTATGGATACCGCGAATGCAAACGCGGCGAGCGGCGGAAGCAGCAATCTTCCGGTCGTGACATGGAAGATGGGATCCACCTGGGGCTCCGGCAACGTCCACTACAGCGTTGACCGCCGCTTCACGCAGCTGGTCAGCAGGCTGACCGACGGCAGGTTCCAGATCACGAACTACTCCGAGGGCGAGCTCTGCTCCGCAAACGAGCTGTTCGACTACGTCAGCAACGGCACAATCCAGTGTGGCGGCGACTGGGGCGGCTACTGGTCCGGCAAGGACACGTCCTTCGAGCTTCTCTCCACGATCATGGATGACTTCTCCACCATGGACTACTACACCTGGATCTATCAGGCGGGCGGCCTGCAGTGCTATCAGGACCAGTACGGCCAGTACAACATCATGTACTTCCCGATCATGGTCAACGGCTCCGAGTCCGGCATCCGCTCTGTGAGACCGATCACATCCCTCGATGACATGCGCTCCATGAAAATCCGTCTCGGCGGCGTCATGGCAGGACGCGCGGCAAAGAAGCTCGGCATCAACATCACGAGCATCGCGGCTTCCGAGCTCTATGAGTCCCTGCAGAGAGGCGTCATCGACGGCGGCGAGTTCTCCGGCCCGATGGCAGATGATACCCTGAAGCTTCAGGAGGTCGCTCCGTACTGGTGCGCACCGGCCTGGTATCAGTCCGCAGGCGTGAACGGCGTCATGATCAACATGGATGCCTGGAACGATCTTCCGCAGGAGTACCGCGACGCGATTGAGCTCGCAGCGGAGACCTGCACGGGCGAGCAGGTGGCACGTTACACCTACAACGACATGGTCATCACCAACAAGATGCTGCAGCAGGATCACGTCACCGTCACGCACCTGAACGACGAGGACTTCCAGACCATCCGGAAGACCTGCCGCGAGACCTATGCGGAGGAGTGCGAGGCAAACCCGAACTTCAAGAAGATCTATGATTCCATGATGGCTTACCGCCAGACGGCGAACGCATACCGCGAGTGGACCGGCGACTACGGCTTCGGCTATAACTATGAGGATGCGGATGTCTCCGGCGTTGGCGAGACCACCCCGAACAACTACAACTTTGACAGCGCAGACGCGCAGAGCGTGATTGAATCCGCCGCTGCGGAAGAGTCTGAATCCAAGTAAACAATCCGAGGAGTGAAAGTATGAATGTCATTAAAAAGATTTGCAAGACGATCGACATCATAAACGACAGACTTGGACAGCTCTTCTCGCTCCTTGTTGTTGGGATCCTGGTTGTCATCATGATCGAGGTCATTCTCCGCAGAATTTTCAGCAAGCCTCAGATCTGGACGCAGGACATGATTGTCATCCTCTTTGCGTGCTACATTATCCTGATTGCGGCGTACGGCTTCTTAAAGCACGCGTTCGTCGCGGTTGATGTCTTCTTCGCGAAGCTTCCGAAGCGCGGCCAGTACATCATGCACCTTGTCACCTACATCATCTTCTTTGTCCCCTTTGTGTTCGGTCTGCTTCCTGAGTGCTGGACCTATTTCCTGAAGGCGTTCCAGATCGGTGAGAAGAGCTACTCCGTGTGGGCTCCGTACACCTGGCCGGAAAAGCTCTGCTTCTTCATCGGCATGCTGCTTCTCGCCATTCAGGGAATCTCGGAAATGCTGAAGCAGGTCATCGGAATTGTGGAGGGAAACATTGACTGCCCGGATGGCTCTGTGGCACCGGCTGAGAAGAAGGAGGAGGCAAAGGCATGACAGCAATTCTTGAACAGCTGCAGGGTCTGGTTTCCGCTTCCGGAATCTCTGCGTACAATCTCTCCATGATCATGATCCTGATCCTGTTCGTCCTGATGTTCGTCGGACTTGCAACAGGACAGGAGCTCGCGTTCGTCCTCGGCGGCGTCGGCGCGATCATGGGCTGGATCGCCTGGGGCGAGCCGGGCGTCCGGATCGCGATGACAAAGGTCTACGACCAGATGCAGAGCTACTCGATGGTCGCAATCCCGATGTTCGTCCTGATGGCAAACTTCCTGACGTACTCCAAGGTCGCGGACGGCCTGTTTGAATCCGTCCGCTACCTGTTCGGACCGTTCAAGGGCGGCCTCGGCGTGGCAGTCATCCTCGTGTCCACCGTCTTTGCGGCGACGACCGGTATCGTCGGTGCGTCCGTCGTCACGATGGGTCTTCTGTCCATGCCGGTTCTGCTCCGGAGCGGATACGACAAGTCCCTCGCCTGCGGCATGGTCTGCGCCGGCGGTTCTCTGGGAATTCTGATTCCGCCGTCCATCATGCTGGTTTCCATGGGTTCCTTCGCACAGCTGTCCGTCGGACAGATCTTCATCAGTGCGATTGTCCCGGGCCTTGTGCTCTCGCTCTGCTACATTATCTACATTATCGTGATTACGAGGGTGCATCCGGATGCCGGACCTGCGATGAGTGAAAAGGAGCTCGCGGAGATGCCGCTGAAGCAGAGAATCGTCGGCTCCCTCATCAACCTCATCCCGCCGCTGCTTCTGATCTTCGCAGTGCTCGGTTCCATCTTTGCAGGAATCGCAACACCGACCGAGGCGGCAGGCGTCGGCGCGTTCTTCTCCCTGATCATGGCGATCTGCTATCACCAGTTCAGCTGGAAGATGCTGAAGGATTCCCTGCTTGACACCGCGAAGACGACCGCAATGGTCTTCATCATCCTCTTCGGCGCGTCGGCATTCACCGGAATCTTCCTCTCCCTCGACGGCGACCGGATCATTTCCGACATCGTTCTGAACAGCGGCGTGGGCAAGTGGGGCGTCTTCTGGATCATGATGATCATCGTCTTCATCCTGGGCATGTTCATCGACTGGCTGGGCATTGTCATGATCGTGTTCCCGATCTTCCTTCCGCTGATGGATGCGTTCGGGTTTAACCGCCTCTTCGTCGTCACGGTCACCGCAGTCATGCTGCAGACCTGCTTCATGACCCCGCCCTTCGGGTTCGCCCTGTTCTACATCAAGGGCATAGTCCCGGACAGCGTGAAGATCACGGACATTTACAAGGGTGTCATTCCGTTCATCGCGATTGTCGTCGCGGTTGTGGCGCTCTGCGTGCTCTTCCCGAATCAGCTGATCTTCTGGTGGCAGTAAGGCGCGGACCGGCTGCTTCCTGAGACGGATTCAGCCCGTATTCCGCAAGCCTGTTTCTGTGTGTAATTCTGCCCGGGACCGCGTGTTTCAGAACACGAATCCCGGGCAGATTTTTTAAGTTCTGCCGGGCGGAATTTTCAAGTGATACCACCAGCCAGAATTTTCAAGTTTTCCTTGCCTTCTCATGGAAACTGTGGTATAAAAGGTTTTGCGTGTTTGCGGGTTACAGAATGCAGGTGTGGTTCAATGGTAGAACACCAGCCTTCCAAGCTGGATACGTGGGTTCGATTCCCATCACCTGCTCTTGTCATTCTTCATGATGACAATGAGCTTGTAGCTCAGCTGGATAGAGCAACGGCCTTCTAAGCCGTGTGTCCGGGGTTCGAATCCCCGCAGGCTCATGTGAGCAGAGGCCTTTCGGGAGACATCCCCTGCTCGACCAATCCGTAATATGGTGGGTATAGCGCAGTTGGTTAGCGCGCCAGATTGTGGATCTGGAGATCCAGGGTTCGAGTCCCTGTATCCACCCTGATTGAAAAATCCCCTGCAGGAAGTTCTGCAGGGGTACTTTTTTCTTTCAGGCAGAAGTAAGAGAGCTGTTTTTTTCGGAGTTCTTCCCTCGGATTCCTTTGGGCTTACAGCCGCTTCTCGAAGTTCCCGGAGACCGCGACACCGTCGTCCCGGATCACGAAGGCATTCGGGTCCGTCCTGTGGATGATATCCAGAAAAATCCCGATTTCGTATTTGTTGATGACGGTCACAAGAATATTTTCCGGTTCTCCGGTGTAGGCGCCGATCCCCCGCCACTCCGTCACGCCGCGCGCGGTCTGCTTCATGATGTCCCAGTCGATTCCGCAGCCGCTGATGACACCGCCGAGAAGGGCGGATGCGAGCGTCTCCTCGAGAATCGGCACCGCCGGAACGGGGAGAAGCGCCATGAGCGCGCTGATGAAAAGGATTCCTTCCACTGTTTTCACGAGGAAGCGCCTTCCCATGTACTTCCAGGCGCAGAGAAGCGGCGGAACATTGATCAGGAAATAGAGAATGCCGTACCAGTTGACCCTGCCGCTTAAGGAGGGAAACTGCGTCTTCCGGGCGAGCTCGAGGAGCTGGGCGAGGCCCACGGCACATCGGTTGGTTCGCGGTGCAGAAGGCGGTCTGCGGGCGCGCATTCTCAAATCTCCTGCGCCAGGCATTCGGGCTTGAGCTTCCGGTCGTCGGCATGATTGTCCTCATTGCGGCGACCTGGACCACGAACACGGACAATGCGTACGCGGGAGGACTCAGCGCCGTGATGGTCTTTCACCTGAAGGACGAGATGCGCGCGGCGGCCACGCTCGTCACCGGTGTGCTCGGCACGATTCTGGCGATGGCCGGTTTTGCGGACTATTTCTCCGACTATCTCTCCTTCATGGGGGATTTCATGATTCCGATGCTCGGCATCATCATCGCGGATTACTGGATTGTGAAGCGCGGGGATCCCTCGAAGTATGAGTACCGCAGAGGATTCCACATGGCAGGCGTCGTCTCCTGGCTCGCCGGGTATGCGATCATCAAGCTGATCCCATTCGGTTTCCCGTTCCTGCAGGGCGTGATCGGAAGCATGGTCCTCTACGTGCTGATCATGGCAGTCACAGAGAAGGAGAGCAAGGCTGCTGCCGGGAGCCGGTGAAACAGGAAGAGGCCGGAGGCGCTGCGAGGAGCCGTCCCCTCTCCGATTTCAGTGCCCGCGTCATTATATCGGAATCACGATGGAATTCCCGAAATAAAACGCTAATAAAATAGTATACGGATAGAATAATAATACAAAAAATGTATTAAAAATGCATTTTATCGGCCGTTCGGATTGACATTCAAAAATACGCCCTTCTATAATGGATACAATTTAAAAAAGCAATGATACCCGGAATCTCGGACTTCGTCCGGGTGTCTTTTGCAGAATAAGGAGGAAAGGGCGGACACATGAATCAGAGAAAGGAAATCAGTCCTGATGCGTTTGATGCGTCGCTTGGCCGCGAGCATGACGCCTGCGGTATCGGCACCATCGTCAATATCGACGGCCACAAGGACTACCGGGTCCTGGACGATGCGCTGAGCATCGTGGAGAAACTCGAGCACCGCGCGGGCAAGGACGCGAGCGGCAAGGTCGGCGACGGCGTGGGGATCCTCACACAGATCTGCCACACGTATTTCAAGGAGGAGGCCGCGAAATGCGGCATTTCCCTGAAGGATGAGCTGGATTACGGCATCGGCATGCTGTTCTTTCCGCAGGACCGCCTGAAGAGAACCTTCGCGATGCGGATGCTGAAGGTGATCACGGAGAAGAACGGGCTCAAGTTCCTCGGATGGCGCCAGGTGCCCACGCATCCGGAGATCCTCGGAAAGATGGCGCTTGACTGCATGCCGTGCATCATGCAGTGTTTCATCGAGCGGCCGGCCGGCACGCCGAGGGGAATCGACTTTGACCGGAAGCTCTTTGTGGTGCGCCGCGAGTTCGAGCAGAGCTCCGAGGACACCTATATCTGCTCCCTGTCCTCCAGAACCATTGTGTACAAGGGCATGTTCCTCGTGAAGCAGCTGAGGAGCTTCTACCTGGATCTGCAGAGCCACGACTACAAGGCGGCCGTGGCGATCGTGCACTCCCGCTTCTCGACCAACACGACGCCGAGCTGGAACCGCGCGCACCCGTACCGCTTCCTCGCGCACAACGGCGAGATCAATACGCTCCGCGGCAACATCGACCGCATGCTCGCCCGCGAGGAGACCATGACCTCCCCGTACCTGCAGGATGAGCTGGACAAGATCTACCCGGTGATCCAGAACCGCGGCTCTGACTCCGCCATGCTCGACAACACGCTGGAATTCATGTACATGAACGGCATCGATCTGCCGCTCGCCATGATGATGCTGATCCCGGAGCCGTGGAAGCACAACAGTTTCATGGATTCCGACAAGAGAGACTTCTATCACTACTACGCGACCATGATGGAGCCGTGGGACGGCCCGGCCGCGATTCTCTACACAGACGGCGACACGGTCGGCGCGACGCTGGACAGAAACGGCCTGCGCCCGTGCCGCTACTACCTGACGGACGACGGGAGGCTGATTCTCGCGTCCGAGGTCGGCGTGCTGGACATTCCGCCGGAGCACATCGTGAAGAAGTCGCGCCTTGAGCCCGGCAGAATGCTGGTGGTCGATCTGAAGCAGAAGCGGATCATCTCCGATGAGGAGTGCAAGAATTACTACGCGCACCGGAAGCCCTACGGCGAGTGGCTGGACAGAAACCTCCTGCACCTCGAGGACCTGCCGATCCCGAACAAGAAGATCCCGACGAGCACGCAGAGCATGCGCGACAAGCTGTACAAGGTCTTCGGGTACACCTATGAGGATGTGAAGGACGAGATCCTGCCGATGGCGGAGAACGGCATCGAACCGACCGCCTCGATGGGCCACGACGTGCCGCTGGCGGTTCTCTCCCCGGCGCACCAGCTTCTGTTCAACTACTTCAAGCAGCAGTTCGCGCAGGTCACGAATCCGCCGATCGACGCGCTGAGAGAGAAGATCGTCACGGATACGACCGTGTATCTCGGCTCCGACGGCGACATCCTCACGGAGAAGAGCTCGAACTGCCGCGTGCTGGAGGTGAATGACCCGCTTCTCACGGGCGTCCAGCTCATGAAGATCAAGGCACTCGACCGCCCGGGCTTCCACTCCAGGGTCATTCCGCTTCTCTACTACACGAACACCTCGCTCGAGCACGCGCTGGAGCAGCTGAACATCACAGTGGACCGCGCGGTCGCCGAGGGGAACAACATCATCATCCTCTCAGACCGCGGCGTCGATGAGAACCACGTGCCGATCCCGTCGCTCCTGGCGGTCTCCTCCGTGGAGCATCACCTGATTCTCACGAAGCAGAGGACGGCGGTCTCCATCATCCTGGAGAGCGGAGAGCCGAGAGACGTGCATCAGATCGCGGCGCTCCTGGGCTACGGCGCGCGCGCGGTGAACCCGTATCTCGCGCACGAGTGCATCGGAGAGCTGATTGACCTTGGCCTTCTGGACAAGGACTACCACACGGCGGTCCGCGACTACAATGCGGCGCTCACGAGCGGCGTCGTGAAGATCGCCTCGAAGATGGGCATCAGCACGCTGCAGTCCTACCAGTCCGCGCAGATTTTCGAGGCGATCGGCTTAAGCGATGAGGTGATCGAGAAGTACTTCACCGGAACGGTGAGCCGCGTCGGCGGCATCGGCATCAAGGAGATCGAGGAGGGCGTGAGCTACCGCCACGACCACGCCTTCGATCCGCTGGGGCTCGGCGTCGACACGACGCTTGACAGCGTCGGCTTCCACTCCCTGCGGAGCAACCGGGACGCGGAGGACCACATGTACAATCCGCTGACCATCGTCACGCTTCAGCAGGCGGTCCGGCGCAATGACTACAAGCAGTTCCTCGAGTTTGCGGATCTGGTGGACGATGCGAAAAAGCCGCACACGCTCCGCGGCCTGCTCCGCTTCAAGCCGCAGCAGAAGCCGATCCCGCTCGAGGAAGTGGAGCCTGTGGAATCCATCATGCACCGCTTCGAAACCAGCGCCATGTCCTACGGTTCCATCTCACAGGAGGCGCACGAGACCATGGCGATCGCCATGAACCGGATCGGCGGGAAGTCGAACACCGGTGAGGGCGGCGAGAATCCGGCGCGCTTCGGCACAGAGAGAAACTCCGCAGTGAAGCAGGTGGCGTCCGCGCGCTTCGGCGTGACGATCGAGTACCTGAACAGCGCGGTGGAGATCCAGATCAAGATGGCGCAGGGCGCGAAGCCCGGAGAGGGCGGAAACCTGCCCGGAAACAAGGTGTACCCCTCCGTCGCGGCGACCCGCTGCTCGACGCCCGGCGTGCCGCTCATCTCGCCGCCGCCGCACCACGATATCTACTCGATCGAGGACCTGGCGCAGCTGATCTACGACCTGAAGAACAGCAACCGCTACGCGCGGATCTCCGTGAAGCTCTGTTCCGAGAACGGCGTCGGGACCATCGCGTCCGGCGTCGCGAAGGCAGGCGCACAGGTGATCCTGATCTGCGGCTATGACGGCGGAACGGGCGCGGCACCGGGAAGCTCCATCCACAACGCGGGCGTCCCGTGGGAGCTCGGCATCACTGAGGCGCATCACAGCCTGCTCGAGAACGGCCTCCGGGACCGCGTGATTCTGGAGACTGACGGAAAGCTCATGACCGGACGGGATGTCGCCGTCGCGGCGCTTCTCGGCGCGGAGGAGTTCGGCTTCGCGACCGCACCGCTTGTCTGCATGGGCTGCATGATGATGCGGGTGTGCTCCAAGAACACCTGTCCGGCCGGCATCGCGACCCAGAACGAGGAGCTGCGGAAGCGCTTTCACGGGAAGCCGGAGTATATCGTCAATTTCATGACGTTTGTCGCGATGCAGCTCAGAGAGATCATGGCGTCGCTCGGTTTCCGCACCGTAAACGAGATGGTCGGACGCACGGACTGCCTGGAGGTGCGGGAGGATCTGATTACGAACCGCGCGAAGATGGTCGATCTGTCCCGCATTCTTGACCAGAAATTCGCAAAGCACGAGGCATGCCACTTTAATCCGGAGCATGTCTATGACTTCCATCTCGAGAGGACACTCGATGAGTCTGTGCTGCTTCCGGCGTTCAAGGAGGCGCTTGAGGCGGGACCCGGAACAAAGGGCGGGACGGTTTCTCTGAAGGTCACGAGCACGGACCGCACGCTCGGAACCATTCTCGGAAGCGAGATCACGCGGCACTTTGACGGATCGCTCCCGGACGACACCTTTGTCGTGAACTGCGAGGGCGGAGGCGGACAGTCCTTCGGGGCCTTTCTTCCGAAGGGCGAGACGCTGCACCTCGAGGGCGATGCGAACGACGGCTTCGGCAAGGGGCTCTCGGGCGGAAAGCTCGTCGTGGTGCCGCCGAGGAACCGGAAGTTCAAGGCGGAGGAGAACATCATCGTGGGCAATGTCGCACTCTACGGCGCGACGAGCGGAACCGCGTATATCTACGGCATCGCGGGAGAGCGCTTCTGCGTGAGAAATTCCGGCGCGACCGCGGTGGCGGAGGGATGCGGCGATCACGGCCTCGAGTACATGACCGGCGGACGCGCGGTGATCCTCGGGCCGACCGGAAAGAACTTCGCGGCCGGCATGAGCGGCGGGTTCGCCTACGTCCTCGACGCGGATCACTCCCTCTACAAGCGTCTCAACAAGGGCATGGTGACGCTCAGTGATATGACTGACAAGTACGATATTCAGGAACTGCAGGACATCCTCACGGACTATGTGAAGGAGACCGGGTCCGAGAAGGGGCGGAAGATTCTGGACAACTTCGAGGCCTATGTTCCGGATTTCAAGAAAATTGTGCCGAACGACTACCAGAAGATGCTGAATGCGATCAGCCGCAATGAGGATCAGGGCATGAATCACGAGAAGGCTGTTCTGGAGGCGTTCAGGGAAGTCACGGCATAAGGAGAAGAGATGGGAAAACCGACTGGATTTCTGGAATATCAGAGGAGAGCAGATCGATTCGTTCCGGAGGAGGAGCGGATTCAGAATTTCGATGAATTTTATGTCCCGGTCTCCGAGGAGGAGAGGAGACGCCAGGGGGCGCGCTGCATGAACTGCGGTGTCCCGCTCTGTCAGTCCGGCATGAAGCTTCACGGCATGGTGACGGGCTGCCCGCTCCACAATCTCATCCCGGAGTACAACGATTCCATCTACCGGGGCAACTATGACCACGCGCTGGCGCGCCTTCTGAAGACAAACAATTTCCCGGAGTTCACCGGGCGCGTGTGCCCGGCGCTCTGTGAGAAGGCGTGCATCAATGGCGAGTACGGGGAGCCGGTGACCTGCCACGACAACGAGCGGTTCCTGATTGAGAACGGATTTACGCGCGGCTACATGAAGCCCCGCATTCCGGCAGTCCGGAGCGGAAAGAGCGTCGCAGTCATCGGCGCCGGCCCGTCCGGGCTCGCCGCGGCGGACCAGCTGAATCACCGCGGCCACAGCGTCACGGTCTTTGAGCGGGAGGAGGAGATCGGCGGCCTCCTCATGTACGGGATTCCGAATATGAAGCTGGACAAGTCTGTCATCACCCGCAGAAGGAAGCTCATGGAGGAGGAGGGCGTCACCTTCCGGACCGGCGTCAACATCGGCGTCGACGTGAAGGCGGAGGAGCTCATGAAGGAGTTTGATGCCGTCGTCCTCTGCTGCGGCGCGAAGGAGCCGAGAAAGCTCGCGGTGGAAGGGTTTGACAGCGCGAAGGGCGTCTACTTTGCGGTGGACTTCCTCACCAGGGCGACGAAGCATGTCCTGCACCCGGAGAAAAAGGACCCGGAGTTCGTCAGCGCGAAGGGAAAGAATGTCGTCATCGTCGGGGGCGGCGACACGGGCAACGACTGCATCGGCACCGTGATCCGTCAGGGATGCCGCTCCGTGACCGCGCTCGAGATGATGCCGGAGCCGCCGGTGGAGCGCACGCCGGACAATCCGTGGCCGGAGTGGCCGAAGACAAAGAAGACGGACTACGGCCACCAGGAGGCGATCTACAAGTTCGGCCACGACCCGCGCGTCTTCGAGACGACGGTGAAGCAGCTCATCACCGGAAAGAAGGGGGAGCTCACCGCCATCGAGACGGTGAAGGTCCGCTTTGAGAACCGGAAAATGGTGGAGATAGAGGGAACGGAAAAGACGCTGAAATGTGACCTGCTCCTCGTCGCGGCGGGATTCACGGGCTGTCAGAAATACACGGCCGAGGCGTTCGGAACGGTGCTCTCGCCCCGGGGAACAGTTCAGACCGAGGCGGACCACTACAGGACCGCGGTGGACAGGGTCTTTACCGCGGGCGATATGCACCGCGGGCAGTCTCTCGTCGTCTGGGCGATCCACGAGGGCCGCTGCGCGGCGCGCGAGGTGGATGAGTATCTCATGGGCTACTCGAACGAGAGCGAGTGAAGTGCCGTGTGCCTCTGGCGCGCGCTGCGGTCTGCGCCGCAGTGCGGGGCTCTGGCACGGTCGGATAAAATGCATAAATAATTAATAAATATGCATTTTAATTCTGTAAAAATCATCAATTGCACAGTGAGAGTCAGGGCCTTAAAATACCTTTTATCAGGCAAGGGCGCCGAAAAGAGTACACACTCTTTCGGCGCCCTTTCTGCATAAAGAAAGGGGGAATATGAATATGAACTTCGAACCGACCACTGTCATATGGGTGCTCATCTGCGGCGCGCTGGTGTTTTTCATGCAGGCAGGCTTTGCGCTCTGCGAGGCGGGTCTCACCCGTGCAAAGAACACCGGAAATATTCTCATGAAGAATATGATGGACTTCTGTATCGGCACGCCCTGCTTCTGGATCATCGGCTTCTCGATCATGTTCCACGGCACGGGCGCCTTCGCAGGCATTCCGGATTTCTTCATCCGCGGCGCCTACACCGCTGAGAACAGCGTCGTGCCGCAGACCATGCCGCTCTGGGCCTACGTGATCTTCCAGACCGTCTTCTGCGCGACCGCAGCGACGATCGTCTCGGGGTCCATGGCGGAGCGGACGAACTTCAAGGCCTACTGCATGTACTCCGCGGCGATCTCCCTCCTGGTCTATCCGATCTGCGGACACTGGACCTGGGGCGGCGGCTGGCTCTCACAGCTCGGCTTCCACGATTTCGCGGGCTCCGCACAGGTACACAACGTCGGCGGCATCATTGCCTGCCTCGGCGCGTGGATGCTCGGCCCCCGCATCGGGAAGTACGACAAGAACGGCAAGGCGAGAGCCATCCCGGGCCACAACATGACGGCCGTGGCACTCGGCGTCTTCATCCTCTGGTTCTGCTGGTTCGGGTTCAACGGCGGCTCCACCGTCGCCATGGCGGATGACACCGCGGTATACGAGGCCTCTCTCGCATTCATGACGACGAACCTCGCGGCGGCCGTCGCGACGACGACGACCATGATCTTCACCTGGATCCGCTACGGAAAGCCGGATGTCTCGATGACCTTCAACGCGGCGCTCGCGGGGCTGGTCGCCATCACGGCGGGCGCGGACTGCGTCTCTCCGGTCGGCGCGTTCTTCATCGGCCTCGTGGCCGGCATCCTCGTCGTCTTCTCCGTGGAATTCTTTGACAACATCGCGAAGATCGATGACCCGGTCGGCGCGGTCTCCGTCCACTTCGTGAACGGCGTCTGGGGCACGCTGGCGGTCGGCCTCTTCTCGACGGGCGATGACGGCGTGGGCAAAGGTCTCTTCTACGGCGGCGGCTTTCATCAGCTCGGCATCGAGGCGCTCGGCGTGATCGCAATTGATCTCTACGTCGTGATTGTCATGTTCATCATCTTCAAGATCATCGATGCCGTGATCGGCCTCCGCGTTCCGGAGAACGTGGAAATCGACGGACTTGACATCCATGAGCACGGCCTCGCGAGCGCTTACTCCGGCTTCGCGATCACGGATGTCACGGATCTCTCCGTTTCCGCAAATGAGAACACAGATCTCGGAGAGGAGAGCTACGACAAGGCGAGCGAGGCAAAGCGCGATGCGGCAGTGAAGGTGGTGCGCGCGCCTGAGACGGCGGCAGGCGCGGCGGAAGCGGACACCGGAATGCACAAGGTTGTGGTGATCTGCCGCCTGAACAAGTTCGACGAGCTGAAGAAGTCGCTGAACGGAATCGGCGTCACCGGAATGACCATGTCACAGGTCATGGGCTCCGGAATCCAGAGGGGCTCCTCGGAGCGCTACAGAGGTGCGGTCGTCGACTCGACGCTCCTGCCGAAGGTGAAGGTTGAGGTCGTGATCAGCAAGATTCCTGTCGACACCGTGATTGAGACCGCAAAGAAGACGCTCTACACCGGACACATCGGCGACGGAAAGATCTTCGTCTACAACGTGAGCCGCGTCGTGAAGGTCCGCACGGGCGAGGAGAACTACGCGGCACTGCAGGACGTGGAATAATCTGCGCGGCACGGGAAATCCAGTATTGTCATTCCCGATACTGCTGAGTTACAATTCGAGTTGCCCGGTTGTCCGTTGAAAAGAGTGGAAACCATTCAGGCAGCCGGGCCGCAGTAAAGGAGGAATGACAATGAAAAAGAAAGTCCTGTATATTCAGCCGATTCATCCTGCCGGGATGGATCTTCTCCGCGAAAAGTACGACGTGGTGGTTGCGGGGACGGAAGACAAGAAGGCGCTGCTGGCTGCAGTCGCCGATGCCAGCGCGCTTGTCACCCGTCTGACAAAGGTTGACAAGGAACTGATTGACGCCGGCAGAAATCTCAAGGCGATCGCGAAAAACGGCATCGGCGTCGACAACATAGACGTGGCGGAAGCTACCGCACGTAAAATCGCAGTGCTCACGACAGGCCCTGCCAACACCAGCTCTGTTGCGGAGAGCATCATTTTTGCGATGGGCGCCATGATTAAGAAGCTTCCCCACTTCAATACGGCGATGCACAACGGCGACTGGGCCTGCAGAGACGAGGGAGGCTTCTACGATGTGGCTGACCGTGTCTTCGGCATTGTCGGATTCGGACGCATCGGACGTCAGGTCGCACACATTGCGCAGGCGCTGAACATGAAGGTCCTCGTATTCGATGCCTTTCTGCCGCGTGAGGCCGTGGAGAAGGCAGGATGTGACTACGCGGGGAGCCTGGATGAGCTGTGCGCGAAGGCGGACTTCCTCTCCCTCAACATGCCGCTCACGAAGGAAAACACCCACATGATCAATGCGCACACGCTGTCTCTCATGAAGCCCACTGCCTTTGTCATCAATTATTCCCGCGGACAGATGGTGGATGAGGACGCGCTCTACAACGCTCTTGTCGAAAAGAAGATCGCAGGTGCGGCGCTGGACGCATTTTACCCGGAGCCGCCGCGCTTTGACCACCCGCTGTACAAGCTGGACAATGTCCTTCTCACGCCGCATACCGCAGGAATCAGCGAGGATGCCCGCAAGCGGATGTCCATCAACGTGGCGAAGGGAATTGACGCAGTGCTCAGTGGAGAAGAGCCGGAGTTCTGTGTGAATAAGGATTCCCTGTAATCTGTTTCCGGTTTGAAGGCTGTCTGCCTGACTGAACATTACAGCGTAAAAGGGACTGTCGCACTAAGAAAATAGTGCGGCAACCCCTTTCTAATTAGATGAAATCCGGCCTGTTGGCCGGATTTCTCTTATAAAA
>CACXCJ010000019.1 GCA_902766175.1 uncultured Lachnospiraceae bacterium
CGGAACGGAATGTTCTCCGCCATGAGGCGCGACGCGAGAATGCGCGGCTGGAGGTTCGTCCGGTACAAAACAGCGATGTCCCCGAACGAGAGTCCCTCTCTCACGCGGGACCTGATCTCGCGGACAAGGTAGTCCGCCTCCGCGGACGGGTCCGGGCAGACGACGGTATTCACTGGTTTTCCGGAGGGCCGCGCCGCGCGGATTGCCTTCGGGAAGCGCTTCTTATTCCTCTGAATCAGCCGGCCGGCTGTTTTCACGATTTCCGGCGTCGAACGGAAATTGATGTCCAGAAGGACGCGCTCTGCCTCCGGATAGTCCCTCTGGAATCCCAGCATGATCTCCGGCTTCGCGCCGCGGAACCGGTAGATCGACTGGTCGTCATCGCCCACGATCGTGAGGTTTTTTGTCTCCCCGGCAATCATCCGGACAATCTCGTACTGCAGGCGGTTGATATCCTGAAACTCGTCGATAAGAATCCACTGATAGCGCCTTGTGAGCGCCTCGCGGATGTCGAGCCGCGCCTTCAGGAGCTCGTATGTCATGACCAGCATGTCCTCGTAGTCAATTTTCCGCATCCTTCCGAGCGCGGTCTCGTAGCCGCGGAAAATGCCGCGGAACACCTCTGCCGGGCAGTTCACCGAGTAGTAATTTTCCAGAGAGACTCTCGCCTCCTTCACGAGAGAGATTTCCGAGAGGAGGTTCACCGCGAGATTCTGCAGGTCTCCGCTCTCTATTTTCGCGGAGCAGATCAGTTCCCGCACAGTATTCAGGCGCTCCTCCTGCGTCACGACCTGGTCCGCGCGGTAGCCGTACGCGGTCCTTATGACGCTGAAGAAAAACGAGTGGAAAGTGCCGAAGGTCGGGCACCGCTTCGCGGCGGAGGCGGCACGGCATGCGCTGCCTCCTCCCGCAGGGGCAGAAAAGTCCCCGGAAACAAGTCTCAGAAAGCGCTCCTCCATTTCCCGCGCTGCCGCCCTGGAAAAGGTCAGCACGAGGATAGATCGCGGGTCGGCTTTCTTCTCTTCTATCAGATTTTTCACGCGCTGCGTGATCACAAAGGTCTTTCCGGAGCCGGGCCCGGCCAGAACAAGAAGCGGTCCCCCGCCGAAGGTGACCGCTTCTCTCTGTGCATCGCTGAAGCTTACGTTCTGGTTCACTGCCTTACCCGAGCTTCTGAAGCCCTGCCTCGAGGCGCTTCAAGGACTCCTCTTTTCCGAGCACCTCGAGAATCTCCGTCGCGCCCGCGGGCGTCATGAGCCTGCCCGACAGGGCAATGCGGATGGGCCACATGACAAGCCCGGTCTTGAAGCCATTCTCAGCGCCGTATGCCTTCAGCGCAGCAAAGAGCGCGTCGTTCGTCCACTCTTCCTGCGCTTTCAGGAGCGGAATCGCGTCGGAGAGGACCTTCCTCGAGGTCTCCGCCGTGGATTTCGATTTCTTGTTCGTGTAGAGCTCCGCGCCGTAGTCCGGGACCGCGTTGAAGAAGTCCACCAGCTCCTCGATGTCCGGGAAAATCTCGATTCTGGTCTGCACCATTCCGGCGATCTTCCTGAGATCCACGGGAGCCGTCACGTACTTCTCAAGATACGGCTTCGCGCGGCAGAAGAACTCCTCCGGATCCATCTTTTTCAGGTACTCACCATTCATCCAGCGGAGCTTCTCCATGTCGAAGACCGCCGGGGACTTCGAGATCCGGTGATAGTCAAACGCCTTCACGAGTTCCTCGAGGGAGAAGATCTCCTGATCGCCCTCCGGGGACCAGCCGAGGAGCGCGACGAAGTTCACAACCGCCTCGCTCAAAAAGCCCTGATCCAGGAGATCCTCGAAGGAGGCGTGCCCCGAGCGCTTTGAGAGTTTCTGGTGCTGCTCATTCGTGATCGTCGGGCAGTGGACGTAGACCGGAACCTCCCAGCCGAACGCCTCGTAGAGGCGGTTGTACTTGGGCGACGAGGAGAGGTACTCCTGGCCGCGCACCACGTGCGTGATTTGCATCAGGTGATCGTCCACGACGTTTGCGAAATTATAGGTGGGGTATCCGTCCGACTTGATGAGGACCATGTCGTCGAGCTCCGAGTTGTCCACCGTGATGTCGCCGTAGATCTCGTCGTGAAAGGTCGTCGTGCCGGTCGTCGGATTGTTCTGGCGGATGACGAACGGCACGCCCTTCCGGAGATTTTCCTCCACCTCTTCCTTCGAGAGACTGAGGCAGTGCTTGTCGTACCTCGTGATGGTCTCGCCGTTCACAGTGGTTTTCAGGGAATTCAGCCGCTCCTCGGTGCAGAAGCAGTAGTACGCCTCGCCCTTCTCGACGAGCTTCTTCGCGTACTCCATGTAGATGCCCTGTTTCATGCGCTCACTCTGCACATACGGCCCGTATCCGCCGTCCTTGTCCGGGCCCTCGTCGTGGAGGAGGCCGGTGTCCCTCAGAGTCCGGTAAATGAGCTCCGTCGCGCCCTCGACGTAGCGCGCCTGGTCTGTGTCCTCAATGCGGAGAACAAAGGTTCCCCCCGCGTGCTTTGCGATAAGATACGCATAGAGCGCAGTCCGCAAGTTTCCGACGTGCATCCGTCCCGTCGGCGACGGGGCGTAGCGTGTTCTGATCTTCTGCATGAAAGCTTCTCCTTTTTCTTTTTCCTTCATGAATCGCAGTCCGATTTTACAGGACGAATCTGATTTTGATATCTCTCACAAGACAGGCGCTCTGTCTGCCCGGCCATCGCAGCTTAT
The DNA here is from genome assembly GCA_902766175.1 of uncultured Lachnospiraceae bacterium. Lineage (GTDB taxonomy): Bacteria > Bacillota > Clostridia > Lachnospirales > Lachnospiraceae > Moryella. Next base: position 2,728 of record CACXCJ010000019.1, read on the forward strand.
TCAGAGAAGCTGCGCGTCCCCGCTCACCGCTCCTCGCGGAAATACGGCAGGCCGAGGCTCGCCGGCGGCTGGTCCTCCGGCCGGTTCTTCCGGCTCGTGATGATCAGGACGAGGATCGTCGCGAGATACGGAAGCATCTTGAAGATCTCCTGCGCCGAGCGGTTCAGACCCGGAATGTAGAGGTAAATGATGTAGAGGCCGCCGAAGAGGATCGAGCCCCAGATCGCGTTGTCCGCGTTCCAGATCGAGAGAATGACGAGTGCCACGGCGAGCCAGCCGCGGTCGCCGAAGCTGTTGTTGCCCCAGGTTCCGCCCAGGTACTCCATGACGAAGTAGAGGCCGCCGAGCCCCGCGATTCCCGCACCGATGGTGGCGGAGAGATACTTTACGCGGGACACGTCAATGCCGGCCGCATCCGCAGTCGCGGGGTCCTCTCCGACCGCGCGGAGGTTCAGCCCGGAGCGCGTGTGAAGCAGGAAATACGTGAGCACCACCGCAATCACAATCGAGAGGTAGGTGAGGAAACCGTAGGAAAAGAGAATGTCGCCGACCACCGGAATCTCCGAGAGTCCCGGAATCGTCCGCCGGTAGGCCGCCGCCGTGACCTTCGTCGAAATCTGTCCGACACCTCCGGCGAGGTTTGAGAGCGAGCCCCCGAAGAAATTGCCGAAGCCCGTGCCGAAGGTCGTGAGCGCGAGGCCCACGACGTTCTGGTTTGCGCGGAGCGTGACCGTCAGAAAGCTGTACAGAAGCCCGCCGAGCATCGACACAAGGAGCGCCGCGAGGAGCGAGAGCACGAGGCCTGTGAAGCCGTTTGCGGCATCCCCCGCGCTGTGCTCATAGAGAAATGCCGCGGAAAGGCCGGAGATTCCTCCCATGTACATGACACCCGGAATTCCGAGATTCAGGCTTCCGGATTTTTCCGTCAGGATTTCCCCGGACGCGCCGAAGAGAATCGGGATGCCCTGGATAATGGCCCTCTGGATAAATGTCAGGATCACTTCCATGTCACGCCTCCTCCTTCCGATATTCCAGCTTGTAGCGGACAAAGAACTCGCATCCGATCAGGAAGAACAGGATGATTCCGGTGATGATGTCGGAGAACTCCTGGTTCAGCTTGTACTGCGACGCGATCTGAATCGCGCCCTGCTGCATGAACATAAGAAGGCCCGAGATCAGAACCATGAAGAGCGGGTTGAAGTTCGCCATCCACGCGACGATGATCGCCGTGAAGCCGCGCCCGTTCGCCGTCGCCGTGGAGAGCGTGTGCGTCGAGCCGCCGACCAGCACCGCCCCCGCAAGGCCGCAGACAGCGCCGCTCAGCGCCATGGTGCGGAGGATGACCCGCTTCACGTCGATGCCGGCATAGCGCGCGGTGTTCGCGCTGGAGCCCACGACCGCGATTTCAAAGCCCTGCTTCGTCCGCCGGAGATAGAAGGACATGAGAAGCGTCACGAGAAGGACGATGATGCAGCTGAAGAGGAACTGTCTGCCGGAGAAGCTCTTGCCGCCGATCTCCGGGAACCATCCGTAGTGCGTCTTCGGGTTGATGGTCCCGACCGTGTTTGAGCCCTTCGGGTTCTCCCAGAAGCAGATCGCAAACGTGACAAACTGCATGGCGACATAGTTCAGCATGAGGGTGAAGAGCGTCTCGTTCGTGTTGTACTTCGCCTTGAAGTACGCCGGAATCAGTCCCCAGATCATGCCGGCGAGCATGCTCACGAGCAGCATCGCGGCGACAAGAAGAAGCCCCGGGAGCTTCCCGCCGCAGTAGATCATGAGCGCGGCGGAGAGCATGCCGCCCATGAGGATCTGTCCCTCTGCGCCGATGTTCCAGAAGCGCATCCGGAACGCGGGGGTGAGCCCGACCGCGATGAGAAGGAGCGTCACCGTCTCGCGGATCGTGACCCAGAAGCGTCTCGAATTCCCGACTGCGCCGGAAGCGAGCGCGCCGTACACCCCGATCGGGTTCACGTGCGTCACGACCGTGATGACAACGGCGCAGACCGCGAGCGCAATGAGGAGCGCCACGAAATGGATCAGCACGATTTTCCCGAAGCTGATCTGCGCGCGCCTGACCATGTGGAGCACTGGCCTCTTACCTTTCATCCGCGGTCTCCTTTCCGGCAGTTCCTGTCATCATAAGTCCGAGCTCTTCCTTCGAGGCGCTCCGCGCCTCGACGATTCCCGCATTTCTTCCGCCCTGGAGGACCAGAATCCGGTCGCAGAGCGCAAGAAGGACGTCCAGGTCCTCTCCGACGCATATCACCGCGGCGCCGTCCTCCTTCTGGCTGCTCAGGAGATTGTAAATCACATAGGAAGAGTTGATGTCGAGCCCGCGGACCGGATAAGCTGCCATCATGACCTTCGGCCTTCCGGCGATCTCGCGGCCCACCAGCACCTTCTGGACATTTCCTCCGGAGAGCTTTCCGACCGGCGTGCTGATGTCCGGCGCCGCGACGTCGAGCTCCTTCACAACCCTCTCCGCGGTCTGCTTCGGCGTCCTGCGGTCCGTGAAAATGGAGTGCCCGTTCCTGTAGGTGCGGAGCATCATGTTGTCCGTGAGGTCCATGCTCCCGACGAGTCCCATGCCGAGCCGGTCCTCCGGGACAAACGCGAGGTGAACGCCGAGGTCCTCGATCTCACGCGGCGAGAGGGGGCCCAGGTCCCGCTTCGTTCCGTCATCGTCCACATAGAAGACGGAGCCCTCGTGTGCCTGCAGCCCCGCGATGCTCTCCAGAAGCTCCTTCTGGCCGTTTCCGGAGATGCCGGCGATCCCGAGGATCTCCCCGGACTGAAGGGTGAAGCTCACATCATTCAGGACCTTCATGCCCTCCGCGTTCACGCAGCTCACGTTCTGAACAATCAGGCGGTCCTTCCGGTTCACGGGCTCCGTCCGCCGGATATCAAGATCCACCTTCTGCCCGACCATCATCTCCGTCAGAGCGGCGATGCTGGTGCGTGCCGTGTCCACGGTTCCGATGTACTGCCCCTTCCGGAGCACTGCGACGCGGTCAGAGATTTCCATGACCTCGTTCAGCTTGTGTGTGATGATGATGATGGATTTTCCGTCCTCCCGCATGTTCCGGAGAATGTCGAAGAGGCGCTCCGTCTCCTGCGGCGTCAGAACGGCGGTCGGCTCATCCAGAATGAGAATGTCTGCCCCGCGGTACAGGACCTTGATGATTTCCACCGTCTGCTTCTGTGAGACGGACATGTCGTAGACCTTCTCCGCCGGGTTCAGCTGGAAACCGTAGCGGTCCACGAGATCCTGCACCTCTCTCTCGACCTTCTTCATGTCGAGCTTCTCTTTTCCCGGGAGCCCGAGGATGATGTTCTCCGCGGCCGTGAAAACGGGGATCAGCTTGAAGTGCTGCTGGATCATGCCGATCTTCAGGTTGATCGCATCCTTCGGCGATCGGATCATGACCTCTCTCCCGTTCACGAAGATGCGTCCTTCGTCCGGAAAGTAAATGCCGGCGATCATATTCATGAGCGTCGTCTTGCCGCTTCCGTTTTCCCCGAGGATCGAAAGAATCTCTCCCTGCCGGAGCGAGAGGCTGATGTGGTCATTGGCCGTCACCGAGCCGAAGCGCTTCGTGACATTGCGGAATTCAATCGCATTCGTGTGCTCCAACCGTATTGTCCTCCGTCTGATGATATCCTGCTGCTGATGTTTTTTCAGTATAGCACAAATACAGATTGACGTGTCAAAAGTCTGGCCTCCGGCGCGAGCCGCTGAAACTCCCTCTGCGGCTCTGCGCGAAGGAAGCGCGCTGCCGTGCGGCAGCGCGCTTCCCCGTTTTTCGATGATTTTCCGATTGTCTGCCCGGGTTTCCTGTTTTCTTCAGATCCCGGATGACTTCAGGAGCTTTCGCCTCCTCAGTTCTTCGGCGCGTCGATTCCGTCGATGATCAGATCGAACGCCGGAGCGCTGGCGTACTCGGACTCATGGAAGTAGCCGTCGGAGATGTACTCCGTGCCGTTCTTCTCGCAGGTCGTGACCTCCTGGCCGTCCACCGTGAAGGTGGAGGTGTCGAAGACGTGAAGCGTGCCGGCCTTGATCGCATCCTCCGCGTCCTGGACCGCCTTGTCGGTTCCCTCCGCGCAGGCACTTCCGAGCTCCGTGATCCGGACTGCGTCGTCCGCAAAGCCCTTGGACCAGTCGACCTCGATCGCATCGCCGCTCAGCATGCAGTCGATGAGGTGCTTATAGTAGACAGACCAGTTGTTCGTCGGGGAGGTGAGCGCAACATCCGGCGCGACGCTCAGCATGCTGACGTTGTACCCGACGCACGGAACACCCTCTTCCTGGCATGCGGACGGAGCACCTGTCGTGTCCGCGTGCTGGCTGATGAGAACGCATCCGTCAGAGATGAGCTGCTTCGCGGTCTCCGCTTCCTTCGCCGGATCCGCCCAGCTGTTCGTGTAGAGAACCTTCATCGTGACTTCCGGAACGACGCTCTTTGCGCCAAGATAGAAGGACGTGAATCCGGAGATCACCTCTGCGTAGGGATAAGCGCCGACGTAGCCCATCTTCGCCTGATCCGCGGTGATCGTCCCCTTGTCGATCATTTCCTTGATCTTCATGCCGGCCGCAATGCCGGAGACATAGCGCGCCTCATAGATGTTCGTGAACGCGTTGTGGAAGTTGTTGAGGCCGGAGGTCGCAGCCTGATAGCCGGTCGTGTGACAGAACTCGATGTCGGGGTGATCCGGCGCCACCTGAAGCAGGAAGTCCTCGTGCCCGAAGCTCGTCGCAATGATGAGCTGGCAGCCCTGGCTCGCGAGATCCTCCGCCGCGTCGATGCAGCTGTCATCCTCGCCGATGTTCTTCTTCTCGAGAACCTGATCGTCAGAGAGACCCTCTTCCTTGGCCGCCTCCTCGATCCCGTTGATGTGAGATGCGGAGTATCCCTCGTTCTCATCCCCGATGAAGATGATTCCGATCTTCAGGTCCTCCTTCGCGATCGGCTCGCGGACCTTCTCCGCTGCGCCGCTCTCTGCTTCCTTGCTCTCTGCAGCAGTGGTTTCCTCCGCTGTCGTCGACTCTGCCGCCGAAGATTCTGCCGCTGCCGTCGTCTGCGCGGTGCCGGAGGAGCCTCCGCATCCCGCGAGCAGAGCGCCTGCCATGGAAACCGCACACAGTACACCTATCGCTTTTTTCATTCTCTTCTCCCTTCTCTGCCGGTCAAAGGCTCCGGCTGCCTTTCTTTCCTGTAAAGCTGAAATCTGTATAGCATATTTCTGTATTTTATGCAAGACGATGCATAAGAGGAATTCCTACGTCCTTCTGATCCTGCGGACGCGCCTCGCGCGCCAGACGCTCGGGGAGAGCATGAAGAGGATCGGGAAAATCTCAAGTCTCCCGAGCAGCATGTCCACGGAGAGGACGAACTTCGAGAGATCGGAGAACGCGCTGAAGTTTCCGGTCGGCCCCACCATATCAAGGCCCGGGCCTATGTTGTTGAACGTGCAGAGCACGGCACTCAGGGTCGTCACAATTCCCTTTCCGTCCAGGGAGACCAGGAGGGCGGAGCCCGCCGCGATCGCGACGTAGACCGTGAGGTACGCGGTGGTGCCGAACATGACGGAATCCTCCACGCGCCGCCCGTCCATCCGGACGGGATTCACGAGCCGGGGATGCAGGAGCTGACGCATCTGCTGTCCGAGATGCTTCGCGAGAAGAATCACGCGGCTCACCTTGACGCCGCCGCCGGTCGACCCCGCGGAGGCGCCGATGCACATGATGATCAGGAGAAGGCTCCTGGAAAACTCCGGCCACTTTTCGAAGTCCGCGGTGCAGAAGCCGGTCGTCGTCATGACGGAGGAGACCGTGAAGAAGCTGTCCCGGAGCGCCTGCGGCGCATCTCCCGGATAGAGCGGCAGGATATTCAGCCCGATTAAGAGGGTCGCCCCCGCCATGATGATCCAGTACCAGCGGAACTCCTCATTTGCCAGCGCGTCCGCGAAGCGCTTCGTGATGAGAAAATAGTAGATGCTGAAATTCACGCCGAAGAGCGCCATGAACACAGCGATTGTCATCTGCACGACCTGGCTCGTGTAGTGCGCAATGCTGTTGTTCCAGATCGCAAAGCCCCCGGTTCCGGCCGTCGCGAAGGAGTTCAGGACCGCGTCAAAGACCGGGAGTCCCTCCAGAAGCAGGATCAGAGCCATGAGAACCGTCAGGGCGATGTAGATTAAATAGGTAATTTTTGCCGTCTCGCTGATTTTCGGCACGATTTTCCCGACGGCGGGCCCGGGGCTCTCCGCCTTCATGAGGTTGAACGGCTCCCCGTTTCCCTTGGTGAGCGGAATCACCGCGAGAAGAAACACGAGAACGCCCATGCCTCCGATCCAGTGCGTGAAGCTTCTCCAGTAGAGGAGGCCCTTCGAGAGCGCCTCGACGTTCGTCAGGATGCTGGATCCGGTCGTCGTGAAGCCGGACACCGTCTCGAACCAGCAGTCGATGAAGCGCGGAATCTCCCCGCTCAGATAAAACGGAAGTGCCCCGAAGAGAGACATCACCCCCCAGCCGAGCGCACAGATCACAAATCCTTCCCCCATGGAGATGAAATCGCGGGTCCGGATGCAGGACAGCGCCGCGCCGCAGGAAAGTGTCACTGCGGTCGTGATGAGAAACGCACTGACGGCGGCACTTTCCCCGAGAAAAATGGAGATAAAGAGTGCCGGCAGCATGAACAGCCCCTCCACCAGAAGGATGTAGCCCATGTATTTCGCGACGAGCCGGTAATTCATGCGTTGCCCCCGTTCTCGGAGAAGATATCTGTGAGATTTGAGATCATCCTGCGCGGGTCCGCTATGACAATGATGGAATCGCCCCGCATCAGGACGTCGCGGCCGGTCGGGATGATGACCTGCTGGTTCCTCACAATCGAGGCGATGAGAATCGCTTTCTTAAGCTTCAGCTTCATGATGGGAACCCCGAGGAAGCTTCCGGTCTCCGGGACCGTGAAGCCGAGCGCCTCGACCCGGCCGTTGCTGAGGGAATAGAGCGTCTCGACGCTCCCCGCCCGCGACTGTCCGACCGCGCGGACAAACCGCGTGATCTCATTCGCCGTGAGGCTCTTCGGGCTCACCACCGCACCGAGATTTGCACTCCCGACGAGGTCCAGGTACTCCAGGCGGTTCACCTTCGTGACCGTCTTCTCGATCCCGATGGAGTGCGCGTAGAGGGAGATCATGATGTTCTCCTCGTCGATTCCCGTCATCGGCACCACGGCGTCCATGTCGGCGATCCCCTCATCCGCGAGAAGCTCCTGCACGGAGCCGTCCCCGCAGACGACCTCTGCCCGCGGAAGCTGGTCCACGAGGGCCGCGCACTTTTTCTCGTCCTGCTCGATGATGGTGACGCGGATTCCGGCATCGCTCAGATCCTCCGCGAGATATCTTGCGGAGGCGCTCCCGCCGATGATCATGACCCGTCTGATCTCCGTCGTTTTGATGCCGAAGCGCTTCAGGAGAAACGGGAGGTCCGCTGTCGCTGCGCTCATCGCAATCTTGTCTTCCGCCATGAGCACCGTGGAGCCGGACGGGACGAAAACATCCCCCTTCCGCTCAATCGTGCAGATCAGTGCCTTCTTATTTAAAATCGCTGGCATCTGGTCGAGACGCTGCCCGTCAAGTTCGCTGTCTTTCGGGACAATGAGCTCCACCATCTCCGCCCTGCCGCCCGCAAAGGAGCGCCGCGTGAGAAAGGACGGCAGCTGCAGGACGCGGAAGATCTCCTTCGCGCAGGTCTTCTCCGGGTTGATGGCGAACGAGAGCCCGAAGCTCGACTTCAGCAGGTTCATTTCCTGGTCGTATTCCTGGTTCCGGACCCGGGCCACCGTGCTGCGGCAGCCGAGCTTTCCCGCGATTAAAGCGCAGAGCAGGTTGATCTCGTCGCTGTCCGTCACGGCGACTAGAAGATCGCTCTCCGGAACGCCCGCTTCCTTTAATACATTCGCCGACGCGCCGTTTCCGGCGACAATCGCGACGTCAAGCTTCTCCTGTGTGTCAAAGAGCTTCTGCGGGTTCGAGTCGATCACGACGATATCGTGTCCCTCCCTGGAGAGCTGCTGCACCAGGAGAAGCCCCGTTTTTCCGTTTCCGACCACAATAATCTTCATGAATTCCTCCGCATCCTCCCTGCCATACGCGCACTCCCTCTGCACCCCGGCCGGCTGCGCGGGCGGACAGGACTGGATCGTCATCCGTGTTCCTCAAGATACGTCTGCCGGCTGCTGTATAGAGACACAGCGGACTGCAGGCGGTAAGATACCGCCGCTATCATAGCATAGAACAGGACCGGCGCTCAAGGCTCCGGGCAGAAGCTTCCTCCGCCTGCCCCTCAGATTCTGCAGCTCCGGCAGACAGATTGAACTAATTAGGCAAAGTGCACATTGAAATCAGAGTGTAAATTTCATATAATAACCCTTGCTCGAATAATCAACACTTTTCAATTAATCACCATTTATCCGGATAGTAATACAGAATCGGAGAAAATAGCCATGCAGCAGAAAAATCTCATGAAGCGTTTTTCCGCGTGGGCCCTGGCAGGCACCATGATTCTCGGCGCTGCAGTGCCCGCTCACGCTGAGATCCCGGACGGCGTCGAGCCGGAAGTGGATGAGGCCTACTATGTCCTCATGGATTATTACGGAAATCCGACCGACACAAGCGTCGTGAAGAGCTACACCATGAACGGCGCTGACAGGATTGTGGACTACGGGACCTACGACTCCGTCCAGAACCTCTCCAACTCGGTCAAGCCGACGACAGACGGAGACAAGGTCACCTTTGACTTCGGTGACAGCGCGCCGGAAAACTTCTATTTCGAGGGCAAGACAGAAAAGCCCTTCGAGACGCTTCCATGGACCATCTCCGTCTCCTACAAGCTGAACGGCGCCCCCGCGAAGGCGGAGGACCTCGCCGGCGCAAAGGGAATGGTCGAGATCGATGTGAAAGCGACGCCGAAAAAGAAGGGCGTCACGAAATACATGCAGAACAACTGGTTCCTGACC
>CACXCJ010000020.1 GCA_902766175.1 uncultured Lachnospiraceae bacterium
CTTGCGGACGTGCCTTCTGCGGCGCGCCCGGCGGCACAGATTCAAGCCGGCGCCCAGCTCTCCGCATTTGAAGAAAAGGGGAGGAGCAGAAGATGAAGTGGGAGAAACTTACGGAACGCGATTATGTCACGACAAAATGGTCCGGAGGCACGACGACACAGCTTGCGATCGCGCCGGAGGGCGCGGTGTATGCCGACCGGAATTTTCTGTGGCGGCTGAGCTCAGCGAGGGTTGAGGACGAGCACTCGACATTCACCCCGCTGCCGGACTATAATCGGCTGATTTCCGTCCGGGAGGGAGAGCTCAAGATGAAGGTCGGCAGCGCGGAAGCCGAGAATCTCGACATTCTTCAGGTCCTTCCGTTTGATGGCGCAGTGCCGGTTGAGTCGTGGGGAAAGTGCACGGATTTCAATCTCATGCTCCGGAAGGGGAGATGCAGCGGGCTTCTGCAGACTTTCGTCCTTGAGGGCGGAAGCAGCCTCGCATTTTCCTTCCCGGTTCCCGAGAATTCCGCAGGGGCGGAGCGCACTCTTGCGCTCTTCTGCGCGGAGGGAGAGCTTCTGCTGGAGAAGGACGGGGTGCGCGCCGCGTCCGGGGAGATGCTTCTCTCGAGAGATGCGGAGAACACCCCGGTGGATCTCTCCGCCAAGGGGAGCACCGCTGTGATCGCGGCTGTGATTTTCACAAGGAATGCGTGAAGACTTCGGGGAAGGCGCGGAGAACCGCGCGGCCGAGGATGCGGAGAAGTTCAGGAGGATCTTTATGACAGGAACTGAGGCACTGGAGCGGATGCGGAGAGAAGAGCTCACGGGGTGGCACCCCGGGCTCGAGCGGGTCAGAGAGCTGATGGAAGGGCTCGGGAACCCGCAGGATAAGCTGCGGTATGTTCACATCACCGGAACGAACGGGAAGGGATCCACGGCAGCCATGACCGCCCGGATTCTCACCGCGGCCGGATACCGCACGGGACTCTACACGTCCCCGCACCTCTGGACCATCCATGAGCGCTTTCAGGTGGACGGCCGGATGATCACGGATGAGGACTTCGCGGACGCGCTCGGAAGGGTCCTGGACGTGAACCGGACCCTGGAGCAGCCGGGCACGGAGTTTGAGCTTCTGACTGCGGCTGCATTCGTTTACTTCGCGGAGAAGAAGTGCAATCTTGTGGTGCTGGAGGTCGGCATGGGCGGGCTGCTCGACGCGACGAATGTGATTCCCGCGCCGGAGGCTGCCGTGATCACCAACATCGGCCTCGAGCACACGCAGTACCTGGGCGCCACACTGGGAGCGATCGCGGAGCAGAAATCCGGAATCATAAAGCGCGGCTGCAGCGCGGTGCTCTATGCCCAGTCGGAGGAAGTGGAGCGCGTGGTGAGGGAGGCCTGCGCGCGGGAGGACGCTGCTCTCACAGTGACATCGCCCGGAACCCTTGAGGTGATTTCCTCCGGCCTGGACGGCCAGGAGTTCCGCTATCGGGGCGCGGGGCCGTACCGGATCGCGCTTCCGGGAAAGTACCAGCTCTCGAACGCGATGACCGCGCTGGAGACTGCCGCAGCCCTGAGAAGGCGCGGCTGGGAGATCCCGGAGAGAGCCGTCCGGGAGGGACTCCGGGAGACGGTGTGGCCCGGCAGGCTCGAGGTTGTGCGGCGGAATCCCGACGTGATCGTCGACGGCGCGCACAACCCGCAGTGCATGGCGGCGCTCAGCGCCTCGCTCTCGGAGCTGAAGCCCGGCGGAAAGTACACCTTTGTCCTCGGCGTGCTCGGGGACAAGGACTATCCCGCAATGATGGGGGAGCTGATTCCCCTGGCCCGGAATTTTCTGGTGGTGCCGGTGGACAATCCCCGCGCGCTCCCGGCAGCGGATCTCGCGTCGTACCTTGAGCGCCAGGGCGTGAAGGCGGAGCTCTGCGGGACCGTCGAGGAGGGGGTCCGGCGCGCCCTTTCCTCCGTGAAGCCGGAGGATGCGGTGTGCATCTGCGGGTCGCTCTACATGATCGGCGGCGCAAGAAGGCTTTTCACAGAGGCGTGACGGAGGGGCGGCGCTTCTCACAGGAGCGCGTGGCTGATTTCCTTTGCGCCGTGCGGGCCGCTCTCCTCGTCCAGATACTCTCCCTCGCGGTAGAGCGATGCGTATTTTCTGGGGGAGACGCCGGCATAGGTGTTGAAGGTGCGGATGAAATGGGAGTAGGTCTGAAAGCCTGACCGCTCACAGGCCTCCTGCACCGTTGCGCCCTGCCGGAGCAGGCGCTGCGCCGTGATGATGCGCAGCTGGATCACGTACTCCATGACGCTGAATCCGGTCCCCTTCTTGAAGACGTGGCACAGATAGTGCTTGCTCATCGAGAAGCGGCCGGACAGCTCGTCAAGCGTGAAGTGCTGCGTGCAGTTTTCCCTCAGATAATCCAGAATCGGCTGGATGCGGCCGTAGTCCACGTTTGTCTCTCCGAGCTCCCGCTCCGTCGTGCGGAGCCTGCTGCAGACCAGCAGGAGAATCTCATAGAGGGTGATGCGCACAAGAATGTCCGTTCCGAAGGCCGGAGGCATGCTGATGCGGAGCTTCTCGAACAGGCGGGAGAGGCGGGTCGTGTCCGCATCCGTGAGGCGGATGCAGGTGCCGGTGCTCTGGAGGGCCGCGGCGAAGTCCGTCTGGGGCGTCGAGAGCCTCTCCAGGAGGGAGGGGAGGATCCGCAGCACGTACCGGCGGAACACGGCGCCTCCGTTCGTGTTTTCGTCGCGGTGCAGCGTGTTCGTGTTCAGGACAAAGAGCGTGTTTTTCCTGAGCGGATAGGTGCGCTGCCCCGCGTAGAAATCGCCGCCGTCACTCAGGACCAGCATGATTTCCACGCCCTCGTGGTAGTGCAGCCTGCTCATATGCCACTGATCGTCCTGCTTATACTGGATGACATATTCCTGTTCCTGCATCACTCTCTGTGCTCCTCCTTTTCCGGTTTCCATCCCCCGGCTTTCCTGTTCCAGTTTCAATTCTCCGGTTTCAATTCCATGATTTTGCACAGAATTGGTATATCAAAATTTACGCGCGATAGCAATATATGCAATTTTTCTGACAATAAATAGAAAGAATCTTGCTATAACTGTGCTAAAATAAGTACAAAAAGTCAAGAAAAGGAGGTTGGATACGTATGTGGACTAGCACATCCATGACGCTGCCTGAGAGCTTTCTTCTCTCGATCATGGGAATCTGTGTGGTCATGGCGACGCTGATTGTTCTCGCCCTGGTTGTCCTGCTGTTCTCAAAGATCATGGAATCCAGGAACGCGGCAGAGCCTGTCAGCCGCACTCTTCCGGAGCCACCGGGAATCAGCGATGAAGTGTGTTCCATGATCCTGGCCGTTCTCTGCGAAGAGATGCACGCAGCACCGGAAGAAATCAACGTCACCAGTATCAGAGAATTAAAATAATCCCAGCTCAAACAGGAGGCCAACACTATGAAGTACATTGTTACCATGAATGGCAGAAAATACGAGGTTGAGGTCGAGCGCATGTCTCCGTTTCACCAGCTGACCCGCGAGGAGATCGCATCCGGCGTGTCCACAGAGGTGAAGCCGGTGAGCGCGCCGGCACCGAAGGCAGCGCCTGCGCCGGCACCGAGGGCAGCGGCTCCGGCTCCGAAGGCAGCGCCCGCACCGGCACCGAAGGCAGCGCCCGCACCGGCCCCGAAGGCAGCGGCTCCGGCAGCAGGTTCCCAGAACATCACCAGCCCGATGCCCGGCTCCATCCTCGGCATCAAGGTGAATGTCGGCGACAAGGTCACGGCGGGACAGACCGTTATTCTCCTCGAGGCGATGAAGATGGAGAACGAGATCGTCGCTCCGGTGGACGGCACGATTGCTTCCATCAACGTAAAGACGGGAGATACCGTGGATACCGACCAGGTTCTCGCGACACTGAAGTGACAAAGGAGGAACTGCCGTGAATATGCTTGGAATTGTTCAGGGACTTCTCACCGGTTCCGGATACGCGACGATGACATGGCAGCAGCTGGTCATGCTGATCATCTCCTTCGTCCTCATGTATCTGGCAATCGTGAAGCAGTTCGAGCCCCTGCTTCTTCTGCCGATTTCCTTCGGCATCTTCATGTCGAACCTGCCGAACTCCGGTACGTTCTTCTATTTCTATGATCCGAGCGAGGTCCAGCACTGGTATGAGTCAGGCATCCTCGGCGTCATGTACATGGGCGTGAAGTCCAGCTTCTTCCCCTGCATGATGTTCCTCGCGGTCGGCGCGATGACGGACTTCGGTCCGCTGATCGCAAACCCGATCTCCCTGCTTCTCGGCGCTGCGGCGCAGCTCGGCATCTACTGCGCGTTCATGGTGGCAAATGCGTCCGGGCTCTTCACCCCGCAGCAGGCCGCCGCGATCGGAATCATCGGCGGCGCTGACGGCCCGACCGCAATTTACGTCGCGAATCACCTCGCACCGGAGCTGGTCGCTCCGATCGCCGTCGCGGCTTACAGCTACATGGCTCTGATCCCGCTGATCCAGCCGCCGATCATGAACCTCCTGACCACGGACAAGGAGCGCCGCATCAAGATGAAGCAGCTCCGCAAGGTCTCCAAGACGGAGAAGATCATCTTCCCGATTCTGGTCGCCTGCCTCGTGTCCCTCCTTCTGCCGGATGTCGCGCCGCTTCTCTGCATGCTGATGCTCGGCAACCTGTTCCGTGAGTGCGGCGTTGTGGAGCGTCTCTCGGATGTCGCGCAGAATGCGCTCTGCAACATCTGCACGATCTTCCTCGGACTCTCCGTCGGCGCAACCGCGCGCGGCGCGCTGTTTCTCCGCCCGCAGACACTGGCCATCATCTTCCTCGGCCTCTTTGCGTTCTGCTTCTCGACGGTCGGCGGCCTGCTGCTCGGCAAGCTTCTCTGCGTCCTGACGCACGGAAAGATCAATCCGCTGATCGGCTCCGCAGGCGTCTCCGCCGTCCCGATGGCGGCGCGCGTCTCCCAGACGGTGGGCTCCAAGAGCGACCGCACGAACTTCCTTCTCATGCACGCCATGGGACCGAACGTCGCGGGCGTCATCGGATCCGCTGTCGCAGCCGGATTCTTCCTGACCTTCTTTGGCTGACGCAGAAAACAGGGCAGATGCTTCTATTTCTAATGGGGGAATTTCCCGTCAAAGAGTAAGATTTGACTGGGGTTGAGTAAGAAAGGAGGAACTGTTTTGGATAAGGTAATGAATTTACATGACGCTGTCGCGAAGTACGTGGCGACGGGCGATACGATTTCCTTCGGCGGCTTCACCACCAACCGCAAGCCGTACGCGGCGGTCTACGAGATTCTTCGCCAGGGCCAGAAGGACTTCACTGTGTGGGCGGGTCCCGCCGGCGGTGACTGGGATCTTCTGATCGGCGAGGGCCGCGTCAAGGCATACATCAACTGCTACACCGCAAACTCCGGCTACACGAATGTCTCCCGCCGCTTCCGCGCCTGGATCGAGGAGGGAAAGCTCGCTTACGAGGACTACTCGCAGGATGTCCTGATGCTGCAGCTCCACGCGGCCTCCCTCGGACTTCCGTTCCTTCCGGTCCGTCTGATGCAGGGCTCCGGCCTGACCGAGTTCTGGGGCATCTCGAAGGAGAAGAGAGCGGAGATGGACACGGTCGACAGCCTGAAGTTCGCCTATGTCGACAACCCGTTCAACCCCGGCGAGAAGGTCGTCGCGGTTCCGGTTCCGAAGCTTGACACCGCCATCATCCATGTGCAGAAGGCGTCTCCGGACGGCACCTGCATCATCGAGGGCGATGAGTTCCACGACGTGGATATCGCCGTCGCCGCGAAGAAGGTCATCGTCACCTGCGAGGAGCTGGTGAGCAACGAGTGGATCCGCAGAGACCCGACGAAGAACAAGATCTTCGGCGAGTGCGTGGATGCGGTCTGCCATGTCCCGTACGGCGCATGGCCGGCGCAGTGCTACAACTACTACGACTGCGATGACGCGGCGATGAAGGAGTACGACAAGGCCTCCAAGTATCAGGATGCAGAGGACGCGAAGAAGAAGATCGCGAAGGAAGCGGAGAAGGCGGCGAAGAAGGGCCTCCCGTACAATGCACCTGTGAATCCCGAGACGTTCGCGGACTACACGGAAAAGTGGATCTACAGCTGCAAGGACCACGACGAGCTTCTGGACAAGATCGGAGGCTCCCGCCTCGCAAAGCTGAGAGTCATTCCGGGACTCGGATACGTGCAGAGATAAGGGGGGAGAGAAGATGTCTGATTACACGAAATACACCAAACAGGAAATGCAGGCGTACGCCATTGCGAAGAATATCAAGGAAAATCAGATTGTCATCGTCGGAACCGGGCTTCCGCTGATCGGTGCGTCTCTCGCGAAGCGCGCCATCTGCCCGTCCTGCCACCCGATCGTCGAGAGCGGCCTCATGGACTGCGCTCCGGTCGAGGTCCCGCGCTCGGTCGGCGATCTCCGCTTCATGGCGCACTGCGCGGTGCAGTGGCCCAACATCCGCTTCGTCGGATTCGAGGCGAATGAGTGGCTGCATGACTCCGACCGCATGATCGCGTTCATCGGCGGCGCGCAGATCGACCCGTACGGCAATGTGAACTCCACCTGCATCTTCGGCAAGGGAGACTACGTGAAGCCCGCGACCCGGTTCACCGGATCCGGCGGCGCAAACGGCATCGCGACCTACTGCAACACGATCATCATGATGCAGCACCAGAAGAGAAGATTCATGGACAAGGTCGACTACATCACGAGTCCGGGCTGGATGACAGGCCCCGGCGGACGCGAGGCGGCAGGGCTGCCCGGCAACCGCGGTCCGCAGATGGTGGTCACTGACCTCGGTATCATGAAGTTCGATGAGAAGACCAAGCGCATGTACCTCGCCTACTACTATCCATTCTCCACGCCGGAGATGGTCGTTGAGAACACCGGCTTTGAGATCGATGTCTCCAGAGCACAGCTGATGGAAGGGCCGGGCCCGGAGATCATCCGCATGATCCGTGAGGACATTGACCCCGGACAGGCGTTCATCAAGGTTCCGAAGGAGAACAAGTAAAGGTCCCTGCCACACGAATGACAAAAGAGGAGATACGAAAATGAATGATTATTCTATGCCGCGCTATTTCCAGCACATGCCGGTTCTCAAGGCGCCGGCAGTCAAGCCGAACGCGGAGAATGCGGAGGAACTGAAAAAGATTGAGACAGAGATTCACGAGCAGGCGGAGAAGATGCTCTCCGCCGGCCAGAGCGATGAGAAGATCCATGCGAAGGGTCAGTACACTGCTCTCGAGAGAATCAACGAGCTCGTCGATCCGGGTTCCTTCTGCCCGCTGAACACGATTTACAATCCGCAGGACAACGATGAGGAGAAGATCGGCATCATCTCCACCAGCATCGTGAAGGGCCTCGGCCGCATCAACGGAAAGTGGGCGGTCATCATCGCCTCCGACAACAAGAAGATGGCCGGCGCGTGGGTCCCGGGCCAGGCGGATAACCTCCTCCGCGGCTCCGACACCGCAAAGATGCTCGGCATTCCGCTGGTCTACATCCTGAACTGCTCCGGCGTGAAGCTGGATGAGCAGGAGAAGGTCTACCCGAACCGCCGCGGCGGCGGCACGCCCTTCTACCGCAACTCCGAGCTGAACCAGATGGGCGTTCCGGTCATCGTCGGCATCTACGGAACGAACCCCGCGGGCGGCGGCTACCACTCCATCTCCCCGACGATCCTGATCGCCCATGAGAAGGCGAACATGGCAGTCGGCGGCGCCGGAATTGTCGGCGGCATGGACTCGAAGCCCTATGTCGATATGGAAGGCGCGCAGGGCATGATCGATGCGACCCGCAAGATGAAGAACGACCCGCCGGGCTCCGTCTCCATCCACTACAACATCACCGGTTTCTTCCGC
>CACXCJ010000021.1 GCA_902766175.1 uncultured Lachnospiraceae bacterium
ACGCGCCGCCTTCCCTGCCCAGGGCTTCCCCGACAAGAATCACCGCGGACCGGTCAATTTCCTTCTCCCGCATCGCAGCGGGGAAATGCGCCACGTCGGAGCGAAGGATCACCTCCTCCGGCCAGGAGGCCTTGAAGACCACGGAGACCGGGGTCGTCTCCGGATACCCGCCGGCAAGAAGCTCCCGCTTCACATCCTCCGCCTTCGCGGAAGAGAGGTAGAGCGCCAGCACCGCGCGGTGCGCGGCGAAGGAACGGATGCTCTCCCGCGCCGGGACAGCCGTCCGCCCGGACGCCCTCGTGATCGTCACGGACTGGGAGAGGCCGGGAATCATGAGCTCAGTCTTGAGCGATGCCGCCGCCGCGCAGAAGGCCGTGACGCCGGGCGTCACATCGTACGGGATCCTGCGCCTTCCGAGCTCTTCCATCTGCTCCCGGACCGCGCCGTAAATACAGGGATCGCCGGAGTGGAGGCGCACCGTCGTGAGTCCCGCTTTCTCCGCCCGCTCCATCTCCCGGAGGATCTCCGGCAGGGTCATCCGCGCGCTGTCAAGGACGCGGCAGCCCGGCTTCGTCTTTTCAAGAAGCGCGGGGTTCACGAGAGACCCCGCGTAAATCACGACATCCGCCGCTTCAAGAAGATTCCGGCCGCGGACCGTGATGAGATCCACGGCCCCGGGGCCCGCCCCGACAAAATGAACCACAAAAGCTCCTTCCGCGGCAGTCAAGCGGCCGCTCTCTCCGGTTCCGGGCATCCGCCCGGTCTCTCAGGGCGCTCTCCGCATGCCTTCCGCTCACCGCACGGCATGCCTGCTCCCCTACTCCAGTTTTTTCAGAAATGTGAATTCCTCCGGGTCCCCACCCGCAAACATCAGGTGGAAATCCCACAGCATACTGCCGAGCGATGCGGACGACTGAAGCCAGCTGTCATCCACCTCATAGACCTGCCCCCCGCGCACGGCCTTGAAATCCCCGAACGGGGGATTCAGCTTCAGAAGATCTGCGGTGCTCTGGAGCGGCGCCTCGATCGCTGCATTGTACACAAGAAAATCCGCGTCCTTCGCGCCGGCGTAGAACTGCTCCATGGTGAGCTCGGCGGTATGGGTCGAGCCGTCCCCCTTCAGATCGTCAAACACATAATGGCCGCCCGCCTTCTTCATCATATCCGGCACCAGATCCGCGCTCGCTCTCGCGGAGACGGCGCCGTTCGGGCGCACCGCAAAAAACGCCGCGCTCCTTCCGGTGTCCGCCTGGCCGCTGAGACGCGTGAGGATCTCCTTCTGCTCCTCAAAAAACGCCTGCGCCTCGTCCTCCCTGCCGAGAAGGACGCCGTACATCTTGATCCACTCCACCCGTCCGAAGACATCCGGCTCGTAGCTCTCGCGGTCCACGAGAACGGGGATGCCGAGATCCTGAAGCTTCTCCCGCACCTTCGGCGCATAGCAAATCATGCTGGATTCAAGCGCGAGATCACAGCCGTTTTTAAGAAGAAGCTCGTAATCCGGCGCGCTGTACTTCCCGCCGTAAAGAAGCGTGCCGGCATCGTACGCTTCCTTTGGCGCGTCAATTTTCCAGCTGTCCCGCTTCATGCTCGCGAACGCAACGCGGTCCATCGCGCCGAGCACCGAGAAAAAGGACATGGAGGCGGTCGCCGCGTTGTAGATGTGCTGAAGCGGCTGATGCAGGACCTCTAGGCCTTCCGGAAGGTTTTCCGGTGTCTCCTCTCCCTCCGGCACCACGAGATACTCCCCGGAATTCCGGATGGCGAGAACCGAGCAGCCGCCCTGATAGCGGAAGACCGCGAACTGCTCCGCATACTCGAGGGGCATCTCCCCTTCATACGTGAGACCCGGAATCTCAGGCGGCGTGAGGGGCGTCTCTTCGCCGGAGGAAGAGGAGGAAGCTCCGGAGGGAGTGGCGGATATCTGCTCCCCGAGGGCGCTCAGATCTCCCTCGCGGGAGACATGATCCGAGAAGCGCTCTGCCTCTTCCCGCGTACCGATGAAAATCCTGTAGTCGATATCATGCGGCTCCGACATCGCAGTTGTCGTCGCTGTGACATCCGTCTCCTGCCCGGGAACTGCAGGAATCCAGAAGGAGGTCGTCCCCGCACTGCCCGCCGGCCCGCTCTGTGCCCCGCTCCCGTCTTCCGCTCCGCTCTCCGGCAGGAAAGTCTCGCCGCCCACCACGGCCTTTGTGTAGTGGCTGCTCGAAAAAACGATCTCCGCCTCCGTCCGGCCGTTGATCTCCCGGACCTCCCGCAGCGCGAGCTTCACGCGGCCGGATCCTCCGGCGTAGGAAAACCAGAGCTCCTCCTGCTGCGTTTCCTGCACTGCGGCGGCTGATCCTTCTCCGGAATTCTTCGGCGCACTGCTCCCGCACCCAACCGTGAGACAGAGAAGTGCGAGGCAGAGCGCGGCGAATAAAGTGTGCCGTCTCATTGCTTCAGAGGCTCCGGGTCTGAAACACTGACCTTGTGGTCATACCACTTGCCCTTCGTGCCGAGGAGCGCCAGGTCAAACTCCTCCTCGAGCGACGGGACCGGGATGTCGAATCCGTTTACCTCCTCCGTCGTTCCGTCCGCGTACTTCACGGTGTCCGCTGTCGGCATGAGAAGCGCCGCCCCCGCCTTCTGCGCTTCCTCCGCCGTTCCCGGGAAGAGGTTCACGATATTCTTCGAGGTGAGGCTCACGTGAATCGTCATCTTCCCGTCCTTCACCGTGAGCGTTCCCCTGCCATTCTCCGCCTCATTCACATGGAACATGCTGCTGTCCGTCGTAAAGGCCGCGCTGTAGGTGCCGTCTGCGGGAACCGCTGCGGCCTCTCCCGCAGCCGCGCCTTTCTTCTCTCCGTCTGCGCTTTCACTCTCTCCGGACGCACTTCCGGAGGAAAGGCCCGCCTTCCCGAGCGCATCGGAAAGGTGCGAGACATAGAGCGCCTCCACCTCCGGAAGCCTGCCGAGCCCGGCGATCTGGGCGTCAACTGCCTGAAACGCGCCGGATGCGAGGAAGCGGCTCTTCCAGGAATCGCTGTCCTCCCCCGCCATGTCGTTGTTCGCGTGGTCACCGGCGACAACCATGAGCGGGCGGAGAACCACCTTCTTGTATCCGCCGTCCTTCACCTTCCCGATCACCGCGTCGCAGGAGGTGTCCTCCGGCTTTCCCTCGACGGTACCGATGAAGACGTTGTCGTAACCGAGCTTCTCCATCACGGTCTGCATCTGGTCATAGGTCACGTTCGCTGTGTGAGAGGTGCCGTGCCCCATGAAGACGAACGCCGTCCCGTCCTCCGCCGCCTTCTCGCGGCTCTCATACCCGGCATCCTTCACTGCCGCCTCCGTGACGGCCTTCGCGACCGCCTCCTTGTCCGGGTTGATATCCGACTGGTCCGCGCCGACCTCGCCGAGAAGCGGCTCCGAGACAACGGCCGTCTCAAACTGATCCTGATACTTTTTAAGTGTCTCGCTTAACTCATCATATTCCGCGCCGTGCATGAGATGCGTCGGCTGGATCACAAGATTCTTCACGCCGTTTTCGACCGCCCGCTGAAGCGCCTGATCCATGTTGTCGATGAGCTCCCCGTCCCGCGCCTCGATGTGGTTCAGGATGATCTGCGCGGTAAAGGCGCGCCGCACCGACCAGTCCGGATACGCCGCCTCCACCGCTCTCTCGATGCCGCCGATGTCCTGCGCGCGGCTGTCGTTGAAGGAGGTTCCGAAGCTCGCCACAAGGATCTCATTCTCCCCGATTCCATCTTCGTTCAGCGGATCGTCCTTCGAGGCATCTCCGGTGTCGCGCCCGAAGTAGTCGGGGTCCGCGTTCTGCCCCGAGACGAGCTTCTTCGCGGAATCGCTGAGCTGGTCCCAGGCTTCCTTCGCCTCCCTGCACTGCTCGTCCGTTTTGTCCGTTCTCTCCTGGACGTAGATCGCGTCGATGAGATCCGCCACGTGATCCGCTGCCTCCTGATCAGAAACCGCACCGCTCTCCGCTTCTGTCGTCTGCGCCGCGCTGCTCTCCGCCGCACTGGTCCCCGCGCTGCCGCCGGAGCCTCCGCAGCCCGCAAGGCAGCCCGCGGCAAGAGAAACCGAAGCCGCAAGTGCCAGAATGATCCTGGCTTTTTTCATAAAAAAATCCCCCTTTCTTTCGCGAGAAGAGGGGTACACGAAACAGACTGCCGGCGGCAGTCTTCTTCCGGTACCGTCAACTCCGCGTGACGTCGAGAGCCGGTGATCCGGCTTCCGGTACCCTGGGTCCGGCAGGTCTCCTGACTTGTGGATCCACACTGAAACGGCCTTCCCGGCTTCTGCCAGTGACCTGTCTTCCCGCGCGCCTTTACAGCCGGCATCTCCGCGCCAGGCGGCACGGAATATGCGGTTTACGCGTCCGCAGGAGTTTCAGTGCTCCCCAGTTACAGTGACGGGATCGCACAGGATTTTCACCTGTTTCTCTATTCTCCTCCCTCCCGGGAGGCACCGGACCGAATGTGAAATGAATTGCATCTGGATTCTATCACGGGCTGTCAGGGCGTACAAGCACTTTCCCGTGCGCTGCCGTACTGTCCTGAAGGCGCGCCGAAACGCCGCTGCTCCAGCGCAGGAAAGCGCAGCCGAAACACCGCTGCCCCCGGAGTACACAGCGGCTACTCCTCTCCGCGCGAGAGCGTGCGGCGCCGGAGCAGGACCCAGAGAACCACCGGCGCGCCGAGAAACGCGGTCACCGAACCGATCCCGAGCTCATTCGGCGAGAAGGCCGTCCGCGCAATCCAGTCGGAGAAGAGACAGAACACCGCGCCGCCCAGGAAGCAGGCGGGCACCAGGATCAGCGGCCGCGCGGTCCGAAAGAGCCCCTTCATAAGCTGCGGCACCGCGATTCCGACAAAGGAAACCGGGCCCGCGAACGCCGTCACGGCAGCGCTGAAAAGACTGGAAAGAAGGATCAGCTCCACGCGGAAGCGCCGGACATCCACCCCGAGACTCTTCGCGTAGGCCTCTCCCAGCTGATAGGCGCTGAGCGGCTTGGAGAGCAGGAAGGCGAGGAGAAGCGCCGTCAGCACAATCGGCGTGAAGAAACAGACCTCGTCCATCGAAATGCCGGAAAAGCTCCCGACCGACCAGTAATGAAGACTCGCTATCTGGGAATCCGCCGCGAACGTGACGAGAAAATCCGTGGCCGCCGTGCAGAGGTAGCCGATCATGACGCCGCAGATCACGAGAAAGGACATGCGGTGCACCCGGCCGGCGATGAGGAGAATAAGCCCCATGGACAGCATGGAGCCTGCGAATGCCGTGACGATCATGGCGACCGAGGAAAAGGCGAGGCCGCTGCCGGCGAAAAAGAGCATCGCGGCCGTGACGGTGAGCCGGGCGCCGGAGGAGATCCCGAGGATGTACGGCCCCGCGATCGGATTTGCGAAAAAGGTCTGGAGAAGAAACCCGGAGACGGCGAGGGCCCCGCCGAGAACACCGGCGGCGATGAGGCGCGGGAGGCGGATCTCGAAAAGAATCGCGGCCGCCGTCGCGTCCCGGCCTGCGAGCGCAGCCGCGAGCTCCTTTGCGCTCATGCATGTGCTTCCCGTGAAGAAATTCAGGCCGATGAGCAAAACCGTGAGAAAAAGCAGCAGCAGAAAGCCTGCTGGCGTCCGCGCGGATGTCCGGGGGATTGTCTTTTCATTCATAGGTCTCATAGGGAAACGCCTCCCCTTTC
The DNA here is from genome assembly GCA_902766175.1 of uncultured Lachnospiraceae bacterium. Classification (GTDB taxonomy): domain Bacteria; phylum Bacillota; class Clostridia; order Lachnospirales; family Lachnospiraceae; genus Moryella. The sequence continues at coordinate 5,702 of CACXCJ010000021.1, forward strand.
GGGCCGCGGGCAGTTGACAGGAAACAGCCTCCCGAATGTCCGATTCTCAGAGCATCGGGGAAATGAGACGCAGAAGGCCGTGCCCGATCCGGATCGCGTGCGGGCGCTTCTTGTACTTCTCCGTCACCTCCCGGCAGACCGGGAACGTATCCTCGAACATGTGCCGCATGTCCCGGACCGCCTGGAAGTCATACATCAGGACGCCGTTCTCGAAGTGGTGGTACAGGCTTCTGTAATCGAGGTTGATGGTCCCGCAGACCGCGATTTTGTCGTCCGAGACGGCCTGCTTCGCGTGGCAGAACCCGGGCGTGTACTCAAAGATCCGCACGCCGCGGCGCACGAGATAGGCATAGTAGGAGCGCGTCGCGCAGTACACGAATTTCTTGTCGGGAATTCCCGGGGTGATGATGCGGACGTCCACGCCACGCTTCGCCGCGAGACCCAGAATCCGGCTCATCTCATCCGTAATGAGAAGATACGGGGTGATGAACCAGACGTAGTGCTCCGCGCTGTTCACCAGATTCATGTAGACGTTCTCGCCCGTGTGCTCCTCATCGAGCGGGCTGTCCGCATAGGGCTGGCACCACCCCTTCTCCAGGGAGGTGTACGGGCGCAGGGCGAGATAGCGCGACGGGTCGGCATCGTCCGTGTCGTCGTGCCGGATCGCGTTCCAGTTCTCGAGGAAAATGGCGGTCATGGAGCGGACCGCATCGCCCCGGATTCTGACGCCCGTGTCCAGCCAGTGCCCGTACGGGTGCGTGATGTTGAAGTACTCGTCCGCGAGATTGTATCCGCCGGTGAAGGCAGTCTTTCCGTCGATGACGGTGATTTTCCGGTGATCGCGGTTATTCATGAAGAGGTTCAGGACAGGGACAACGGGATTGAAGACCCTGCACCGGATGCCGTCCTTCTTCATGCGGCCGATGAAGTCGCGGTCTATGAAGCCCATGCTGCCGACCTCATCGTAGAAGATGCGCACCTCGACCCCGGCCGCCGCGCGCTCCCTTAAAACCGCGTGCAGGCGCGAAAAGGCCTGCTTCTGCTCGATCGCGTGATACTCCATGAAGATGAATTCCCGCGCCCTCCTGAGCTCCTCAAGCTGCGCCTCGAACGCGTCCGATGCGTTGTCAAAGTAATCCACATCCGTGTTCCGGAAGGCCGGGAAGCCGCAGTAGTCCTTCAGATACCGGAACTGGTTCGCCGCCTGCCGGTCCGCCCTCTCGAGACTTAAAAACACCTCCGGGTCCTGCTTCATGTACCTTGAGAGAACCCTGTCGATTTTCTCATAGCGCTGCCGCATGTGCCGCGTTGAGGTGTTGAGGCCGACCAGGACGTAAAAGGGAACCCCGAAGAAGGGAAACGCGAGAACGAGAAAAATCCAGACCAGCTTCATGGCGGCGTTCATGTGCCTTCCGTAGATGATCAGGGCGATCAGGACGGAGACGCCGGACACGATCGGGGCCGCGCCGGAAAAATGCGCCGTGAGCTTCGAAATCTGCGCATAAAGCCACCAGATCTGCAGCGCCAGGGCACAGGCCGCAAGAAACACGCGGAATACCGCATTCCGCGTGTCCTGCTTCTTCTCAACCGTCTGACTCATGGCGGTTACTCGGCCGCAGTGACGCCGATCTCGACGCGCGCGCCTCTCGGGAGCGCGGCCACCTGGACAGCGGCGCGCGCGGGATAGGGCTCCGCGAAGAATTCCGCGTAGACCTCGTTCATCGCCGTGAAATCGGCGATGTCCGCGAGATACACGGTCGCCTGGACCACATTTCCCATCGTCATTCCGGCCGCCTCGAGAATGTGCTTCACATTGGTGAGAACCTGCCGCGTCTGCTCCCGGACATCGTCCGAGACGAACTTTCCGGTCGCCGGATCAATCGGGATCTGCCCCGAGACATAGACCGTGCTTCCGCTGCGGATGGCCTGTGAGTAGGGTCCGATCGCCGCCGGCGCATTCTTTGTAGAAACTGCCTTGTTCATGTTCTGCCTCCTTATCCTGCCCTCTCCTGTGCAGACACCTCGAGGGCTGTGACTTCTGACTTTGCGGTGACGAACGGGATTACAGGTATTCCTTGTCCCCGAAGTGCGCGACAGCACACATTCCGGGGCCTGTGTGCGCGCTGATGATCGGCGTCATGGTTGTGAGGAAGACGTGTGCGGCCGGCTTCAGCTCCAGGATCCTCTTCCTTATGTTTTCCGCCCGCTCCGGGCAGTCCGCGTAGGAAATGATCACATTGCTGCCGAGCGAGAGATCGGAAGCTCCCGCGAAGGTGTCCGCGAGAAAGTTCTCTGCCTTCAGGCTGCCGTGCGTCTTTGCGACAACCGCCAGGGTTCCCTCCCGCGTCATCTTCAGGATCGGCTTTAAATTCAGGACCGTTCCCGCAAAGCCCGCAGCCGCGGAGAGCCGCCCGCCGCGGACCAGGTAGCGCAGGTCATCCACCATGAACCAGAGAGCCGTCCTCTCCGCCTTTTTCCGGAGAGCCGCCGCATTCTCCTCCAGCGTCATCCCGTTCTTTTTGTTCTGAATCGCGTCCATCAGGAGAATGCCCAGGCCGCCGGTCGTGTTGAGCGAATCCACCATCTCCCCGTGAAACCCCGGGAATTCTTCCGCGAGCTGCTGCGCCGCACTGATGGAGGAGGAGTAGGTGCTGCTTAAGCCGCTCGAGAGCGAGAGGTACAGGACATTCCTGCCTTCCTCCGCCTCCCTCCGGAAGGCCTGCTCATAGAAATAGGGCGAAATCTGGCTCGTCTTCGTGACCTTTCCGTCCCGCATGTCCTGATAGAAGCGCTTCGCCTCCTCGTCTGTGAGGCGCGCGTACATCGTGTGCTCCTTCCCATCCACCGAATACTGCATGGGAATGATTCTGACGCCGTTTTCAAGGATCACCTCGTCCGGGATATCCACCGAGGCGTCCGTGTAGATCTGATACTCCATGCCGGTCTCCCCTTCCTGAAAGCTGCACAGGTCCTTCTGTCTGGATTATATCCCATCGGCGAAAGAAAATACAGCCCGCTCTTGTGCGCACACAAGGGCGGGCTGCTGAGTATCGTGCCGTCAGGTCCTCCCGCGCTTCCCGGCACATGCCGCGCGGGGGAGGACTTCTGGCGCTGTGATCATGAAATTACTTGCGCGGATTTCTGATCTGTGCCTGCGCCGCTGCCAGTCTTGCGACCGGGACGCGGAACGGGGAGCAGGAAACATAGTCGAGGCCGATGTCGTGGCAGAACTCGACGGAGGACGGATCGCCGCCGTGCTCGCCGCAGATGCCGATTCCGAGGTTCGGGTTCGTGGACTTGCCGCGCTCGATCGCGATCTTCATGAGGTCGCCGACACCGTTCTGGTCAAGCTTTGCGAACGGATCGCTCTCGAAGATCTTCGCGTCGTAGTAAGCGCCGAGGAACTTTCCGGCGTCATCGCGGGAGAAGCCGAAGGTCATCTGCGTGAGGTCATTCGTGCCGAAGCAGAAGAAATCCGCCTCCTTGGCGATCTCGTCCGCGACGATGCAGGCTCTCGGGATCTCGATCATGGTGCCGACCTTGTACTGAAGGTCCGAGCCGGCAGCCTTGATCTCCCGGTCAGCGGTCTCGACGACCGTCTTCTTCACGTACTTCAGCTCCTTCGCGTCGCCGACCAGCGGGATCTCGATCTCCGGGACAACCTTCCAGTCCGGATGATTCTTCTGGACACGGATGGCCGCACGGATCACCGCGGTGGTCTGCATCTCGGCGATCTCCGGATAGGTGACCGCGAGACGGCAGCCTCTG
>CACXCJ010000022.1 GCA_902766175.1 uncultured Lachnospiraceae bacterium
GCTCTCTCTTTCCGTGTGATCCGCTGTTTAGAAGATCCAGACAATGGTGTTTCCGTTATTTAAGTCGTCATTAAAGAAGTTCATGTCACCGTCTGCGGACTCAGTGCCATAACCGGCTAATCCGCTCATTCCATCCGCATAAGCGGGCTGGCCATTGAGATACAGCTCGCACCACTGATGGGTATATTGATTGGGATTGCGGTGGTTCCACTTGTATCCCATATAGTCAAGCACGCGTCCCAGAGCTCTTGTGGATCCGGCACAGGTATAGACGCCGGCTACGAATACTCCGTATGGGCTTCTGTACCACTTATTGCTGTCTGACCCATAGGTATCCTGGGCGCAGTACGCTGCGACCGTTTCGGCTGCGGCTTCAACCCGCTTTTCGTCAGTCGTAATATTCGGATCTCCCAGGATATTGTCTGCAATTTCCCTGCAGATTTGTTCTGCCTGGGCCTGCCCCTCGGCAGGAACGTATTTATAGTAGTCCTCCAGGCTGTGTGCCGCGGTGATCGGACTCGAGGCCTGAGATGCCGCAATCTCTGCCTTCCGCTGGGCGATCAGGGCTTCCGTGGAATTGGAAGAAGCGGGGACGGATTTTGTCTGCACGACTCCATTTACAATGCAGGCACCGTTTTCATCGACCTGGTACCCGTCTGGTGTGGTCGTATGAAAGAGGCAGTACCCTCCGTTGTCAAAGTAATAGCACTCGGCAGTTCCGTCCTGATTGCCGTCTATCCACTGCCAGCCTGAAACGGGCCAGCTTCCGTCATCATTCTGATACCACCAGCCGGTGCTGTCCTGTTTCCAGCTTCCTGCGAATGAGACAGAGGACATTGTCATGATAAGACCCAGTGATAAAGCGGCTGCTTCAATTACCTTTTTCATACCGTACCCCTTTGCTGCATGAAACAAAATCAGTGCATGAACATCTGCGCGAGGTTTGCAGTCACGATCAGTCCGGAGAAGACGATCGAGATCGTGGAGCAGAGCTTGATCAGGATGTTCAGAGACGGTCCTGCGGTGTCCTTGAAGGGATCGCCGACCGTGTCTCCGACGACTGCCGCCTTGTGGTTCTCGGAGCCCTTGCCGCCGAAGTTTCCCTTTTCAATGTACTTCTTTGCGTTGTCCCAGGCACCGCCGGCGTTGCTCATGAAGACCGCCATCGCAAATCCGGTGACGGAGACGCCGCCCAGAAGCCCGACCACGCCCTCACAGCCGAGGACAAGGCCCGTGCAGATCGGGACGATGATGGCGAGGAGGGCAGGAACAATCATCTCGTGGAGCGCGCCCTTTGTGCAGATTGCGACGCACTTCGCGTACTCAGGATCTGCCTTGCCCTCCATGATCCCCGCTATCTCGTGGAACTGGCGGCGCACCTCCTTCACGATGCTCTGCGCGGAAGTCTGCACAGCGCTCATGGTGTAGGAGGCGAAGACGAATGTCAGCATTGCGCCGATGAAGAGACCGACCAGAACAGTCGGATTCGTGAGTGCGAGGCTCATCGCGTCCCTGCCTGCCGCGGCGAGCTTCGTGTCAGCGATCGAGACATAGGAGACAAGAAGTGCGAGAGCGGTCAGAGAAGCGGAACCGATTGCGAAGCCCTTGCCGGTCGCAGCCGTGGTGTTCCCCAGGGAATCCAGCGCGTCCGTGCGGTCGCGGACTTCCTCCGGAAGCCCGGCCATCTCCGCGATGCCGCCCGCATTGTCCGCCACAGGTCCGTAGGCGTCCGTCGCCAGCGTGATGCCGAGCGTGGAGAGCATGCCGACAGCGGAGATGCCGATGCCGTAGAGGCCCATGTTGTAGTCTGTATAGCCGCCGGCCGCGATGAAGGAGATGATGACCGCCGCCGCGACAATGAGAATGGACGGCATCGTGGACTTCATGCCGAGAGACAGGCCGCCGATGATCAGAGGTCCGGCGCCGCTCTGCGACGAAGCGGAGAGGTCCTGCGTGGGCTTGTAGGTGTCAGAGGTGTAGTACTCCGTGAAGTAGCCGATTGCGGTGCCGCCGATCAGGCCGCAGAGAATCGCGACGTAGACTCCCATGTTTCCGAGAAGCATGTAGGTGAGAGGAGCGGCGACGATTGCCGCGAGAACGGCTGCCGTATAGGTGCCCTTGCGGAGAGAGCCGAGCAGGGATTTCTGATCCGTGTTCTCCTCGGTTTTCACGAGGAAGGAACCGATCACGGAGCAGAGGATGCCGGTCACTGCGAGGCAGACCGGAAGGAGCATCGACTGCCAGCCGAGGCCCTTGCCGGCATAGGCGAGCGGGCCCAGCGCAAATGTGGCAAGAATGGAGCCGACATAGGACTCGTAGAGGTCCGCGCCCATTCCGGCGACATCGCCGACATTGTCACCGACATTGTCCGCGATGGTGGCCGGGTTTCTCGGGTCATCCTCCGGAATGCCTGCCTCGACCTTTCCGACGAGGTCCGCGCCGACATCGGCCGCCTTGGTGTAGATGCCGCCGCCGACACGCGCGAACAGCGCCATGAAGGAGGCACCCATGCCGTTCATGACCATGATGTTGCCGAGCGCAAGCGGATCATTCACGCCGAAGACAAAGCGGAGCAGGAAGAACCACATCGAGATATCCAGCATGCCGAGTCCCACGACCGTGAAGCCCATGACAGAGCCGGACGCGAATGCGACGCGGAGACCCTTGTTCAGGCTTTCCGATGCGGCGTTCGCTGTCCTGGAGTTTGCCTGTGTGGAGATCTTCATGCCGATGTAGCCGGCCAGCATGGAGAAGATGCCGCCCGTGAGGAAGGCAAATGGCGTGAACTTCGAGAGCATAGCCCCGTTCGTTCCGAATGCCATGATGACGAGGATGATGAAGACAATCGCAAAAATCTTCGCGACCGTGCTGTACTGCTGCTTAAGGTATGCATCAGCGCCCTGACGGATGGCGGAAGCGATTTTCTTCATGCGGTCTGTGCCCTCGGAATTGGACATGACCGCGCTCCGGCGGCTCTGCGCAAACACAAGTGCGACGAGCGCGCCTAAAAAACCTACGGCGAAATACGTTTCCATGTGAATCAAGTCCCCCTTCTTTTTTGAGTAGCCCCGGCGGAATCCGTAAAAAATCCCGCCGGCATGCCTATTCATTAAGATAATATTTATAACAGTAAAAAACAAGTATAGATAATTTTTAGACAGTGTTCATGAAATCCCGCATTTCCTCCGGAAAACTGTGCACGGCGTCCCGTCGGAGCCGGCAGAGACGCCGGCAATTCCTGTTTGCCCGGCCGCGTCCGGTGTGATAGAATAAGTGCATGCTTCTGGGCTGTCGCCAAGCGGTAAGGCAAAGGACTTTGACTCCTTCATTCCGACGGTTCGAATCCGGCCAGCCCAGCCTTCGAGAGAGTTTTCCGGAAAAACGGAAAACTCTCTCTTTTTCTTGAAAGCCCCCCGCAATGAAGTACAATGAATACAGAATCAAAGGAGGGGCGTTTTATGAAGGAAGATCAGTGTGCGGTCATAAGGGACCTCGTGAAGGAGAGCCGCATCCGTGAGAGCGGAAAGCAGTACTGGTACCCGGAAATCTCGGAGAAGATCAAGAATCTCCTGCTCATGTACTACGACAGAAGCATGCCGCTGGAGGATGTCTGCGCATTTCTTGACACGACGATCCGCGGAAACGGCCGCTTCGGCATGGTGTTTACCCGGACGGGCATCTACTTCGCGCGCTATCTCTCGAAGACCGTCTACTACATAAACTACGCGGACATCGACCGGATCGAGGTGCTTCCGGACAGGAAGGGGAGGAGGGACTCGACCGCGGCAGCCATGACGGTTGTCCTGAAGGACGGCGCATCCGTGGACATCGGCACGAGCGATTACCGGAAGCTCCGCCTGAAAAAGCTGCTTCTGCGTCTCCGCGAGGAGTATTTTTCAAACGAAGAGGTTCCGGAGATCCGCGCCTCGGGGCTTGTGCCCCGCGTCGTGCTGCCGGACAAGCAGCGGAGAGAGTGTCTCGCCGTGATCCGCAGGACGGAGGCAGAGGCTGCGCTTGCGGGTGCCGGCCTCGCGCAGATTCCTCTGTCCGACACGCTGCTGATCACTCCGCTGCAGATCAAGATGGTGATTCAGCTGGGCCGCGTATTCGGAATCCAGGTGACGGAGAGCATGGCGAGAGGGGTCCTGAGCGCAGCGGGAGCGTCCATCGCGGGGCGCGGCATCTCGCAGGCGGCAGTCGGCTGGCTCCCGGGGCTCGGAAACCTGATCAATGCTTCCACAGCCGCCGGGATGACCGGTCTCCTCGGAAACGCGGCGGCGTACCATTTCTTCCGGAAACAGGAGCTTACGAAGGCTCTCAATTTCCGCCGGGAGAAGACAAGTGCGGTGAATGCACCGGAAAACGACATCCTGCTCCAGTGCTATGACAGGCTGAATGAGCCGCAGCGCGGGCGCCTCAGGGAAATCCTGGAGACCGATCTTTCCGAGGAAGAATTCGTTGCCTCGATCCGCAGCTATCTCTCGGTTCTGGACTTTGAAATTTCCTACAGCAGAGAGGAGATAGACAGCGGAATCCTGTTCCGGAATCTTCTTGACGCGCTCTGGCGGAAGCTGAAGGACGGAGAGGCGGCGCCGGTGGAAATCGCGGGGAATCTCAAGACCTATGCGGCGGAGGTGTTCCGGCTCATCCTTGAGGGCGCGGACACCGGAGAGGATACCTATGCCGAGTGGCGGAAAATTACACGCTTTGCGGAGGAGCTGTGCAGTCACCGGGATCTTAAGATCCTGTCGTCCGGCGGCACCACGACCGTGGACCGGGACGCACTCGTTGACACGTACCGCTACAGCTGCATGGCGCTGTACTTTGTCCTGTGCCGGGTGAAATAACCTGTTGACAAGGCGGGAGCCAGAGGATATAATTCTTTTCGTTGCAGAAATTGGGCTATCGCCAAATGGTAAGGCAACGGACTCTGACTCCGTCATTGTGAAGGTTCGAATCCTTCTAGCCCAGCTGATGAGGCGCCGAGTTGAAAGACTCGGCGCCTTTTTTAGAAACCAGGTAACTCCAGCATATCCGGAGGAATCATATGGAAATCGGAAAAATCGTGAAATGGAAAATCGTCCGCTTCCGTGAATTCGGCGCCTATCTCGCGGCGCCGGAGGATGTCGAGGGGCAGGAGGCTGTGCTGCTTCCGAAAAAGCAGGTGCCGCAGGGCGCAGGGATCGGGGACGAGCTCTCTGTTTTCCTATATAAAGACAGCTCCGGGAGACCCATCGCGACGACGAGGCAGCCGCTTCTTACGGTCGGCGAGGTCGGAAAGCTCCTGATCCGTGACGTGACGAAGATCGGGGCGTTTCTCGACATCGGCCTGGAGCGGGACGTCCTGCTTCCGTTCCGCGAACGGGAGGGAGAGATAAAGCCGGGCCAGAAGGTCCTTGCCGCGCTCTACGTGGACCACAGCGGCCGTCTGGCGGCCACCATGCATGTGTACCCCTATCTTAAGCCGGCGGAAAACTATCATGAGGACGATGAGGTCCGCGGTACTGTCTATGAGGTCCGGGATATGGGCGTGTTCGTCGCGGTGGATGACCGCTGCTTCGGATTAATCCCGAGGAGCGAGGTTTACGGGGACTACTCGGTCGGACAGGAGATCACCGCCCGGGTGACGCGCGTCCGGGAGGACGGAAAGCTGGATCTGAGCCCGAGGGAGAAGGCCTTCCGGCAGCTTGGAAGCGACGCGGACATGATTTTCGCGAGACTTCAGGAGGCGGGAGGAGAGCTTCCCTACGGCGATGACACGGACCCGGAGACAATCCGGCGCGTGTTCCATCTCTCAAAGAGCGCGTTCAAGAGAGCCATCGGACATCTTCTGAAGGAAAGAAAAATTCTCCTTAAGGAAGGGAGGATCGTCCTGCGAAAGGACTGAGAGGCGCCGGCGCCTGCAAATCGCCGTATTTACATGGGAAGCGCTCCGGAACATCATGAAAAGTAGACAATTCTGTGAGTGAGAAATGTGAAAAGTGCACAGGAAAGGCAAGAATATTTATACAATTTGCTTGTAATTCCCGTGAATGTGCCTTATGATAGTTCTGAATGGAATCGACAGGACAGAGGGGAGGAGTGCGTTTCCGGCTTCTGTTTCGGCTGTGTGTTTCCAGGGCGCATTCTGAAGACTCCGGTTTTGATCCTGAGGGCGGAGAAAGGAGAAAACGGTGATTTCAAATCAAATTCTTCAGACGACATTAGAGGGGCTGAAAAACATCACGAGAATTGATTTCTGCATCACAGATACGGACGGAAAGGTCCTTGCTGGCACTTTTTCCGGAGCAGAGGAGTACGAGCCCTCTGCGCTCGCGTTCGCGGATTCCCCTGCGGATTCCCAGGTCGTGAACGGGCGCCAGTTCTTCAAGGTATTTGATGACAATCAGCTGGAGTACATTCTCCTTGCACAGGGCACGAGCGACGGCGCATACATGGTGGGAAAGCTGGCGGTGTTCCAGATCCAGAGCCTCATGACCGCATACAAGGAGCGCTTTGACCGCGACAACTTCATTAAGAACCTTCTCCTCGACAACCTCCTTCTGGTGGATATCTACAACCGCGCGAAGAAGCTCCACATCGACACGGATGCGCGGCGCGTCGTCTTCCTGATCGAGACGACAGACAACAAGGAGGTCAATGTCCTCGAGAGCGTGCGCTCCCTGTTTTCCGGAAAGAACCAGGATTTTGTCACCGCGGTGGACGGAAAGAACGTCATTCTGGTGCGGGAGCTCAGGGAAGGAGAAAGCTACGAGGATCTGGATCACCTCGCGGAGGAGATCCTGGACGGCCTGCACGGGCTCGGCGTCACGGATGTGAACATCGCATACGGCACGGTCGTGAACGAAATCAAGGAGGTGTCCCGCTCTTATAAGGAAGCGAAGATGGCGCTGGACGTCGGGAAAATTTTCTACGGCGACCAGAATATCGTCGCATACTCCCGCCTCGGCATCGGCCGCCTCATCTACCAGCTGCCGATCCCGCTCTGCAAGATGTTTATCCGCGAGATCTTCGACGGAAAGAACCCGGACGATTTCGACGAGGAGACGCTGCAGACGATCAACAAGTTCTTCGAGAACAATCTGAACGTATCCGAGACCAGCCGCCAGCTCTACATTCACCGGAATACGCTGGTGTACCGCCTGGACAAGCTCCAGAAGACGACCGGGCTGGATCTCCGTGTCTTTGAGGACGCGATCACCTTCAAGATCGCGCTGATGGTCGTGAAGTACATGAATTATATGGAGAAAAATGAGTACTGATGATCCTCCTGGATGATGTCACAAAAACCTATGACCGCCGTTCTCAGGCCCTGAAGCATGTGAGCCTCAAGATCGAGGACGGCGAGTTCGTGTTTATCATGGGACGCTCGGGTGCTGGAAAATCCACGCTCGTGCGTCTTCTCATGAAGGAAACAGAGCCGACGGAGGGGACCATCACGGTGAACGGCGTGGAGCTGAATTCGCTTCCGAGGCGCCGGATCCCGATGTACCGGCGGACCATCGGCGTGATCTACCAGGACTTCCGCCTCTTAAAGCAGCTGAACGTCTATGACAATGTCGCATTCGCGCAGCGCGTGATCGGGAAGACGAACCGGGAGATCCGGGAAAATGTCCCGGAAGCGCTGCGTCTCGTCGGACTCTCCGCGAAGTACAAGGCGAAGATCGGCGAGCTCTCCGGCGGAGAGCAGCAGCGGGTCGCGATCGCACGGGCCCTGGTGAATCAGCCGAAGCTTCTGCTGGCGGACGAGCCGACCGGAAATCTCGACGCGAAGACCGCAGAGGATGTCATGAATCTGCTGGATGAGATCAACCGCCGCGGCACCACGGTTGTGGTGATCACGCATTCGCGGGATATCGTGGAGCGCATGCACAAGAGGCTGATTGTCCTGAACCGCGGGACGCTTTTAAGTGACAAGGAGCAGTCGGGTCAATGAATTTCAGTACAGCGGGCTACTGCCTGAAGCAGAGCCTTAAGAATATATGCCGGAATCTCAAGTTCTCGCTTGCGAGCGTGGCGACAGTTGCGGCATGTATCTTTTTGTTCTGCATGTTTTACTGCGCAGTGACAAACCTGACGTACGTGGTGAAAAATGCCGAGAACAATGTCGGGGTCACGGTTCTTTTTAATGAGGACCTCACCGAGGAGCAGATCAGGGAGATCGGCCGGGAAATCGGCGCGCGGCCCGAAGTGAGGGAGATCAACTACATCTCCGCTGAGGAGGCCTGGGACAACTTTAAAAAGCAGTATTTCGCCGGCAGGGAGGAACTCGCGGAGGGATTTGAGGAGGACAACCCGCTCGCGGGCAGCGCTTCCTATTCTATTCTGCTGAACAGCATCGATGAGCAGACTGGTTTTGTCGAGTGGCTGAACCAGGTTCCGGGCGTGCGGCAGGTGAACTACTCAAGGAGCGCTGTCACGACGCTCATGAGACTGAACCGGGTGCTGACCCTTCTCTCCTTCGGCATCATCACGATTCTTGTCATGGTCGCTGTGTTCCTTATAAGCAACACGATTTCCGTTGCGGCCGCCTTTCATCGGACAGAGCATGAAATCATGCGGATGATCGGCGCAACCAACCTCATGATCGAGGCGCCGTTTGTGATCGAGGGAACCCTCATCGGTCTCGCCGGCGCCCTGATTCCGCTTGCGGTCGTGGCTGTTCTCTACGGGAGAGCGCTCCGGTATCTCACCGAGCGCTTCGGCATGCTCTCCGATATCTTTCAGTTCCTGCCGCTCAGGGCGGTTTTTCCGACCCTCACCGCGGCGTCCCTGGCGCTCGGAATCGGCATCGGATTTTTCGTGAGCTTCTTTACGATCCGGAGGCATCTGAAGGTATGAGGAATTCCTGCAGGAAAAAAGTCCTGGCAGCTTCGGCTGCTTTTCTCGCGTCTCTCGGCATCCTCTTCGCTGCGCCGCGCACAGCGCTCATTGCACAGGCGGCGCCGACGGCTGAGGAGCAGGAGAAGATGGACCGCGCGGCGGAGCAGAAAAAGAAGCTGGAGGCCGAGCGGGAGAAGACGAAGAGCATGATTTCGGAGCTGAACTCCCTGAAATCGGATCTCTCTGCGTATGTGAAGAAGCTGGACGCGGATCTCACGGGGATTCAGAGCGAGATAGACCGCCTCGACGGAAAGATCGGCGGGAAGGAGCAGGAGCTCGACAGCACGGAGCAGGAGCTTCAGGAAGCGGAGGAGCTCCGGCAGCGCCAGTACGGCAGCATGAAGCTCCGCATCAAATACATGTACGAGAAGGGGAACACCGGCTTTCTCGATCTGCTTCTCTCCTCCAGGAATCTGTCAGAGCTCTTTAATTACACCGAGTATGTGCAGAAAATTTCCAGCTATGACAGGAATCAGCTTGATCTCTACGCCGCAAACTGCCAGAATATCAGGGACAAGAAGCAGAAAATCGAGGAGGAAAAGGCAGATCTGGAGTCTCTCCGGAGCGATGAATCCGCGAAGCAGGAGTCGGTTCAGGCGCTGATGTCGGAGAAGCAGAAGCAGATCGCGTCCTATGCCGCGCAGATCGGAGACGCGGAGGAGGATCTCTCCGGCTATGAGGATCAGATCGAGGCGGAAGAGAGCGAAATCCGCGCGGTCGAGGAGCAGGTGAAGAAGCGCGAGGAGGAAGAGCGGAAAAAGGCCGAGGAAGAGAGGAAAAAGGCTGAGGAAGAGGCCAGGCGGAAGGCGGAAGAGAGCGCGGCCGGCAAAAAGGATACCTCCTCCGCGGAGGCGGCAGCTGCTGCGCCGGCAAAATCCCTCGGGAATATCCGCTTCACGTGGCCGTGCCCTGCGAGCAGCCGCGTGACCTCCGGGTTCGGAAAAAGAAGCTCCCCCACAAAGGGCGCCAGCTCGAATCACCAGGGAATTGACATTTCTGCGGGGACCGGTTCTGCGATTGTGGCAGCGGCGGACGGGGATGTCGTGATCGCCACCTATTCCTCATCGTCCGGAAACTACGTGATGTTAAGCCATGGCGGAGGTGTGTACACCCTGTATCTGCACTGCTCGAGCTTAAACTGCAGCGTCGGGCAGCACGTGAGCGCGGGACAGACGATCGCGAAGGTCGGTTCCACCGGGATTTCCACCGGCCCGCATCTTCACTTCGGACTGCGCTCGGGGGGCTCGTATCTGAATCCGCTGAGCTATGTGCGGCCATGACGGACAGGAGTAAGACATGAATGAAGAAAAAAGGCAGGCGGAAGAGATGCCGGAGCAGAAGGCGGAGAATGGCGCCGTGACGGCGGAGACGGAAGGAGCGGAGCGTGAGGCCGGAACGGCAGCTGCAGAAAATGCCGTCGGAGCGGCGGAGACAGGAAAGGCAGCGAAGGCGAAGAAGCGCTTCTGGAAGGGCTTTCTCATCGGCTTTTTTGCTTCCGCCGGGGTGATCGCGGTCCTCGCGGCAGTCACGTTTGCAATTCTGTTCCGGGTGCTGGACAGCAGAAACAGCACGGTGCAGGCGGGAGTCGAGGACACCGGTGTCATCGCGACGCCTTCCGAGGCAAACCCGGAAAACCTGGACTACGACCGCATCGATTCCAAGATCCGTCTGATCCAGAAGGTGATACACGAGAACTACCTCTTTGATGAAAAAGCGGAGGATGTCGAGGAGGGCATCTACCACGGGATGGCGGACGCGCTCGGTGACCCTTATACCGTTTACTACTCGGCCGGCGAGTATGAGAAGCTGACGGAGGAAACCTCCGGAACCTACTACGGCATCGGGGCGGTTCTCGGCCAGGACAGCGAGACCGGTGCCATGACAGTCGTGCGGGTGTTCCCCGGTTCTCCCGCGGAGGAGGCGGGACTTCTCGCGGGGGATGAGCTGCTCTCCGTGGACGGACAGGAGACCGCGGGCATGGATTTAAACCTTCTGGTGGAGCAGTACGTGCGCGGCGCAGAGGGGACGAAGGTGGAGATGGTTGTTCTCCGCGGAGAGGACCGGGAGCAGGTGACGCTCGATGTGACGCGGAGAGCCGTGGATATTCCGACGGTCGCGTATGAGATGAGGGAGGGCGGAATCGGCTACCTTCAGATCGCGATGTTTGAGACCGCGACGACGCAGCAGTTTAAGGACGCGGTGGACGCGCTCGAATCGCAGGGCATGAAGAAGCTCATCATTGATCTCCGGGACAATCCCGGCGGCGATGTGGCTGCAGGTGTCGAGATGCTCGATTACATGCTGCCGGACGGACTGCTCGTATACACCGCAGGCCGGGACGGCGTCGGGCAGAAGTACTACGCGACGGATGGTCACGAGGTGGATGTCCCGACCGCGATTCTCGTGAATGGCAATTCCGCGAGCTGCTCGGAAATTTTTGCGGGCGCATACCGGGACTACGGCCGGGCAGCGATTGTCGGAACGAAGACCTACGGAAAGGGAATCGTGCAGTTTGTGATTCCGCTCGGAGACGGATCCGCGCTGAAGATCACGAGTGCCCACTATTACACCCCGAAGGGAGTGGATCTCCACAAGAAGGGGATTGAGCCGGATTACATCGTCGAGGACGATGAGACGCTTGAGACGGATCCTCAGTACGAAAAGGCGGTGGAAATTCTGAAATCCGGTGGAAAATCCTGAAATCCGGGGAGACCCCTGACGCAGCCCGGGATCAGGATTAAATTCCGATGCGGACTTGCATAATGTCAGGAATCGGGTATAATTTGTTGCGTATCAAATTGTATTTTTATTCATTTCCCGCCGTATTCTGCGCGGGGAAGAAAGAAAAGGGAGGAAAAACAAATGTACAAGAAAATTTTTGCTGCCGTTCTGGCCGCATCCATGGCGGCTTCACTGGCAGCATGCGGCGGCAGCAGCAGCTCTTCCACGACGGCGGCAGAGTCCAAGGCGGAGACAAGTGCTGCAGCGGCGGAGACGACGGCAGCGGAGTCCAAGGCAGCGGAGTCCAAGGCAGAGACCTCCGCGGCGGAGTCGGGAGCGGCAGCGGCCGTTGAGACGGCCACCCCTGGAAAGCTCACGATGGTCACGAACGCGGAGTTCCCGCCGTATGAGTATCACGACGCAAATGAGATCGTCGGCATCGACGTGGACATCTGCAGCGCAATTGCGGAGAAGATGGGACTTGAGCTTGAGATCGAGGACATCGCGTTCGACTCCATCATCCCGGAGCTTACCTCCGGCAAGGCGGATATCGGCGCGGCGGGCATGACTGTCACGGAGGACCGCAAGCAGAACGTTGATTTCTCGGATACCTACGCGACCGCGAAGCAGGTGATCATTGTCAAGGAGGATTCCGACATCGCCGGTGCAGATGATCTGCAGGGCAAGGTGGTCGGAGTCCAGCAGGGCACGACCGGTGACATCTACGTCACAGGCGACCTCGGAGATGATTCCGTCGAGCGCTACTCCAAGGGAATGGAGGCAGTCCAGGCGCTCTCCCAGGGCAAGGTGGACGCGGTCGTCATCGACAACGAGCCGGCGAAGCAGTACGTGAGCCAGGTGGAGGGGCTGAAGATCATTGATTCCCCGTACACCGAGGAGGAGTACGCAATCGCCATCAAAAAGGGAAATACCGCGATGCTTGATGCAGTGAACAGCGCCCTGAAGGACCTGAAGGATCAGGGAAAGCTGGATGAGATCGTCGCGAAGTACATCACCGCCGAGTAATCCGACTCAGCAAAACCTCAGGTTCCCGGAAATACAAGAGCATTTCCCATGCGCATCAGACTGGTCCCGGAGTCCGTGTTCCGGACTCCGGGATTTTCGTGTCCGGGGATAGGACGCCGGAAATGTGCCCGCAGGGCGGAGACCCTGAGGATGCGGGGGCGTGGAACGGGCCAGAACAGCAAAGGAGAACTTCATGTGGCAGAAATTCGTTGATTCCTTTGTCCTGAATTTCGTGAAGGACAACCGCTGGCAGTATCTGACAAACGGTCTGGCGGTGACCCTGAAGCTGACGATATTTGCGGTGATTCTGGGATTCCTCATCGGATTTTTCATCGCGATGGTGCGGAGCACCCATGAAAATACCGGGAAACTCGTGATTCTCGACAAGCTCTGCGGCATCTACCTGACGGTGATTCGCGGAACCCCGGTGGTGGTCCAGCTTCTCATCATTTATTTTGTCATCTTCGGTTCCGTACGCATCAGCAAGAGCCTCGTCGCGATCATTGCGTTCGGTGTGAACTCCGGAGCCTACCAGGCGGAGATCTTCCGCTCCGGCATCCTCGCGATTCCCCGCGGGCAGTTTGAGGCGGGGCGGAGCCTCGGCTTCAACTACCGCGAGACGATGACCTACATCGTCATGCCGCAGGCATTTCGAAATGTGATCCCGGCGCTGGCGAACGAGTGCATCGGCCTTCTGAAGGAGACCTCGATCGCGGGCTACATCGCCCTGGAGGACCTTACGAAGGGCGGCGACATCATCCGAAGCCGCACGTATTCGGCGTTCATGCCGCTCATGGCGGTCGCGCTCATCTATCTTGCGCTCGTGCTGATTATGACAAGGTTTGAGAAATATCTGGAAAGGAGACTGAAGCAAAGTGAACGGTGACAGGCCTTTTATCCAGGTCCGGGGACTCTGCAAGAAATTCGGCACTCACGAGGTGCTTAAGGACATCACGGTCGACATCAGCCAGGGTGAGGTGGTCTGCGTGATCGGACCGTCAGGCTCCGGAAAATCCACATTTCTGCGCTGCTTAAACCGCCTCGAGGAGCCGACAGGCGGGCAGATCTTTTTTGAGGGGACGGACATCTGCGACCCGAAGACGGATATTGACAAGCTCCGCCAGCGGATGGGAATGGTATTCCAGCAGTTCAACCTGTTTCCGCACATGAATATCATGCAGAACCTGACGCTTGCCCCTACAAAGCTTCAGGGGAAGACCCAGAAAGAGGCGGAGGAGATTGCACTCGAGTACCTCGGAAAGGTCGGGCTGGCGGACCGCGCGGAATCCTACCCGGGCCAGCTCTCCGGCGGCCAGCAGCAGCGGATCGCAATCGCGCGGGCGCTCTGCATGAAGCCGGACGTCATGCTGTTTGATGAGCCGACGAGCGCGCTGGATCCGGAAATGGTCGGCGAGGTCTTAAACGTCATGCGGGATCTCGCGGAGCAGAAGATGACCATGGTCGTGGTGACGCACGAGATGGGTTTCGCGCGGGAGGTCGCTTCGCGCGTCATGTTCCTCGCAGGCGGAAACTTCATCGAGGAGGGCGAGCCGAAGGAATTTTTTGCCCACCCGCGGGATGAGCGGCTGAAGTCGTTCTTGAGCAAGGTGCTCTGAGGGGCTGCGGCAGAATTGAGGCGTGCCTGCGTTTCTTCTGTATCTGACGCATGGCTGGATCGGAGAAGGCGGCAGGGAAAAAGAGATCCGTCGGAAGACCGGCGGATCGAGAAAGCTGTCTTTCAGAATAAGGGGACGCATCCGTCTGGTGGATGCGTCCCCTCGGCATCTTCCTGAAATCAAGGGGTTCCTGTGGGAGAGATTCATGATATAATGGGATTATCTCGAACAAAAGTTCGAACGACGGGGGATTTATGGCAAAGCAGTACATCAAGATCAGGGGCGCCTCCGAGCACAACCTGAAGCATATCAGTCTCAACATTCCAAGAAATGAGCTGGTCGTCCTGACCGGCCTCTCCGGCTCCGGAAAGTCGAGCCTCGCGTTTGACACGATCTATGCCGAGGGGCAGCGCCGCTACATGGAGTCTCTCTCCTCGTATGCGCGCATGTTTCTGGGACGCATGGAGAAGCCGGACGTCGAGAGCATAGAGGGACTCTCCCCGGCAATTTCGATCGACCAGAAGAGCACGAACCGGAATCCGCGCTCCACTGTCGGAACTGTGACGGAAATCTATGACTACATGCGCCTTCTCTACGCGCGGATCGGCACCCCGCACTGCCCGAACTGCGGGAAGGCGATCCAGAAGCAGACCATCGATCAGATGGTGGACCGGATCATGGCGCTTCCGGAGAGGACGCGGATCCAGATTCTTGCGCCTGTGGTCCGCGGCAAGAAGGGGCGGCACGAGAAGGTGCTCGCGCAGGCGAAGAAGAGCGGCTACGTCCGCGTTCAGATCGACGGAAATCTCTACGACTTATCGGAAGAAATCTCGCTTGACAAGAACCAGAAGCACACCGTGGAGATCGTGGTGGACCGCCTGGTGGTCCGGCCCGGCATCGAGAAGCGTCTCACAGACTCCATGGAGTCCGCGCTCGCGCTTGCAGGAGGCATTGCCTCGGCCGATGTCGTCGGCGGCGAGACCATGAAGTGCTCTCAGAACTACGCCTGCCCGGACTGCGGGATTTCCATCGAGGAGGTTGAGCCGAGGAGTTTTTCCTTCAATAATCCGTTCGGCGCCTGCCCGGACTGCCTGGGACTCGGCTACAAGATGGAGTTCGACCTGGACCTCATGATTCCGGATCAGAGCCTGTCCATCAACCAGGGCGCAATCATCGCCCCGGGATGGGGCTCCTGCAATCAGAAGGGGAGCTTCACAAACGCGCTTCTCACGGCACTCTGCGAGCACTATGGATTTGATCTCGACACCCCCTTCAGGGACTATCCGAAGAGAATTCACGACATCCTGGTTTACGGGACTGGCGGCGAGAACGTGAAGGTGCGCTACAGGAGCCAGAGAGGGCAGGGCGTGTACGATGTGGCCTTCGAGGGGCTGATCGAGAACGAGAAGCAGCGCTACCGGGAGGCATTCTCCGACTCTGCGAAGGAGGAGTACGAATCCTTCATGCGGATCACCCCGTGCCCGACCTGCGGCGGAAAGCGCCTGAAGAAGTCAAGCCTTGCAGTCACAGTCGGCGGCCTGAACATCTATGACGCGACGGATATGTCCATTCTCAAGTTCCGCTCATTTCTAGATCACCTGAAGCTCACGGAGACGCAGAAGCTCATCGGGGAGCAGATCCTGAAGGAGATCCGGAACCGCGTGTCATTTCTGATCGATGTTGGGCTCGATTACCTCGCCCTGTCCCGCTCGACCGGGACGCTCTCCGGCGGAGAGGCGCAGCGGATCCGGCTCGCGACGCAGATCGGATCCGGCCTTGTCGGCGTCGCCTACATCCTTGATGAGCCGAGCATAGGCCTGCATCAGCGGGACAATGACAAGCTCCTCGCGACCCTGAAGCATCTCCGCGATATCGGAAACACCGTGATTGTTGTGGAGCATGACGAGGATACCATGCGTGCGGCGGACTGGATTGTCGACATCGGCCCGGGCGCAGGGGAGCACGGCGGCGAGGTCGTGGCGCAGGGAACCGCGGAGGATCTCATGAAATCCCCCAGAAGCATCACGGGACAGTATCTCGCCGGAAAGCTGAAGATTCCGGTTCCGGCAGAGCGGAAAAAGCCGGCCGGCTGGCTCACGGTGCGGGGCGCATCGGAGCACAACCTCCGGAACATCGACGTCTCCTTCCCCCTCGGCGTCATGACCTGTGTGACCGGTGTCTCCGGCTCCGGAAAGTCCTCACTCGTAAATGAGATTCTCTACAAGTACCTCGCGAAGAAATTAAACCGCGCGCACGAAATCCCCGGCGCCTTCCGGAGCATGGAGGGGATCGAGAGGCTCGACAAGGTGATTGCGATCGATCAGTCGCCGATCGGCCGCACGCCGCGCTCCAACCCCGCGACCTACACGGGTGTGTTCGATATGATCCGAAGCATCTTCGCGGCGACGCCGGACGCGAAGGCGCGCGGCTACACGAAGGGCCGCTTCAGCTTCAACATCAAGGGCGGGCGGTGCGAGGCCTGCTCCGGCGACGGAATCGTAAAGATCGAGATGCACTTCCTGCCGGATGTGTACGTCCCGTGCGAGGTGTGCCACGGCAGGCGCTATAACAGAGAGACGCTTGAAGTAAAGTACAAGGGAAAGTCAATCTATGACGTCCTGAACATGACGGTCGAGGAGGCGCTCGAATTCTTCAAGAACCTGCCCTCGATTACCCGGAAGATCCAGACGCTTTACGACGTGGGCCTCGGCTATATCCGCCTCGGTCAGCCGAGCACAGAGCTCTCGGGAGGCGAGGCGCAGAGAATCAAGCTGGCGGCGGAGCTCTCGAAGCGCGGTACCGGAAAGACGATGTACATCCTCGATGAGCCGACGACCGGCCTCCACTTCGCGGACATCGCGAAGCTGGTAGATATCCTGCGGCGCCTCACAGAAAGCGGAAACTCCGTCGTCGTGATCGAGCATAACCTTGACGTGATAAAAACCGCAGATTATATTATCGATATGGGCCCGGAGGGCGGCGACGGCGGCGGAACCGTCATCGCGGAGGGGACGCCCGAGGAAGTGGCGCGCGTTCCCCGCTCCTGGACCGGGCAGTACCTGAAAAAGTATCTGCAGTGACCTTTCTGACACAGCACAGAAATGTCAGCACAAGAAGGACGAGACAAGAGGAGGGCGGAATTGCAGGTCAGTGAACAGGAAAAAATCATCGTACTTGATTTCGGCGGCCAGTACAAGCAGCTGATTGCGCGGCGGGTCCGTGAAAACCACGTGTTCTGCGAGATTCTGCCGTACACGACATCAATTGAGAAGATCCGGGAAATGGCGCCGAAGGGCATTATCCTGACGGGCGGACCGGACAGCGTCTATGCCCCGGACGCGCTGACTTGCAGCGCGGAGCTCTTTTCCCTCGGCATTCCGGTTCTCGGAATCTGCTACGGCGCCCAGCTCATGGCGTATCTTCTGGGCGGCACCGTCTCGCATGCGCCGGCGTCAGAGTACGGCCACACGGAGGTCATCGTGGACGATGGCGCATCGCCGCTGATCGGGAACTGGGAGAAGCAGACAAGCGCCTGGATGAGCCACACAGACTACATCGAGAAGGTACCGGAGGGCTTCCATATCACGGCGCACACGGAGGTCTGCCCTGCCGCGGGCATGGAGGATGTCTCCCGGAACCTCTACGCCGTTCAGTTTCACCCGGAGGTCGTGCACACGCCGGAGGGCGCAAAGCTTTTCCACAATTTTGTGTTTGATATCTGCGGCTGCGCGGGCACATGGAAGATGGATTCCTTCGTGGAGTCGACCGTGAAGGCGCTTCGCAGGGAAATCGGAAGCGGAAAGGTTCTCTGCGCGCTCTCAGGCGGCGTGGATTCCTCCGTCTGCGCGGTCCTTCTCTCCAAGGCAGTCGGGAAGCAGCTGACGTGCGTCTTCGTGGACCACGGTCTTCTCCGGAAGAACGAGGGGGATGAGGTCGCAGCGGTCTTCGGCCCGGACGGCCCGTATGAGCTGAATTTTGTGCGCGTGAATGCACAGGAATATTTTTACCGGAAACTTGCAGGCGTCACAGACCCGGAGCAGAAGAGAAAGATTATCGGCTCCGAGTTCATCAATGTCTTTGAGAAGGAAGCAAAGAAAATCGGCCGCGTTGACTTCCTCGCACAGGGGACCATTTACCCGGACGTCGTGGAGTCCGGCATCGGAAAGGGTGCGGTCATAAAGTCCCACCACAATGTCGGCGGTCTTCCCGAGCACGTTGACTTCAAGGAGATCGTTGAGCCGCTCCGCATGCTCTTCAAGGATGAAGTGCGCCGCGTCGGCCTGGAGCTCGGCATTCCGGCGAAGCTCGTCTACCGGCAGCCGTTCCCGGGTCCGGGGCTCGGCATCCGGATTGTCGGAGAAGTCACGGCGGAAAAGGTCCGGATCGTGCAGGAGGCCGACTACATTTACCGCGAGGAGCTTCAGAAAGCCGGAGTCGATACCGGCAGCGGCCAGTTCTTCGCCGCACTCTCAAACATGCGGTCCGTCGGCGTCATGGGCGACAGCCGGACGTACGACTACGCAGTGGTTCTTCGCGGCGTCATTACGAGCGATTTCATGACGGCTGAGGCGGCCAAGATCCCCTGGAACGTCCTGCAGACCTGCATGAACCGCATCATTAATGAGGTAAGGGGCGTGAACCGCGTGCTCTACGACCTCACAAGCAAACCGCCGGGTACGATAGAGTTTGAATAATGAAAATCGGGCGAAGAATGGCGTATTTCCGCCATTTCTGAGCTCTCAGGATGTGATTTGATAACAAATTGATAA
>CACXCJ010000023.1 GCA_902766175.1 uncultured Lachnospiraceae bacterium
CTGGACGAGAACAAGAGCTACGTGGTCGGCGCCGGAATCAACACGCGCGACTATGCGGAGCGCGTGCCCGCCCTGGTGGAGGCCGGCGCGGACGTCCTTGTGATCGACTCCTCCGAGGGCTTCAGCGAGTGGCAGCAGCGGACCATCTCCTGGATCCGCGAGCACTACGGCGACAAGGTGAAGGTCGGCGCGGGCAATGTCGTGGACCGGGACGGCTTCCTGTTCCTCGCGAAGTGCGGCGCGGACTTTGTGAAAATCGGAATCGGCGGAGGCTCCATCTGCATCACCCGCGAGACGAAGGGAATCGGCAGAGGCCAGGCGACGGCAGTGATCGATGTCGCGCGGGCGAGGGATGAGTACTTCGAGCAGACCGGGATCTATGTGCCGATCTGTTCCGACGGCGGCATTGTCCAGGACTACCACATCACGCTCGCGCTCGCGATGGGAGCGGACTTCGTGATGCTGGGCCGCTATTTCGCGCGGTTTGACGAGAGTCCGTCGGCAAAGCTGAGAATCAACGGGACCTATGTGAAGGAATACTGGGGCGAGGGATCGAACCGCGCCCGGAACTGGCAGCGCTATGATCTCGGCGGTGCCCAGAAGCTCTCCTTCGAGGAGGGTGTCGACAGCTACGTTCCCTACGCGGGACCTCTCGCGGAGGGCGTTCAGACTACCCTCTACAAGGTGCGCTCCACCATGTGCAACTGCGGTGCGCTCTCGATTCCGGAGCTGCAGGAGAAGGCCCGTCTCACAGTCGTCTCTTCCACCTCGATCGTGGAGGGCGGAAGCCATGACGTGATCCTGAAAAACAACACTTCGAACAACTGAGCGGACAGCGTTCATTCAGGTCTGCCCTGAAGAGGCGGGAGGATTTTGAAAGGGAAATTGTCACGAAAGTATGCATATCCTGCCGTGATATGCATACTTTTTCTTCTGATTGCGGCTGCCTTCTTCAGGCAGTACAGGGAAAACCGGCAGAAGCCCATCTCCAGGGACGGTTTTCTCTTCGATACGTCGATTTCCGTCTCGCTCTACGGAACGAGGGAGGAGTCGATTCTGGACGGCGCCTTCGACCTGTGCCGGAAGTACGAGAACGAGTTCTCGCCGACCCTCGAGACGAGTGCGCTCTACCGGATGAATCACCGCGGCAGCGGGGTCACGGAGTGGGAGGCGGACGCGGATCTCGCCGCCATCACGGAGAAGGGAATCGAGTACGGGGAGAAGACGGACGGCGCCTTCGATGTGACGATTCTTCCGGTCAGCAGTCTCTGGGACTTCCGGAGCGGCGAGGCGAAGCTCCCGGATCCTGTGGCGCTGAAAAATGCGCTCAGGGAGGTCAATTTCCGGAACATCCGTGTCGAGGGAACAAAAATTTTCTTCCGGGACGACAAGGTGCAGATCGACCCCGGGGCACTCGCGAAGGGCTACATCGCGGACCGCCTGAAGGATTACCTTCTCGCAAACGGCGTCCGGAGCGCCCTCATTAATCTCGGGGGAAATGTGCTCTGCGTCGGAGAGAAGCCGGACGGAGAGGCTTTTCAGGTCGCAATCCGGAAACCGGAGAAGGACTCCACGGACGTCGTGAAGGTGCTTTCGATCCGGGATCTCTCCGTGGTATCCTCGGGAATTTACGAGCGCTGCTTCGACCTGGACGGCGTGCACTATCATCACATCCTGAACCCGCGGGACGGGATGCCGTACCAGAACGGCCTCTCCTCCGTCACGGTCGTCGGCCCGTCCTCGCTTGAGTGCGACGCGCTCAGCACCTCATGCTTCTCGCTCGGGGAGGAGGAGGGACTCAGGCTTCTCGATTCCATGGACGGCTACTACGGATACTTTATCCGGACAGACGGGACGATGATTTCCAGCAAGGCGGCACCTGACGGAGGAAACGATTAATGGAAGAAGCAGCGAAGAGACGCCGGAGGGGCGCGCGGATCCTGTCCATTGTGATCCCTGTCCTTGTGATGCTGTGCATTTTCATTGCGAGGGGGATCTTCCCGTTCGGTGACCAGAGCTTTCTGCACATGGATCTCTATCACCAGTACGCGCCGTTCTTCTCCGAGTTTCAGTACAAGATCACGCACGGCGGGAGTCTGCTCTTCACCTGGGACGCGGGGCTCGGCATCAATTTTTCCGCAGTTTACGCGTACTATCTCGCATGCCCCTTGAACTGGCTGATCGCGCTCTGCCCGAAGAAGTACGTGATCGAGTTCATCACCTACATGATCGTCCTGAAGACTGCGCTCTGCGGCCTGACGATGACAGTCTACCTGCAGGAGCACACGGAGGGGCGGGAGACCGGCGCCGAGGCGCTCTTCGGCGTCTTCTACGCGCTCTCCGCGTACATGGCGGCGTACAACTGGAACATCATGTGGCTCGACTGCATCTTCCTGTTTCCGCTCATCGCACTCGGCGCAGAGCGGCTGATTGCGGGAAAAAGCGCGGTTCTCTACACGGCATGCCTCGCGCTCGCGATCACGTCGAATTACTATATTTCGATCATGATCTGCATTTTTCTCGTGATCTATGCGGTGTGCCGGGCCTTCCTCACGCTTCGGGACAGAAGGGCAGTCGGGCGGGCGGCGGTGCGGTTTGCTCTCTGCTCTCTGATCGCCGGCGGAATCGCGATGGCGGTTCTTCTGCCGGAGATCTGCACCTTAAGCTCCACTGCGTCGGGCAATTTCTCCTTCCCGAAGACCTTCCGCGCCTACTTTTCGATCTTTGACATGCTCGCGCGGCACATGGGAAACATCGACTGCGAAACCGGGCTCAACTACTGGCCGAACATCTACTGCGGCGTCGCGGTGTATCAGCTCGTGCTCCTCTATTTCGCAAACCGCAGGATTTCCCTGAAGGAGAAGGCGGTTTACGGATCCGTCCTGATTTTCTTTCTCGCGAGCTTCTCGATTAATGTCCTGGATTATATCTGGCACGGCTTTCATTTTCCGAATTCTCTGCCGGCGCGGCAGAGCTTTCTGTACATTTTTCTCGTGCTCTTTCTGAGCTTCCGCGCATTCGACCACAAGGAAGGCAATACAATCAGGGACCACGCCGCCGCGTTTGCCGCGGCCTTCGTGTTCATTCTCGCCGCGCAGGAATTTGTGGACCAGGAGCATTTCCACTTCTGGACCTACTACGTGGCGATGCTGTTCACGGCGCTCTACGCGCTCCTGCTCTGGAGCTGGAAGACAGAGCGCTTGAGACGGGAGGTCCTCCTCTACCTTGCGGTGATGCTGACGAGCGTCGAGAGCGCGGCAAACTTCGCCTACAGCAGCGTCTCGACCGTGAGCCGGACAAACTATGTGTCGGACAATGAGGCCGTCATGCATCTGCGGGACAGCGTTCCGGACAGTCCGTTCGTGCGGTTCGAGAAGGTGGGGCAGAGAAGCCGGGATGAGGGGGCGTTCCTGCAGTTTCACTCGGCGTCGCTCTTTTCCAGCATGGCGGACAAGGCGCTGACGGATTTCACGCGGGACGTGGGGTGCGAGTCCTCGACGAACGCCTACAGCATCAACGGCTCGACGCCGCTCGTGGACGCTCTTCTGGACGTAAAATACGCGTTTTACCCGTCGGAGAACCTGAACCCTGCGCTGAAGATGCTCGGCGAAGAGGACGGCATGTTTCTCTACGAGAATCCGGACACGTTTTCCCTCGGTTTTCTCGTGCCGGAGAGCCTTGAGCGCGAGTGGGACACGAAATTTGAGAATCCCGCGGACGTGCAGAACGACCTGTGCAGGGTCATGGGGACAGACACGGTCCTGAAGGAGGCAGTCGGACAGCAGGACGGGAAGAACTATCTCTTCACGGCGCCGGAGGACGGCACCTACTATGTCTTCGTGACGAACGGCAAGGTGAAGAAGGTGAAGGCGGAGCTTCCGGGCGCGTCGCGGACCTTTGACAACGTGAACCGCCGCTATTTCCTCGAGATCGGCTTTCTGCGCCGCGGCGAGACCGCATCGCTCAGCATTGCGGATGACAGCGCCGCTTCGCTGGAGGCGCGGACCTACTGCTTCGACTACGCGGCGCTCTCGGAGCTGAAGGATAAGTTAGCCAGCCGGCCGCTTGTGGAAACCGAGGTCACGGACACTCGCGTCGCGGGGACGGTGGATGCGGCGGAGCGGTGCGTACTCTTTACCTCCATTCCCTATGACAAGGGCTGGAGCGTGAAGATCGACGGGGAGGCCGCGGAGACAAGGCCGTATCTCGGGACCTTCCTCTCGGTGCGGATTCCTGCCGGGAAACACGCGGTGGAATTCCGGTACTTCCCGCGGGGACTGAAACCAGGCATCGCGATTTCCCTTCTCTCGCTCCTTCTGTTTGCGCTTCTCTGTGTCGAGGAGAGGCGCCGGTGTGGGAGGAGAGAGTCTCTGGAAAATCAGGGGGAAAATTCCGGGGAGGCGGAACAGAGCGCCGGAGATGCTCCTTTGGAGGCAGCTGAGACGGAGGATGATGTCGAGTTTCTGGAAATTGACACGGAGGAAATCGACACGGAGAGAATCGATACGGAGGAAAAGGAATGAAGCTTTGGGGCGGAAGATTCACGAAACAGACGGACAAGCTGGCACAGGAATTCAACGAGTCCCTGTCCTTTGACCAGAGGTTCTACAAGCAGGATATCCGCGGCAGCATCGCACACGCGCAGATGCTCGCGGACTGCGGGATCATAAGCGAAGAGGACCGGGAGGATATCATCGGCGGACTGAAGGGAATTGAAAGGGATCTCGAATCCGGAAAACTGAAGTTCTCGGATGCCTCGGATTACGAGGACATCCACTCCTTCATCGAGGGGACGCTCACCGTGCGGGTGGGGGATGCCGGAAAGCGCCTTCACACGGGGCGGAGCCGGAATGATCAGGTCGCCCTGGACATGAAGCTCTATATCCGCGACGAAATCGATGAGACGAGGGAGCTTCTCACCGCGCTCTTGACCGAGATTCTTAAGATCATGGAGGAGAATACCGGGACGATCATGCCGGGGTTCACGCACCTGCAGAAGGCGCAGCCCACGACGCTCGCCCACCACTTCGGGGCCTATTTCGAGATGTTTCTCCGCGACCGGGACAGGCTTCAGGACTGCAGGAGGCGCCTGAATCTCTGCCCGCTCGGCGCCGGCGCCTTCGCCGGGACCACGTACCCGCTGGATCGGAGGGAGACCGCGCGGCTTCTTGACTTTGACGGTCCGACCAGAAACAGCATGGACTCGGTGAGCGACCGCGATTACCTGATCGAGTACCTCTCCGGCCTCTCCGTGATCCAGATGCACCTCTCGCGCCTCTCGGAGGAGATCATCATCTGGAATACGAACGAGTACCGCTTCGTGGAGATCGACGACACCTATTCCACGGGGTCCAGCATCATGCCGCAGAAGAAGAACCCGGATATCGCAGAGCTCATCCGCGGGAAGACCGGACGCGTCTACGGCCACCTCATGGCACTGCTCACAGTGATGAAGGGCCTGCCGCTCGCGTACAACAAGGACCTCCAGGAGGACAAGGAGGGCGCGTTCGATGCGATTGACACCTGCCTCTCCTGTATCCGCCTCATGACCGGGATGCTCGCCGCCATGAAGTTCAACCGCGCGCGGATGGAGGATTCCGCGAAGGGCGGCTTCACGAACGCGACGGACGCGGCGGACTATCTCGTCCGGAAGGGCGTACCGTTCCGGGACGCGCACGGAATCGTGGGGCAGCTGGTCCTGAAGGGACTTGAGGAGCACAAGGCGCTGGATGACATGACACTCGAGGAGTTCAAGGCCGTTTGCCCGGCGTTCGAGGAGGATGTCTACGACGCGATCTCGATGAAGACCTGCGTGGAGCGGCGGAACACCGCCGGCGCTCCCGGACCGGAGGCCATGAAGCAGGAGATCGAGGAGTGCCGGAAGCTCCTGTGAGAATCTGAACAAGGAACAGGCCGCTGTCCGAGGATTGTCCGGACAGCGGCCTTTTTAAATGGAAAAGTGCTTTCTTTTTGTCAGGGACTCTTGTCAGGGACTCCATTCAGCCCGGGGTCTTTCGGCCAGAGGACTTTATGCCTTTTGCTCCCGCGCCATCTCCTCCGGCCGGAACACCTCGTCGAAGCGCTCCGGCGTGAGAAAGCCCCGCGCCACGCACGCTTCCTTCAGGGAGATGTTCTCCGCAAACGCCTTTTTCGCGGTTTTTGCCGCGTTCTCGTACCCGATGTACGGATTCAGACAGGTGACAAGCATCAGCGAGCGGTGCAGGTTCTCGCGCATTTTCTCCCGGTTCGGGACAATTCCCACGCAGCAGTGGTCGTTGAAGCTTCGCAGCGAGTCGGAGAGGAGCCGGACCGACTGCAGGAAGTTATAGATCAGAACCGGCATGAAGACGTTCAGCTCGAAGTTTCCCTGGCTCGCGGCGATTCCGACCGCGGTGTCATTTGCCATCACCTGCACTGCGACCATAGTCGCGGACTCACACTGCGTCGGATTCACCTTGCCGGGCATGATGGAGCTTCCCGGTTCATTTGCCGGGATCGAGATCTCCCCGAGTCCGCAGCGCGGCCCGCTCGCGAGCCACCGCACATCGTTTGCAATCTTCATGAGATCCGCGGCGAGCGCCTTCAGGGAACCGTGCGCATTCACAAGCTCCGATTTCGAGGTGAGAGCGTGAAACTTGTTGTCAGCCGCCCGGAATTCCATTCCGGTGAGCTCGCTCACCGCCTTCGCGGCCTCCCGGTCAAAGCCCTCCGGCGCGTTGAGGCCGGTCCCGACAGCAGTCCCGCCGAGAGCGAGATCCGAGAGCGGCGTGAGCGCTGCCTCGATCAGGTCCCGGTCACGGAGGAGCGAGGAGCGCCAGCCGCTGATTTCCTGCGAGAAAGAGATCGGCACCGCGTCCTGCAGGTGCGTCCGGCCGGACTTCACGATTCCGCGGTACTTCTCCTCGAGCATCTCAAACGTTCCGGCGAGGAGGCCGATCGACGGCAGAAGATGCCTCCGGATCTCCATGACCGCCGCGATGTGCATGGCTGTCGGAAATGTGTCGTTCGAGCTCTGCGACATATTGCAGGTGTCGTTCGGGTGCAGGAGCTTCTCCCCGGCGATCTCGTTGCCGCGGTTTGCGATCACCTCGTTCACATTCATGTTGGACTGGGTCCCGCTTCCCGTCTGCCAGACCGCGAGGGGAAAGTTTCCGTCAAGCTTTCCCTCCCGGATCTCCGCGCAGACCGTGCGGATGAGGCCCATCCGCCTTTCATCGAGGACGCCGAGGCGGAAGTTCGCGATCGCGGCGGCCTCCTTTAAGTAGGAGAAGGCCGCGATCATCTCCGGCGGAATTTTTTCTGTTCCGATGCGGAAGTTCTCATAGCTCCGCTCGGTCTGGGCGCCCCAGTAGCGGTCTGCGGGGACCCGGATTTTCCCCATCGAATCGTGTTCGGTCCTGTATTCCATCTCTTCGTATTCCCCTTTTTATGCAGATGAGAAATGCCAGCCCCAAAAATGCAGGGCATTTCCGGGACTGGCACTGAAAGGCTGTAAATTATTTCGTCTTCTTCGCGGTGGTCTTCTTCACGGCCTTCTTCGCCTCGGTCTTGCTGACCTTGGAGGTTGTGGTGCGGACCGGCTTCGCGGCTTTCTTCGCAGCGCCTGCCTTCTCGGCCTCTTCCTGGGCGACCTTCTGCTGCATGAGCGCGCGGACCTTGAGCGGCAGGCCGAACAGGGTGATGAAGCCGCTCGCGTCGTGGTGGTCGTAGAGCTCTCCGGTCGTGAAGGAAGCGAGCGATGCGGAGTACAGGGAGTACGGGCTCGTCTCACCGGCCTTGATGATGTTGCCCTTGTACAGATGGAACTTCACCTCTCCGGTGACAGTCTCCTGCGTGACCTCCATGAACGCCTGAATCGCCTCGCGGAGCGGCGTGAACCACTTGCCCTCATAGACGATCTGCGCAAACTTGTTTCCGAGGTTCTTCTTCACCTCCATCGTCGCGCGGTCCAGAACCAGTTCCTCGAGCTGCTCGTGCGCCGCCATCAGGATGGTTCCGCCGGGGGTCTCATAGACGCCGCGGGACTTCATGCCGACGACGCGGTTCTCGACGATATCGACGATGCCGATTCCGTTCTCTCCGCCGAGCTTGTTCAGGGTGCGGATGATATCGGCGACCTTCATCTTTTTCCCGTTCACGCTGGTCGGGACGCCCTTCTCGAAGGTCATCGTGACATCCGTGACCTTGTCCGGCGCCTTCTCCGGCGTGACGGAGAGCA
>CACXCJ010000024.1 GCA_902766175.1 uncultured Lachnospiraceae bacterium
GGTAGTCTCCTGCCTTGATCGCTGCGTCCCCGGAGGCGTCCAGATAGCTCTTTCCGTCCTTCTCGTAGAAAACCTCCGCAGGGACAAAGACCGGAGCCGCGCTGCCCTGGTCATAGGTCTCCTTCAGAAAACCGGTGTCAATGCTGTTTCCGCCGTTTGTCAGATAATCCGAAGGAACCGTGTAGAAGGTCTTTGTAGTGATCGCGGAGGCCGGAATTTTCAGACCGCCTGTGTCGCTGGATGCGATCTGGAAATTCAGGAAGCGGTCATCGATGAAGCGCACCATAAACTGATGAAAGGTGAGCACCCCGTAGCTGTTTCCGTCCGCACCGGCCTGCATCCCGAAGTCTCCGGTCAGAGAGAGGTCCTCTCCCTCAAAGGTGACCCGCAGGGATTTTCGGTCCGCATAGTCCGTCTGATCCTGTTCCGTGAGCGGAAAGACGAGCTGCCAGTCCTCCGAGGGAACAATCTTGTACACAGGGGTCCCCTTCTCGGCGCGGTCTCCGGCTCTGGTATAGCTCACACTGTAGTTCTCAGGATTAAAGTCCTCCGCCGTCACCTGATCCGCGGTCTTTCCCTCGTAGGAGTCGATATTGAAGGAGACGACACCGGACTCAGGAGACGTCACGCTCGTGTATGAAATACCCTGTTCCGCGAGAGAACTCTCAAGGCTGCTCAGCGTGCCGAGGCTCGTGTACTCCGACAGCGCGGAGCGGATCGAGTCCCGCCCTGTGTAGACGCTGTAAAAGCTGGAGCGGCTGTAGCCGGCAGAAAAGGAAACCAGTCTCGTCTTCAGTTCCTTCAGGTTCTGGCTGCTTAAGGCAGCGCTCTGATCCGCATTGTCCTCCAGATACTTCTTCAGGTTTCCGGTCTCGTCCAGGGAATAGATTCTCGTTCCGACCGCGGCTCTCTTTCCGTCCCGGATATAGTAATTCACATACCCCGAGACGGGCGCATTCTGCACATCCTCCGTGCGCAGGATCAGCCCCGTGTGCGTCGTGTCATTCACCATCTCCCCTGCAGCCACCTCGTAGTAGCGCACCTCTTTTCTTCCGAGGTACGAAGTGGCGCAGAAAATCAGATAGACAAAAAGAATCAGAAAGCAGATGACGCCGATATTGATTTTCCATGGCCTCCTGTAGCGGACGACCTTCTTGTTCTTTTTGGATGCCACTTAGAATTCCTCTGCCCGTTCGGCCGGACATAAGAGACGGACAGCCCGCAGCGGGCTGTCCGTGTAAGGAAAACCGAAGCTCTGAAATCAAAGCGCGACGAGGACGTCCTTCTTCGCATTCTCCGGAAGATCTGCCGCATCTCGGGAGACGCTCAGCACGAAGTTCACCTTGTACTTGTCTCCGATTTTTTCCAGTTCGTCAATGACCGGTGTGATATCCCCGGATTCCAGGCAGGCAAGCTTCAGGAAGCTGTCCAGGAACATGGTCTCGAGGTCGTGATCCTGAGAAATAATTCCGCAGATGAATCCGATAAAGCCGTCACTTGACAGCACCTCATACTCGCCGACGTTGATCAGACGGATTTTATTGCTCAGCTCATACATGTGCTTGGAACTCTTATCCAGGTAAACAACAGTACCTCTTGCATCCTTCACAGCTGCATTTGCCATGTCCAGGAGACGCCGGGTCTTTCCCTTTCCCTTGATGCCTGCAATAATCTGAACCATTGTACGAACCTCCTTGAACGTTATTTACTAAAAATATTATAGTTGAGCCCGCTTAAAAGTTCAATCGGATTGATTTATTTTTTCCAGCACCACATTCATATCCTCGTACAGCGTGACATGGTTCAGGGATTTCAGAACGATGGAATACACGAGACTTCCGTCCGCCTCAGTCGGCGCAAGCGCGAGGCACGAGCCTGCCGCCAGTGTGGTGCCGGTCTTTCCGGCAGGATTTTCAAAGCCGGGAGGAAGAACCGCATCCCCCGTGAGATACAGGTTGGTATTCTTCCACTTCCGGGTGACTTCCTTCCCGTCTGCTCCCGTGTAATGCGCCTCGTAGACCGCGGTTCCCGCGAGCTTCCGGAACTCCTCGCTCTTCATGGCCTCCCGCAGCATGAGGTAGAGATCATAGGCGGTCGTGTAGTGATTTTCGTCCGTGAGTCCATGACAGTTCGTGAAGTGCGTGCCGGAAGCGCCGAGCTCTTCTGCGCGCGCATTCATCATCTCCACAAATTTTTCCTCGCTGCCACCGACATGGAGCGCAAGCATATTTGCCGCATCCGCACCGGACTTCAGCATCAGCGCGTAGAGCACCTGCTCTGCGGTGAGGGTATCTCCCTCCCGGATTCCGGCCATGCTGGCGCCCTTTTCGGAGACCGCAATCTCACCTCCTGCGGTCCAGGTCTCGCTCAGATCCATGAGATTCTCCAGGGCAATGAGGCACGTCATGATTTTGGTCGTGCTCGCCGGATTCATGCGCTGAAAGGCGTTTTTTGCAAAGACCGCATTGCCGCCGCTGTCTCCCGCAAGAAATGCGCTCTCCGCGCCGACAGACGTGTCCGCATCGTCCGGGTCCTGAACCACGGCGAGATCCGCAGCAAACGGCTTAAGCCTCTCGTCAGGGGTTTCCTCTCTCAGGAGACCCTGAATTCTTGTCTCTGTCTGATAGCGGTCCCGGTACAGATCTCCGTAAGTCCGCCAGAACAGCAACGCCCCGGCCGCAAGCACAACAAGAAGGCAGACTACCGGAAGAACCGGCAGTCTCCTCCGCCGTCTCCCCGGTCTCCGCCTCCGGCTGCCTCTGTAATGAAATTCAGTGCCTGTAGTAATTTCTGAATTCAAAGTCTCCCCGCTCCATAGACTTAATCAGCAGCTCCGCAGTGGCGAGGTTTGTGGCAATCGGAATGTTGTGCATATCGCACAGGCGCAGCACATTGCTGACATCCGGCTCCTCCGGCTTCGGTTCCTCAGGATCTCTGAGGAAAATGACCAGATCAAGATCATTCGCCTCGATCTGTGCGCCCATCTGCTGTTCGCCTCCCAGCCTGCCGGAAAGATATTTATGGACATTTAGATTTGTCACCTCTTCCACCAGCCGGCCGGTGGTGCCCGTCGCAAACAGGGTATGCTTCGAGAGAATGCCGCGATAGGCGATGCAGAAGTTCTGCATCAGCTTTTTCTTGGCGTCATGTGCTGTCAGTCCGATATTCATGTTCCGTTCCTCTTTCTTTCCGAAGCTGTATTAGCACTACACTGATGTATTACTGGCTGCGCCGCAGGGCGGATGGCTCGGGGACAGCGTCCTCCCGCACCTTCCGGTCCGTGCGCTGCAGACCGACATTCAGCACAAACCCGATTCCCATGTAAAAGCTCAGGAGCGAGCTGACTCCGTAGCTGATAAACGGAAGCGTAAGTCCGGTGTTCGGGAAAATTCCGGTCGCGACCGCTATGTTGCAGAAGCCCTGAAATGCCGTCAGGATTCCGAACCCCGTGCAGAGAACTCTTCCCTCCATGTCCTTTGCTTTTCCGGCGAGATACAGACACTCATACACCACGACCGCATACAGCGCGATCACCGTCAGACACCCGATGAAACCGAGCTCCTCACCGATCACAGCGAAGATAAAGTCCGTCTGCTCCTCCGAGAGAAAATTCCCGTTCTTCACGGAGGCCAGCGTGTTGTTGTTCAATCCCTTTCCGAACAGCTGTCCGGACCCGATCGCCATAATCGAATTGCTCTGCTGCAGATTTTCGTCCGTGTACTGGGAGGGGTGCAGAAATGCCATTACGCGCTGCGCCTGATAATCCTTCAGGAACGGAAACATGCCGTGGTTTACGAGTTCCACAAAAACAGCCGCCACGGGAATCAGTACTGCTGCCGCAGCGAAAATCCACTTGTAACTGAGACCCGCCGCAAAAATCATCGCAGCGATGCAGACCACCACGACGATCGTCGTGGAGAGGTCGGGCTCCGAGAGAATCAGCGCGACCGGAATCGCGGCAAAAGCAGCAAACGCAAGGAGCTCCCGCGGTTTGTTCAGATTCTCCTCGTGTCTTCCGAGAAACCAGGCGGAGAACAGGATGATGCCGATCTTCGCAAACTCAGAGGGCTGCACCTGTCCGACGCCCGGCAGAACGATCCAGCGTCTCGCGCCCCCGACAATTCTTCCGTAGACATTCACCAGGAGCAGCGCCCCGCAGGAGATGCCGAAGAAAAGCGGCGCATACCTCACAATCTTCTGATAGGGAATCAGGCAGAGAATGAGCATCAGCACGATTCCGAGCGCCGATCCCATCATCTGCCGCCCCACTACCTCCATGTCCTGGTTTGCGGCACTGCGGATCACGAGAATTCCGACCGCGTTCAGGCCGCAGACCGAGAGGAGAAGCGGCAGTGAAAATGATTTCCAATGATAAGGCAATACCATAAAAGCTCCCTGTTGCACCTTATTGTACAAGCAAAACTCTGTTTTATCCAGTGCGTTTGGCAAAAATATCAGAAATTTTACAAATCCAGAAATATTTTTATATTAATCTACAATATTTATGGTAGAGGCGTTCCGGGCGCCTGTGTTCAGAATGTAATCGAGGCTTGTGTAGCCGAAATACAGCCGGTAGACATCCTTGGAGACAGACGCGGCATTGGTCGAGGTGTATCCGTACGTAATGTTCACCGTGACAGCGATCTTCGGATCATCGTAGGGCCCGTAGGAGATGAAGAACGCGTGGTTCGCGCGGTTTCTTGACTCCTGTGCCGTACCGGTCTTGCCGGCGATCGGAACCTCGAGATCCTTGAAAAGCCGGCTCGCAGAGCCGAACTCGACGACTTCCCGCATTCCCTGCTGCACCGCATTCCAGGTGCTGTCCCGGACATCGATCTGCCGGGAGATCTCAGGCTCTATCTTTCGCTCGTTGCCGCCCTGCCAGTCTGTGACGCGGTCCAGAATGGACAGATTGAATACGGTTCCACGGTTTGCAACCGCAGTCACATAGCGGGAGAGCTGCACGTTCGCGAAGGTGTGCCGCCCTTGTCCGATGGCAGACTGCTCCGGGCTCTCATTGGAGATCTGCGGATCATTCTCCATGATCTCGACCCCTGATTTTCTGTCCAGTCCGAACATGGAGGCGTACTTCCGGATTCTCTCAATTCCGTAAGACGGATCGTAGCTCCCGTCCTCCCGCAGCGACAGCCGGTGGCCGATCTCGCCGAAGAAGAAGTTGCAGGAATTCCGGATGCCGAGAACTATATTTTCCGGTCCGTGGCTTCCCGGATAGATCCAGCAGCGCATGGGCGGCGTGATCACGTCGTAGAGGCCGGTGCAGGTGATGGTGTCATTCAGGCCGATCACCTGTTCCTCGAGCCCGGCGATCGCAGTGATCGGCTTGAAGGTCGAGCCCGGTGCCTTTCTGGCCTGTGTCGCATTGTTGTAGAGCGGAAGCGATTCATCATTCACCAGGCGGTTGTAGTAGTCGACGTCCATCACATTGGTCAGACGGTTGTTGTCATAGCCCGGATAGGATACAAGCGCCTTGACCTTCCCCGTATGGACGTCTGTCACGACGCATCCCGCAGTGCAGGGATCCAGTGCGAGCTGCGCCGGGGTGATGCGGATCTCGGAGACCTGCTCCACAAAGAACTGAAATGCGTAATCCTCCCCGTTCGAGAGAAGCGCCGCTCTCTCCCCGCCCCTGTCCTCGAGAATGCCCTGGTCAAAAAGCGCGAGGCACAGGCTCTTTCCGCCGACAATGTTTTCGCGGATCATGTAGCGGCAGATGAGCTTCTCAAATTCCTGGTCGTCTGAAAGATGCTGAAGAACTGTGTTGATGAGCGTCTCATAGATCTGGTCTGCGCCGGAGTAGCGGGGCTGGCTGCCCAGCTTCGTCGTGTCAATCCACCCGTCCCGGATTCCGTCGTAGAGAAACTCCCTCAGGCTGATGGAATCCGCCCTCCAGCGCGTGTAGTAGTCCGCCGTCGTATCGATCTGATCCCGGAGGATGACGTTCACCTTATCCGAGGACAGGTATGTGTAGATGTAGTACATGAACGCGTTCAGATCCTCCGGAAGCTCCGCCATGTTCCGCGGCTCGGAATTCATGAGCTCCCCCCGGAGCGCCTCGATGGATCCGGTCCTGTATTCATCCAGGCGTGCGGCGATGTCCTGTTCGGTGCTGCTCGCTTCCTGCGCCCGCATGTGGGAAATTGAGAGGACATTGTTTCCGATCAGCTGGTAATAGGCGTCCTTGATCGGAATGCGCCGCGCGGTGGAGTCCGTGGTCTCCGTGTTCGGGTTGTCCTCGTTCACCAGCTTTGACGCGAGAATTCCGGCGAGATGCTCCTCGAGAAGGTGATAGATTCCGACCTGGAGGTTCCGGTCAATGGAGAGATAGACATCATTTCCCGCGACGGGCTCCGTCTCGCTCTTTATCTCCATCACATGGCCGACATTGTCCACGTACATGGTGCGGGATCCCTTCTTTCCGTGCAGATCCTGCTCCATGTACTGCTCGATTCCCGTCCGGCCCGCCATATCGTTTGCCGAGTAGTCTCCGCCGCCCGAGCGCAGTTCGTCGAGCTGATCCTCCTGCACGCGGCCGATGTAGCCGATGATGGAGGAAAACGGGACGGCGTCGTTGTAGACGCGCTCCGTCGTCTGCTCACAGGAGACGCCGAGCAGATCCTCCTGGTGCTCCAGAATCTCCGAGCGCGTGGAGTCATCCACATCGTGCACGACGGTCGTGCTCTCGTAGCGCTGGAACGCGGTGAGCCCCATCGTGTAGCGGATGTCCACGAGCTCAAGCGTCTCGAGAGGCGTGAGGACTGCCGCCTTTCCGCCGCTGTCCTTCAGGCGGTCCAGATGGTACTGCCTCACGCAGCGTGCGATGAGCTCCTCCGCTGTGATATCCGCCGGATATTTTCCGCCGGAATCCGTGAGATCCTCCACGCTCTTCAGGCCGTAGATGTCGCGGAGAAAGCGCTTCCGCGCATCCTCGTTCTGGCTCGTGAAGCGGTAGCTTCCGTCCTCGCCGAGCCCTATCTCCAGGCGGCCCTCCACCTCCCGGCCGTGCCGGTTCAGGATCTGAATCAGCCGGTAGTACATCGCGTTTTTCTCGTCGTTCGTGCGGTAATCCCCGGTGTCCTGGATGGTCACCGCATAGGCGAGGCGGTTGTAGGCCAGGAGCACACCGTTGCAGTCGAAGATGTTTCCGCGCGTCGCCGGAATGCTGACCGTCTTCTCGGTCCGCTGGATGTAATCGTTTAAATACGTCTCCCCGTTCAGAATCTGCAGGTTGTAGAGACGCAGAACCATCGCCGCGATGAGAAGTGCATAGACGGTTCCGAGCAGAAAAAGCCGGGAGGCACGGATCCGCCCTCCCAGCTCTTCTGCAAGCTCCCTGATTGTCTTCAAAAAATCTCTCAGCAAAATTTCAGCCTCAGCTCACGGCGCGCTTCCGGTCCAGAAGTTCCAGCTTCCGGTTGTACCACAGGAAAAAGCGGTAGATCAGAAGCGTGAACAGAAGCGTGATGATGATCTCCGGGAGAACAATGCTCCGGAAGTAAAACGGAAAATCCATCTTTCCACGGATCAGAAAGCGGTAAAAATATACGTACAGGTTGTAGAGAAACTCATTGATCACGCAGAGGAAAAGCGGCAGCGTGATGTAATTCTCGTAGTAGTACTTCGAAAGCCTTCCGTTCATGTACCCGATCCACATGAAAAAGAGCGTGAAGATGCCGAACGCCCCGCTGTGAAAGAAGTCCATGAGAATCCCGGCCATGAGTCCGTAGAGGATTCCCTGCCTCGGCCCGTAGATGAAGCCGTAGGAAAAGGTGAGGATCAGCACAAGGTTCGGGGATACGGAAAGAAACGGAATGAACGGGAAGATGCAGTTCTGCACCGCAAAAATCACAATGAGAAACGCGACATCCGCAATAAACCTCCGCATAGGCCTGCCTCACTGCCCG
The DNA here is from genome assembly GCA_902766175.1 of uncultured Lachnospiraceae bacterium. Lineage (GTDB taxonomy): Bacteria > Bacillota > Clostridia > Lachnospirales > Lachnospiraceae > Moryella. The sequence goes on from CACXCJ010000024.1 coordinate 7,923, forward strand.
GCCGCACCGGAAGTTTCTGCGGCGGTTTCATTTTTGAGCTCCAAAACCACCAGCACCTCCTGGAGCGTGCCGAAATCCGCTGCCGGAATCAGGTATCCGCTCCGCGTGAGGCGGGACGGATCCGTCGAGATATCCTTCGCATAGCCGATCAGGAGCCCGGGCACATACCGGGAGCTGATATTGCTCGTCACAATCTTGTCCCCGTCTGCGATGTCCGCCGTATCCGTGATATCGCTGAGACGGAGCAGCCCCTCCTGATAGAGCTTCAGGTCCCCCGAGACGATGCAGGAATCCCCGGAGCGCGCCGCCATGCCGCTCACGCGGCTCACGTCATCGATGATGGAGCGCACCGTCGCGTAATTCGAGCCCACATCCGTGACAATTCCGACGAGGCCGCCGTCCGCCATGACATTCATGTCTACCTGGATGCCGTCGTCATATCCCTTGTCGATGCGGAACACATGGAACCAGCCACCTGTATCCTTTGCGATGACGCGCGCCCCCGTCATGTGATACTGTCCGTAGCTCTGGCTCAGACCGTACAGCTCCCGCAGGCGGCTCAGCTCATAGCTGTCATTTTCAAGGCGGGTATTCTCCTGCACGAGCTCGCTCACGCGCTCCTCGAGTGCCTTGTTGTCCTCCAGTGCGGTCTTCAGTTTTTCCCGGTCCTTGATATTGTTGTAGAGCGACTTGCCGACGCGGTTCACGCCGGACTGAACAGGCATGAGAAGACAGCCGACCGCCGTGCGGAACGGCGAGAGCCACTCGTCATGCACGGTCGTAACGGCTATCATCACAATACAGAATATGGATAGAATCGCAAGCAGCAGCTTGTTGTTCGCGAATTTCACAGTAGTCCCCACTCCTTGAAACTGCAGTAGGTGTTATCCCCGATGATGACGTGATCCGCAAGGTGAATGCCGATCAGCTTTCCGGCCTCCGCGACCTGCCTGGTCACAGCCTCATCCTCCCTGCTCGGGGAGGGATCTCCACTCGGGTGATTGTGCAGAAGAATCAGATTCACGGCTCTGTGCTTCAGTGCGGAAATCATGACCTCCCGCACGGAAACAACGGAAGAATTGACGGTTCCGATGGTCAGAATCTCATCGTGCATGAAGCGGAGCCGCGTGTCGAGATAGACTGCCCGCAGCTGCTCCTGTTCGAGAAACCTCATCTCCTGCATGTAGAAGTCCGCCAGAGAGGACGGCGTCGTGAAAGCGGAGCCCCGCACGAAGCTGTCCCGCCGCCAGATCCGCTTCGCCAGCTCTGCGGAGGCGAGAAGCTGGCAGGCCTTTACGCGGCCGACTCCACCGATCTCCTCAAATTCCTCAAGGCTCCGATAGAGAAGACCGGAAAGGCCCTCCCCGCGGACGCTTAGTATCCTTGCGGAGAGCTCCATCACATCTGCGCCGCTGGTTCCGGTTCTGAGAATCACCGCCAGAAGCTCCTGGTCTGTCAGTACGGACGCGCCGCACCGGACCAGCTTCTCACAGGGACGGTCATACTCGGGAATTTCTCTCAATTTGTTCATCGGTTCTCCTTTCGCGGCTCTCCAGGTACATGCCGGCGGAGAGGAGAACACTTTTCAGGATGCCCGGAAAAGCGCACGGCGGCATCGGCCGCGCGGAGCGCAGATTTCAGCGGACGGCTATCATTATAGCACACTCAGAGAACGGCAGCATCCATAAGTTTCTGGAGCGACATGAGAATTCCGGTTTTCGCGTGCGCGTATGTGAGCCCGCCCTGGAAAAAGACGGTGTACGGCGGGCGCATCGGCCCGTCCGCCGACAGCTCGATCGAGGATCCGGAGACGAATGTTCCGGCTGCCATAATCACCTGATCCACATAGCCTGGCATATCCCATGGCTCCGGCGTCACAAAGCTGTCCACCGGCGATGCCGCCTGAATGCCCCGGCAGAACGCGCAGAGCGCCTCCGGTGTCTTCAGGTCCACGGACTGCACGATATCAAAGCGCTGATCCTCAGGCCCCGGAGAGACGTGAAACCCGAGATCCTGATAGAGCTGTGCCGCAAAGATCGCTCCCTTCTCCGCGGAAGCCGTGACGACCGGGGAGAGGAACAGGCCCTGATAGAAATTCCGGTTCGCGCCGAGCGAGGCGCCGAGCTCCTTCCCGAGACCTGGTGCCGTGAGCCGGAAGGAGGCGTTCTCCACGCACTCCCTCGTCCCGGCGATGTACCCGCCGATCGGCGCGAGTCCTCCGCCCGGGTTCTTGATGAGGGAACCGACGATCATGTCCGCCCCGACGTCCGAGGGCTCGATGGTCTCCAGAAACTCCCCGTAGCAGTTGTCCACCATGCAGATGAGGTTCGACTTGATTCCGCGGAGAAAGCGGATGAGCTCTCCGATTTTCTCGACGGAAAATGACGGCCGGGAGGCGTAGCCGCGGGAGCGCTGAATTTCCACCAGCCTTGTCCGCTCGCTGACCGCGTTCCGTATCCCCTCGTAGTCAATGCTTCCGTCCGGAAGCAGATCCACCTGGCGGTACGTAACGCCGTACTCCGCGAGGGATCCCTTCTGCGGGACGATGCCGATCACCTCGTCCAGGGTGTCATAGGGCTTTCCGACCGGTGAGAGGATCTCGTCCCCGGGACGAAGGTTGCCGAATAGCGCGACCGTGAGCGCGTGTGTGCCGCTCACCATCTGCGCGCGGACCAGCGCGTCCTCGGTGTGAAACACGGATGCGTAGACGCGCTCCAGGTTGTCTCTGCCGAGGTCGTCATAGCCGTAGCCCGTGCTCGGCGCAAAATGTGCCTCGCCGACGCGGTTGTCACGGAACGCCTTCAGGACCTTTGCCTGATTGAATTCCGCGATGCGGTCAATCCTTCTGAACCTGTCATGGCATTTTTTTTCGGCTGCCTCTCCTAATTCCAGCGCCCTCTCCGAAATGCCCATCTCCCGGTAGAGCGCTGTAATCTGTGCTTCCAGCGTTGATTCCTGTTCCATTGAAAATCCCCCTCTTTTCCTGTTCTCAGACGAGCGGCTGCTCTCCTGCATCCGCTGCCCTCCCGAGCCATCTCAGGCATTCCTCCGTCAGATATGCGAGAACCTTCCGACGGCTTCCCCCGAAGTCCTCCAGGCGCACCCACTCTGCGTACGGCTCCCGCTTAAACCAGGTGATCTGCCGCTTTGCGAAGTGCCGCGTCTCGAGCTTGATCCTCTGCACTGCCTCCTCCCTTGTGGCGGCGCCCTCCAGATAATCGAACACCTGCCGGTATCCGAGGCCCTGCATCGACACGAGATCGGACGACAGGCCCTCATCCCGGAGGCGCTTCACCTCCTCGAAGAGGCCGTCCGCAACCATCTGATCCACACGCAGATCGATTCTCCGGTAGAGCGCCTGCCTCTCCATAGTCAGGACAAAATAGCGGAAGCGGTACGGAGTCTCTCTCCTCTGCTGCTCCGCGTTGTGCTGCGAAATTTTTTTCCCGGTTGTGCGGTAAAACTCGATCGCCCGGAGCACCCTTTTTGTGTTGTTCGGGTGAATCGCAAGTGCGGACTCCGGATCGATCCGGGAGAGCTCCTCATGCATGGCTGCCGCGCCCTTTTCTTCTAATTCCTTCTGAAGCTCCCCGCGGATCCCTCTCGAGTCCGCGCGCACATCGAAATCGATGTCATAGAGAAGCGACTGAATGTAAAACCCGGTTCCGCCGACTACGATCGGGACATGCCCCGCCTCGTGAGTCCGAAGGACAGCCTCGCGCGCCATCTGCTGAAACGTGAAGACATTGAACGCTTCCCGCGGATCCAGTACGTCAATGAGATGGTGCCTCACGCCCTCCATCTCTTCCCTTGTAATTTTGGCGGTCCCGATGTCCATGCCGCGGTATACCTGCATGGAATCCGCACTGATGATCTCTCCGTTGAGGCGCTTCGCGAGCTGCACCGACAGGCCGGTCTTTCCGACCGCGGTCGGTCCGGCGAGAATGATCAGAGGCTTTTTTCTGAAATCCTGATTTTCCATAGCTATCCGGCAAAAATCCCCCGCTGTTTTCGTTCAAATCCCCCGCAGTTTTCCGTTCACAGGATCCTGCGGAACCTTCTCTCAAGCTCCTGCCTCGTGATGCGGATCACGGTCGGCCGCCCGTGCGGGCAGTTGTAGGGATTCTCGAGGGAAAACATCTCGTCCAGAAGCTTTTCCGCCTCTTCCTTCGAGAGATGCTGGTTTCCCTTCACGGCCGCCTTGCAGGACATGGAGGCGGTTTTCTCGATCAGAAGCTCAGGAATGCGCGCACCGGCCTCCTCTGACAGGCCTCCGATCATGTTCTTTAACAGATCCTCCTTCATGACGGAGGGCAGGATATCCGGAACCGCGCGCACCGCAAAGGTGCGGCCGCCGAAGGGCTCGATCTCATACCCGATGGAGCGGAATGCGTCCTCATTTTCCCGTAGAAGCTCTGCCTCCCGCTCCGAGAGCGTGAGGATGATCGGCGGCATGAGCTGCTGCGATGTCACCTGCTGTTCCCTGAACTGCCGCGTCAGGTGCTCGTAATTTACCTTCTCATGGGCCGCATGCTGGTCAATGATGTAGAGCGCCCCGTTCCACTCGGCAATCCAGTAGGTGTCAAATACCTCGCCCGCAAGCCGGACGTGCGCACGGCTCTCGGGTGAAAAAAAGGTGAGCTGCCGGTCCCCGGCGCTCTCCTCCCGGAGCTCATATTCCGCGCGCTTCCGGACTGCCCGGAGCTGCTCTCTCTCCCTCTGGTTCTCCTCCTCCGCGCGCACCTTCTCGAACGGCTCTGCCGGGCGGACCGGCCGCGAAGGCAGCACGGTCTGCTCCCGGACCGGGTTTCTCTGCTCGGACTCCTGTTTCTTCTCGGACTCCTGTTTCTGCTTGGATTCCTTTTTCTGCCCGGGCTCCTGTTTCTGCCCGGGCTCCTTCAAATGCACGGTCCGAATCAGGTCGCTCTCCCCGAGCGCTCCCTCCACAGTGCGCTTTACCGCCTCATAGACGGCCTGGGGATCCGAGAAGCGGACCTCCCGCTTTGTCGGATGGACGTTCACATCCACCGCCTCCGGGTCCGCCGTGAGATAGAGAAGTACAAACGGAAAGCTGTGCTGCATCATCCGGTTTCCGTAGCCCTCCTCGATCGCCTTCGAAATCAGGGGACTCCTGATGTAGCGGCCGTTCACACAGTAGTGTTCCATGGCGCGGGAGCCGTGCGAAATCTCCGGTTTTCCGAGAAAGCCCTCCACATGGATGCCGCCATCGGAAAATTTCACGGGTATGAGGTTCATGGCGATCTCCCGGCCGCAGATCTGGTAGATCACATCCCGCGGGTTTCCGCTGCCGCTGGTTCCGAACCGGCTTTTCCCGTTCCAGAGAAACCGGATCGCGATCTCCGGATGAGCGAGCGCGATCTCCTCTGCAAACTCGGCGACATGTGCGCCCTCGGCGGCTGCGGACTTCAGAAATTTCCGCCTGACCGGGATATGGTAGAAGATGTCCCGTGCTATCATCGTCGTCCCGTCGGGTGCGCCGATCTCCTCGAACGACCTCTCCTCTCCTCCCTCGATCACATAGCGGACGCCGGTCAGCGCCTCCCGCGTCTTCGTGATGATTTCGGTCCTGCACACCGCAGCGATACTGGAGAGCGCCTCTCCACGGAAGCCGAGGCTCCTCACGCCGGCGAGATCCTCCGCGCTCTCAATCTTACTCGTCGCGTGCCTTAAAAACGCGGAGCGCACCTCCTCCGCCGGAATACCGCTCCCGTTGTCCGTCACGCGGATCAGGGAAATGCCGCCGTCCCGGATTTCGACCGTTACGGAGGAAGCCCCCGCGTCGATCGAATTCTCGACCAGCTCCTTCACGATGGAGGCCGGGCGCTCAATCACCTCGCCAGCTGCTATTTTATTGATCGTGCTGCTGTCCAGAATGTGTATGCTCATAGATTCGCTCAGCCTTCTAAAAGTGAAACGGGCGGAAATGTCACTGGTTTTCTCTCTCCGAGGATGCTTCCTGCTGCAGATCCGCGAGCGCGTTCAGCGCCTGAAGCGGTGTCATGTTCTTTAAATCGAGCGCGCAGAGTTCCCCTAGGATTTTCTCGGCACGGGATGGCTTTTCAGCCTCCGGCGCGCTGTCAAAGAGCGAGAGCTGCACCGCGTTTTTCTCCGCACGGCCCGATTTTCCGCGGCCTGCCGCGGCGCGCCGTCCGGCGACCTCCGCAGCCCGTGTCGCGATGTCGGCTCCGGAGAGCTCGGAGGAAATTTCCTTTGCGCGGTCTATCACCTCCTGCGGAACTCCCGCGAGGTGCGCGACCTGGATTCCATAGCTCTGGTCGGCGCCGCCGCGCACGATCTTTCGGAGAAAGACGATATCGTCCCCCTGCTCCTTCACGGCGATGCAGTAGTTCTTCACCCCCGGGACAGAGCCCTCGAGTTCCGTGAGCTCGTGGTAATGTGTCGCAAAGAGCGTCTTTGCGCCGAGAAGATGCGGATTCGCGATGTGCTCGACCACGGCCCAGGCGATGGACAGGCCGTCGAACGTCGAGGTGCCGCGGCCGATCTCATCCAGGATCACGAGACTGTTCTTCGTCGCGTTCCGGAGGATGTTCGCAACCTCCGTCATCTCGACCATGAAGGTGCTCTGTCCGCTCGCGAGGTCATCCGAGGCTCCGACCCGCGTGAAGATCCTGTCACAGAGGCCGATGTCGGCGGAATCTGCCGGGACAAAGGAGCCCATCTGCGCCAGCAGAACGATGAGGGCCGTCTGCCGCATGTAAGTCGATTTTCCGGCCATGTTCGGCCCCGTGATGATCGAGACGCGGTTCTCCCGGCTGTCAAGAAGCGTGTCGTTTGCGACGAAAAGGCCGCTCTCCATCATCCGCTCCACAACCGGATGCCGCCCGTTTACGATCGAGATGCGCCCCTTCTCGTTGATCTCCGGCCGGACGTAGTGATACTTCTCGGCCGCGTCCGCAAGAGACGCGAGCGCATCCGCCTCGGCGAGCGCGCGTGCGGTCTCCTGAATCCGGACGGTCTGACCGGAAATTCTGCTCCTCAGGTCTGTGAACAGGTCATACTCCAGGGGCAGGAGCTTGTCTTCCGCGCCGAGGATCGTCTCCTCGAGCTTCTGAAGCTCCTCCGTCGTGTAGCGCTCCCCTGTGGTGAGCGTCTGCTTCCGGATGAAGCGGTCCGGCACCATGCTCAGAAAGCTGTTCGTCACCTCAAAATAGTACCCGAACACCTTGTTGTAGCGGATCCGGAGCTTCGGGATCCCGGTCGCCTTCTTTTCCCTCTCCTCCAGATCCGCAAGCCAGGTTTTTCCCTCCGAGCCCGCCTTTCGGAGCATGTCCACCTGCTCGTTGTACCCGTCCTTTATGAGGTTTCCCTCCCGGACTGTGAGCGGCGGGTCCTCCGTCAGCGCCCTGTCTATCAGGTCGGAGATATCTGTGAGAGGGTCAAGCTCCTCCGTGATTCTTTTCAGGAGCGGTGCCTCAAAGGTCTTCAGAAGATCCCGGACGGGCGGAATCATCCGGAGCGAATTCTTAAGAGAGAGCAGGTCGCGGGGGGAGGCGGTTCCGGAGCTCACGCGCCCCATCAGACGCTCCATATCATAGACAGGGTTCAGGTACTCCCTCAGCTCCTGCCGGTCAATGTAGCGCTCCTTCAGTTCCTGTACGGCGTCCTGGCGCCTCTCGATTTTCTCCTTTGAGATAAGCGGCTGCTCGACCCAGCTTCTGAGGAGCCGCGCGCCCATCGCCGTCTTCGTCCGATCCAGCACCCAGAGGAGGGAGCCGTGCTTCTCCTTTTCCCGCATCGTCTCGACGAGCTCAAGATTTCTCCGCGAGGAGGAGTCGATGATCAGATACTCCCCGCCCTGATAGGTCTTCAGCGTCGTGATGAGGCCGCAGGTGTTTTTCTGCGTGTCATAGAGGTACTGCATGACGGCGCCCGCAGCGAGCGCGCCCTCGGGGTAGTCCTTCAGGCCGAGAGCCTCCAGTGTTGCGGTCCCGAAATGCTCCGTCAGGATTCTGCGGCTGTTCTCGTCCGAAAAATAGCAGTCCTCCGGGTAGCTCACGGAGACGTTCCGGTTCCCGCCGAGATGCTCCTTCCCGGCGCCGCTCATCTCGAACGCCTGATTTAAGAGCACCTCCGCGGGGTTGTACTGATTCATTTCATCCGAGAGACGCTTCACGCTATCCACTTCCGTGACGAGAAAATCTCCCGTGCTGATATCCGCCGCGCAGATCCCGAAGCGATCCGCCGCATAGCAGATGCCGACCAGGAAGTTATTCTGGCCTTCCTCCAGAGCGCCCTCCGCCGTGATGGTACCGGGCGTCACGACCCGGATCACCTCCCGCTTCACAAGTCCCTTCGCGAGCCTGGGATCCTCCATCTGTTCTGCGATCGCGACCTTGTGCCCGTTCTTCACCAGGCGTCCGATGTAGGTGTCCGCTGCATGAAACGGGACGCCGCACATGGGCGCCCGGTCCTTCATCCCGCAGTCCTTTCCCGTGAGCGTGAGCTCCAGCTCCCTCGAGACCAGGAGCGCGTCGTCAAAGAACATCTCATAGAAATCCCCCAGCCTGTAGAAAAGGATACAGTCCGGGTACTTCTTCTTGGTCTCCAGATAGTGCGCCATCATCGGTGAAACCGCCACTTACTGCCTCCTTCGGCCCATGTAGTAGAAGCCTCTCGACTCCGTGAGCTCCACGTCGACAATCTGCCCGATGAGAGATTCCTCCCCCGGGAAATGCACCATGAGGTTGTTTCCGAGTCTTCCCGTGAGACTCCCCGGCGCATGCGCATCCTTCTCCTCGACGAGAACCGGCACCGTCTTCCCGAGATCCCGGTCCGCCGCCCGCGACGCGAGCTCCTGCACGAGACCTATGAGACGCTGCATCCGGTCCGCCATGACGTCAGGCGGAACCTGATCCGCCATCGCGGCGGCAGGCGTCCCGGTTCTTCTCGAGTAGAGAAAGGTGAATGCCGACTGGAAGCTGCAGCGGCGGATCACGTCGAGCGTCTCCTCAAAATCCTCCTCTGTCTCGCCCGGGAATCCGACGATAATGTCCGTTGTGAGGCCGATCTCCGGAATCGCCGTTCTGATCCTGTCAACGAGCGCGAGGTAGGACTCCTTCGTGTAGCGCCGGTTCATCTGCTTCAGAATCCTGCTGCTTCCGGACTGCAGAGGCAGATGAAGATGCCGGCAGACCTTCGGGGTCTCCCGGATCGCCTGAATCAGGTCATCGGAGAGATCCTTCGGGTGGGAGGTCATGAAGCGCACGCGCTCAATCCCGTCCACCTCCGCGACGCGCCGCAGGAGGTCCGCAAAGCTCACCGGCTGCTCAAGGGTCTTCCCGTAGGAATTCACGTTCTGCCCCAGGAGCATCACCTCCTTCACGCCGTCATCGGCGAGGCGCCGGATCTCGCGCAGAATCTCCCCGGGTTCTCTGCTTCTCTCCCTTCCTCTCACGTACGGGACAATGCAGTAGGTGCAGAAATTGTTGCAGCCGTACATGATGTTCACGCCGGACTTGAAGGGAACCTTCCGGCGGACCGGCATGCTGTCCCGGCAGACATCCGGTGTCTCCGAGGCGTCAATCACGCGGCGCCCCTCCGCGAGGCACGCATACAGAAGCTCCGGAAACTTCCAGAGATTGTGCGTTCCGAATACGAGGTCCACGAAGCGGTATTTCTCCCGGATCCGCACGACCTCGTCCGCCTCCTGCATCATGCAGCCGCAGATTCCGATCAGCATGCCCGGCTTTTCTTTCTTCAGGTGCTTCACGAGCCCCAGGTGGCCGTAGAGCTTCTCATTTGCGTTTTCCCGCACCGTGCAGGTGTTGAAGAGGAGAATGTCCGCGTCTTCCCCCTCGGTTTCCTCGCACCCCGCTTCCGCGAGGACGCCGGAGAGCTTCTCGGAGTCCCGGGCGTTCATCTGGCACCCCATCGTCGTGATGTGGTAGGTCACACGCCGCCCGAGGGCCTCCTCCCGGTCCGCAATACATTCCTTAAGCTGCGAGAGGAAAAGCGCCTGCCGCTTTTCCTCCGCGAGATTTCTCTGTTCCCCGAAATTCATCTGCTGTCTGAAGCCCTCCTTACGGCCGCACCTGGCCGTTTCCGCGGATTTCATACTTGTAGGTGGTCAGTTCCCTGAGCCCCATGGGGCCGCGCGCGTGGAGCTTCTGCGTGCTGATTCCGATCTCCGCGCCGAGTCCGAACTCCCCTCCGTCCGTAAAGCGCGTGGACGCGTTCACGTACACACAGGCAGAATCCACCTCCCGGAGGAACTTCTCCGCATTTTCCTCATTCTCCGTGATGATCGCATCCGAGTGCTGCGTGTGATAGCGGTTAATGTGGCGGATCGCCTCGTCCACGGAATCAACCGTCTTCAGGGAAAGGATGTAGTCCAGATACTCTGTTCCCCAGTCCTCCTCAGTGGCTTCCTTCCAGCCCGGCACGAGCGCCCTCGCGGCATCGTCCGCGCGGACCTCGACGTGATGCTGGTCGAGCGTTTTCTTTAATTCCGGGAGAAGCACGCCCTCGATATTCCGGTGCACAACGAGGGACTCCGCCGCGTTGCACACCCCGATCCGCTGGGTCTTCGCGTTGAGAATGATGCGGACCGCCATCTCAGGATCTGCGCTCTCGTCCACGTAGATATGGCAGTTTCCGGCGCCGGTCTCGATCACCGGGACGCTGCTCTCCCGGAGAACTGTCTGGATGAGCCCCGCGCTCCCGCGCGGAATCAGGACATCCACCAGTCCGTTCAGGTGCATGAGCGCCTGCGCGCTCTCGTGCGAGGTGTCTGCGATGAGCTGCACCGCGTCCGGAGGAAGCTTTTCCGCAGAAAGCCCCTCGCGGAGCGCCTCCGTCACCGCCGTGTTCGAGCGGATCGCGCTGCTTCCGCCGCGGAGGATGACGGCATTTCCTGCCTTGAAGCAGATCCCGAAGGCGTCGCTCGTGACATTCGGCCGCGCCTCATAGATGATGCCGATCACGCCGAGCGGGACTCTTCTCTTTGTGATTCTCAGGCCGTTCGGAAGCGTTCTGTCCGATATCACCTCTCCGACAGGATCCGGAAGCGCGGCGAGGTCCCTGAGGCCCTTCTCCATTCCCTGAATCCGCTCCTCCGTGAGCTTCAGACGGTCCAGAAGTCCCTCCGAGAGACCGCTCTCCCGTCCCGCCTCCATGTCCTGCCTGTTCGCGGAGAGGATCTCCGCTGTGTGTGCCGAGAGCGATTCTGCTGCCGCAAGAAGCGCGCGGTTCTTCTCCTCCGTCGCAAGACAAGCCATGCGCGCGGCTGCTCTCCTCGAGCGCTCCCCGTATTCCCTGACTTCCATGATCCCCTCCTCAAAGAGTTTCCTGTGTGTGCGGCTGCTTCATGTAGGAGTCAAAGTCGAAACTTGAAATCTTTCCGGCCTCAAAAAGCGTCCCCGCTTCCTCGCCCGCAAAAATCCGGTCCAGGACAGAGAGATCCTCCCCGCTCGCGATGATCATATCCGCACCGCTGCTGCAGGCGATCCTTGCGGCCTCGAGCTTCGCCGCCATGCCGCCTGTCCCGACCTCCGACCCGGTGCTGTCCTTTGCCATGACCATGAGATTCGGCGTCACGGCCTCCACCGTCGAGATGAACTTCGCATCCGGGTTCTTGTTCGGATCATCCGAATAAAGCCCGTCCACGTCGGAGAGAAGGATGAGAAGGTCCGCCCCGATCAGCGAACTCACCAGCGCGGAGAGACGGTCGTTGTCTCCGAAGCGGATTTCCGATGTGGAGACCGTGTCGTTTTCATTCACGACGGGCACAACGCCGAGCTTCAGGAGCTCGTCGAAGGTATTTTTCGCGTTGTGGCGCGCCTCCTCGTCCAGCATCGTGAAGCGCGTCAGGAGAACCTGTCCGGCAGTGAGGTTGTACTCGCCGAAGATCCGCTTGTAGATCATCATGAGCTGAGCCTGTCCGACCGCGGCAAATGCCTGCTTCTCTGCGAGGCTCCTCGCCTTCGTGCGGACAGCGAGCACCTGTTTCCCGGCTGCGATCGCACCGGAGGAGACGAGCACTACTTCCTTCCCCTCGCTCCGGAGGTCATAGATTTTCCGGGCCAGTTTCTCGATCTTCCCGAGGTTTGCGGCCCCGGTCTCCGCGTGTGTGATCGTCGAACTTCCGACCTTGATCACGATCCGCTTCTTGTTCTTAAGCGTCTTTCTGTAGTTTGTCTCCATGTCTGCCTCTTGTGTGCGCAGTCCGCAGCTTCCGCGGAACACCGCACAGGTATGCACAGTTTATCCGATTTTACCTTTTCCGTCAACGCGCCGGCGCCGCGTACCGGCATATCACAGCCTCCGCACACTTGAGCCCGTCCATCGCCGCGCTCGTGATGCCGCCCGCATATCCCGCCCCCTCCCCGCAGGGATAGAGGCCGGAGATATTTGAGAGAAACTCGAGGTCACGCGGAATCCTGACCGGCGAGGAGGTCCGGCTCTCGACCCCGGCGAGGATGGCGTCGGCGCGGGCAAAGCCGCGGATCTTTTTGTCGAAGCCGGAGATCCCCTCCTTAAGCGCCGCGCTGATCTCTGGTCCCAGGACCGGGTTCAGGTCTGCGAAGGAAGTCTCCCCGCAAAAGCACGGGCGCACACCGCCGTACCCGGAGGAGACCCTGCCAGCGCAGAAGTCGCCGAAGAGCTGGACAGGGATTTTCCCGTCCGCCGCGTCATACGCGCGCTCCTCGAGTGCCCTCTGGAAGGCGATTCCGGAGAGCGGCCCTTCAGCGCCGAAGTCCTCCGGCGTCACGGTGACAATTACCGCCGAATTTGCGTTTCCGGAGGCGCGGTCGTGGCAGCTCATTCCGTTCACCGCCGTCCTGCCTGGCTCGCTCGAAGCGTTGACGACATAGCCGCCGGGGCACATGCAGAACGTGTAGACGCCGCGTCCGCCGCTCTTCGCGGCGAGCTTGTAGACAGCAGGGCTGAGGAAATCCGCCTCCTTCTCCCCGTACTGCGAGACATCGATCATGTGCTGCGGGTGCTGAATCCGGACGCCGACCGCAAAGGACTTCGGCTCCATCACGACGCCGTCAGAGAGGAAATGCTCAAAGGTGTCCCGCGCAGAGTGGCCGGGAGCCGCGATGAGCACCTCACAGGGAATTTTCCGAAGGCGTCCCACCTCTCCGCCCGCAGATCCCGGCTCCGGCCCCTTAAGATCCGTCACCTCGATGCAGCAGAGCTTCCCATCTTTTGTCAGGAGGTGCTCTGCCCTGGTCTCAAAGCAGACCTCTCCGCCGAGGCGCTCGATTTCCCGGCGGATTCCGCCCACAATGTCAATCAGAAGATCTGTTCCGACATGCGGCAGATGCTGCCAGAGAATATCGGGAGGTGCGCCGAATGCGACGAAGGTTTTCAGGACCTCCCGGTTCCGGCCGGAATCATCCTTTACGAGGGTGTTGAGTTTTCCGTCCGAGAAGGTTCCGGCGCCTCCCTCGCCGAAGGAGACATTGGACTCCGGGTCAAGGCGTCCCTCCTTCCAGAAGCGCTCAACCGATATCTTCCGCTTCCCGGCGGGAAGCCCCCGCTCCAGAAGAAGCGGCCTGTAGCCCTTTCTCGCGAGCAAAAGTCCCGCAAAGAGCCCCGCCGGCCCCGTCCCGATGATGACGGGCCTGTGTAAAAGCGGCTCTGTCCCGCTCTCCGGTGCCCGGTATGTTTTCTCTGACGCGGCAGACACGTGCGGATTCCTGCATCTCCTCAGCACCGTCTGCTCCTCCCGCACGGCGGCATCCACCGTGTAAGAAAAGAGGATCTGGTCCTTCTTCCGCGCGTCCACCGAGCGCCTTATGATTTCAAGCGACAGAAGATCCTCCCTGCGGATCCGGAGAACGGAAAGCACCTTTCTCTGCAGGGCGTCCGGCCCGTGATGAACCGGCAGATTCAGCTGGGTGATCCTTAGAGACATGAGATACTCCTATCCTCAGAAGCTCCACCCGTCGCTGCTTCCGGATGGGTTGCCGTAGTACACGGAGCTGCCGAACGAGAGAATCATCGTGAAAATCGGTTCCAGGAGGATGAGGCCGATCGTAAAGCCGATCCCCTTTCCGAATGCCCTGGAGAGGTTATAGCACTTGTAGGCATTGAGAAGGAACAGCATGATCCCCATGAGCGTAAAGAGAAAGCTGTGGGTCTCCTCTCCGCCGTAAAACAGGGTGAAAAGCGAGA
>CACXCJ010000025.1 GCA_902766175.1 uncultured Lachnospiraceae bacterium
GCCGCGCGCCTTCGCGCGAAGAAGCGTCTCCATGGTCCGCGGCGTCACCGTCTTCTCCTCCGTGAGGAGCGTCCCGTCGAGGTCCAGCGCGACAAGCCGCACGTCACGCGCGAAGCTGCCCCTGTTCCCACGTCCGCTCTTATCTGCGGGGCTGCCGTCCTGCGCGTATCCGCTTTCCTTCGCGTACCCGCCGTCCTGCGCGGGCGCGTCTCGATTCAAGGGCCTCTTTTCACTCATAGGAAATCCCGATGTCCCACGGCTGGCCTCCCGCGAAGCACCCGCCGTCCACAACGTAGAACATCCCGGTCATGTAGGAGGACGCATCCGATGCAAGGAGAACTGTCATGCCGGTCAGATCCTCCGGCTTTCCGGGGCGGGCCATCGCGATCCTGTCCAGAAGGAAGCCCGAGCGCTTCGGGTCGGTCCAGAGCTGCGTCGTGAGCGGGGTGCTGATGTGTCCCGGGAGCAGCGCGTTCGAGCGGACCCCGAACTGCGCCCACTCGATCGCCTGCGCCCGCGTGACCGCGAGAATCCCGCTCTTCGCCGCGCCGTAAATTCCGACGCCGCCGAGCATCATGAAGGAATTATAGGACGCGACATTTATGATGCTGCCGCTCCGCTGCTTCACCATCTGTCTGCCGACGGACTGTCCCGTGAAGTAGGCGCCCTTCAGGTTGATGCCGGTGATCGTGTCCCAGGTCTTTTCGTCATTATGAAGAATCGGGACCCGCTTGTTCACTGCTGCCATCGTGATCAGCACATCGATTTTTCCGCAGCGCTTCACGATGGATTCCGTCGCCCTCTCAATCGAGCTTAAGTCGGAGACATCCACCTCGACCGGAAAGGCGGCATTCCCCTCTCTCTGGATTTCCTCTGCGAGCTCCCGGACTTTATCAAGATGCCGGCCGCCGACCGCCATCAGGGCGCCGCAGGATGCGAGCTTCTTCGACAAGACTGCGCCGATTCCGCCCGCTGCGCCGGTCATGTAGACAACCTTTCCCTCGAGGGAGAAGAGCCTTTCCAGTTCTCTCGCTGTGTTCTCTTTCATAAAGTGGCCTTATTTCTCGAGATTTTCCTTCGAGTATTCATCCGGAACCGTGGTCGGGTACCTCCCGTTGAAGCACGCCGAGCAGCAGCCGAACCCGAGCTTTCTTCCATCCGGAGCGGTCCAGTCATCCGGAGAGACATATCCTGCAAGCTGCTCCGCCGCCTCCACAGAGAGGTAGCCGAGCGAGTCCGCTCCGATGATCTTTGCGATTTCCGGCACGGAGTGCCGGCAGGCAATAAGGTGTTCCCGGGAGTCGATGTCCGTTCCATAGTAGCAGGGGTTTAAGAAGGGCGGCGAGGAAATCCGCATGTGGACCTCCTTTGCGCCCGCGCCGCGCACCAGCCTGATGATCCGCGCCGAGGTCGTTCCCCGGACGATCGAGTCATCCACCAGCACCACGCGCTTCCCCTCGATGACGGGCCGGATCGCGTTCAGCTTCATCCTCACCAGGTCCGTCCGCTCCTTCTGGGTCGGGGCGATGAATGTGCGGCCTATGTACTTGTTCTTGATGAGCCCGAGCGCAAACGGGATTCCGGATTCCTCCGCGAAGCCGGTCGCGGCATCGAGTCCGGAGTCCGGGACGCCGACCACAATGTCCGCATCCGCCGGGTACTCCCGCGCCAGCGCTCTGCCCGCTCCAACCCGGAATTCATGCACAGATACGCCGTCCACGACGGAATCCGGCCGTGAGAAGTAAATATACTCAAAGATGCAGCGGGACACGTCCTTTCCTTCCACGCCGCAGTGCCGCCTGTCAGAGCGCACGCCCTTCTTGTCCGCGATCACGATCTCTCCCGGGAGCAGATCCCGGACAAACGTCGCGCCAATCGCATCCAGCGCGCAGCTCTCCGAGGCAAACACGATGCAGCCGTCCTCCGTCATGCCGTAGCAGAGCGGGCGGAAGCCGTACGGGTCTCGGCACGCAATGAGCTTCGACGGGCTCATGATCACAAGGGAGTACGCGCCCTCGAGCGTATCCATGGCCCGGGCCACCGCCTCCTCGATCGCACCCGAGTGAAGCCGCTCCCGCGTAATGATGTAGGCGATCACCTCGGTGTCGCTCGTGGAGTGGAAGATGCATCCGGAGAGCTCCAGCTTTCTCCTTAAATCAAAGGAGTTCACGAGATTTCCGTTGTGGCAGATCGCGAGCTGCCCCTTCACGTGCTTCACAAGCATGGGCTGCGCGTTTTCTCTCGTCACACCGCCGCTCGTCGAGTAGCGGACATGCCCGCAGGCCATGGTTCCCGGGCCGAGATTTTCCACCGTCGCCCGGTCAAACACCTCGTGCACGGAGCCGATATCCCGGTGCACGGTGATCGTGCGGTCCCGGTTCACGGCGATTCCGGCGGATTCCTGTCCGCGGTGCTGCAGCGCGACGAGACCATAGTAAGCGAGCTGCGCCACTTCCCTCTCGTCCGGACACCAGATGCCGAAGACACCGCATTCCTCATGAATTTCAGCCATTCAGTACTGCTCCTTTTCCGTTTAACTGGCAGTCAGGATACGAGACCAAAATAGCACAGCCGGAATAGCAAGTAAAGAATTTTCATGGGCGTCCCCGCGCGGCGGGAGGCCCGGAAGTAAGAAAGGTCCCCGGCAGCGCAAGACCTTGCGCCGCCGGGGACCCGCCGAAAACCGCTTGTAACTATTTTATTCTCTTTATGATCCAGCCACGCCGCCTGCAGGCCGCTGCCGGACATCAGCGCAGGGCGAACAGCATCTCACCGTACGTCGGATACGGCAGGAATTCGTCCGGAATGTAGACCTCTGCCTCATCGACCGCCGCGCGGAGCTTCGACATATCCTCGAGAATCGCATCGTGATAGTACTCTGCGTCCTTCAGGGCGTCGTTCTCACTCTCCGCCTTCGCGACATCCCGGATCAGCGCCGAGAGCCGCTTATTGATCTCCGTGCCGGATGCGTCAAGCTTCTTAAGGAGCGTCACCTCATAGGAAGCTCCCTTTCCGTCAAGAAGCTCTCTCTTATTAAGCGCCTCCTCGGTCAGCTCCTTTGTGTACGCCACAAAACCACTCGTGAAGTCCTTCCGGACCATCTCGATCATCGTGAGTGCCTCGATGTGGATGGTCTTCGAGTAATTTTCAAGGAAGATCTCGTAGCGGGACTTCAGCTCCTCCTCGGTGAAGACCTTGTGCTTCGTGAAGAGGCCGATGCTCTTCTCCGAGATGAGCCGCGGCATTGCCTCCGGCAGGCTCTTCAGGTTGTCGAGGCCGCGCTTTGCTGCTTCCTCGATCCACTCGTCCGTGTAGCCGTTTCCATTGAAGATAATCCGCTTGTGGGAGGCAATGAGCTCCTTCAGAAGCTCATGGACTGCGGAAGCCAGATCCTCCTTCTTCACGCCCTTTAACTTCTCGCTGATCTCATCGAACGCCTCGGCGACAGCCGTGTTGAGGATGATGTTCGGATCTGCGATCGAAAGGCTGGAGCCCGGCATACGGAACTCGAACTTGTTACCCGTGAATGCAAACGGCGACGTTCTGTTGCGGTCCGTTGTGTCGCGGAGGATGTGCGGCAGCACGTGTGCGCCGATTTCCATCTGGGTCTTTCCGGTTCCCTTGAAGGCACTTCCATCCTCAATGGACTTGAGGACGCCCTCGAGCTCATCGCCGATGAACACGGAGACGACAGCAGGCGGTGCCTCGTTCGCGCCGAGACGGTGATCGTTTCCGGCGGTTGCGACGCTGACGCGCATCAGATCCTGGTAGTCATCCACAGCCTTGATGATGCCGAGGAGAATCACGAGGAACTGAAGGTTCTCTGCCGGTGTGCTGCCCGGATCCAGGAGGTTTTCACCGCTGTCCGTGACCAGGGACCAGTTGTTGTGCTTGCCGGAGCCGTTGATTCCCTCGAAGGGCTTCTCGTGGATGAGGCAGGCGAGGTGATGCCGGTCAGCGACCTTCTTCATGATCTCCATCACGAGCTGGTTGTGGTCCACCGCGACATTCGCGGTCTCGAAGACCGGAGCGAGCTCATGCTGCGACGGCGCGACCTCGTTATGCTTCGTCTTCGCCGGGACACCGAGCTTCCAGAGCTCCATATCGAGGTCGTGCATGTACTCCGCGACCTTCGGCTTCAGGACGCCGAAGTAGTGGTCGTCCATCTCCTGGCCCTTCGGAGCCGGCGCGCCGATCAGCGTGCGCCCGGTCATCACGAGGTCCTTTCTCTTCAGATACATGTCCTTGTCGATCAGGAAATACTCCTGCTCGGCGCCGACCGTCGTATCGATGTGCTTCACTTCCTTGTTTCCGAGGATGTGGAGCAGGTTTATGGTCGACGCGTTCAGCGCCTCCATCGAGCGGAGAAGCGGGGTCTTCTTGTCGAGCGCCTGCCCGCCGTAGGAACAGAACGCAGTCGGAATGTAGAGCGTTCCGTCCTTGATGAACGCGGGGCTCGACGGGTCCCACGCCGTGTAGCCTCTCGCCTCAAAGGTAGCTCTCAGGCCGCCGGACGGAAAACTGGAGGCATCCGGCTCTCCCTTCACAAGCTCCTTGCCGGAGAAGTCCATGATGATCTTTCCGTCGCCGATCGGAGTAATGAAGCTGTCGTGCTTCTCCGCCGTGAGGCCGGTCATCGGCTGAAACCAGTGCGTGAAATGGGTTGCGCCGTGTTCCACCGCCCAGTTCTTCATGACGGTCGCAACCGTATTCGCAACCTCAAGCTTTAAATGCGTGCCGTTCTTGGCTGTCTCGTGAACCGCCTGGTAGACTTCCTTCGGCAGGCGTTCCTTCATGACCTGATCATTGAAGACCAGGCTGCCGAAGATCTCGGGGAGACCTGCGGTACTGCACATCTTTTCTTCTTCCATTCGATACCTCCTTCATTATCCTGCGAATGCCCGGACAGGCCGTTGTTACCGAAGCAGCGGGCAGTGCGGCGGCCGGTTCCCCGGAAAAGCCCCGGTTTCCTCCCGGAACCGCCCCGTCCGAATAAACCTGTGAAAATAGATAAGGAACAATCGCTCACACGCCGCTCGCGCCGTAGTTTGAGAGAACGCGCGCGGAAGGATCGTTGACGTCGCATCCCACCCACGACTTGTTCGGCATCCAGAAATCCGGAATCATCTGCGACTGTCCCGGATAGTACTTCTCGAAGATCTGTCTGTAGAGAAGGGATTCCTTCGTGAACGGCTGTGCGTGCGTGTACTTCCTTCTCTCCTTCTCGTACGCCTCATCCGTGTAGAGAGACTCCGCATAATCGATGAGATCGTTCCGGAGCGAATGTCCGACCGCGTCGCTGAACGCGGCCTTCTCCCGCATCAGGATGCTTCTCGGGATGAGCTCGTCCTTCTCGAACGCGTGGCGCAGGAGATATTTGCCGAT
This sequence comes from uncultured Lachnospiraceae bacterium, assembly GCA_902766175.1. Taxonomy (GTDB): domain Bacteria; phylum Bacillota; class Clostridia; order Lachnospirales; family Lachnospiraceae; genus Moryella. The sequence goes on from CACXCJ010000025.1 coordinate 5,386, forward strand.
ACCGTACGTGTTCATCTTCTTCGCCGGGTCGATGTGCATCACGTAGTGCACGAAATCGAGATCCCCGAACGGGACACGCGCCTCGAGAGAGTTCACGGAAATGCAGCGGTCCGCGCGGAGCACGTCGTAGACATTGATCTCGCGGATTCGCTTCTCCGCCTCTTTCTGGAATTCCTCAGCGTTCGGCGCGAAATCCGTGTACTTGTAGCCGAACAGCTCATCCGAAATTTCTCCGGTGAGAAGAACCCGGATGTCCGTGTTCTCGTGAATCCACTTGCAGACCAGATACATGCCGATGGAAGCGCGGATCGTCGTGATGTCAAAGGTTCCGAGCGCCTCCACGACCGGTTCCAGGGCATTGATCACATCGTCCCGGCTGATGATGACCTCGTGATGATTGCTGCCGATGTACTTTGCGACCTCGCGCGCGTACTTTAAGTCGATGGCGTCAATGTCCATGCCGATCGCGAAGGTCTCAAGCGGCTTCTCCGTCATCTTCGCCGCGATCCCGCAGACGAGAGAGGAATCCAGGCCGCCGGAGAGAAGGAAACCGACGGGCGCGTCCGCGTCCATGCGCTTCTTGACACCGGCGATCAGCTTATCGTGAATATTCCTTCCAATTTCATTCACCGAGTCACTGACATATTCCTTGTGCGCATTCCAGGGCTCAGAGTAGACATGGAACGTTCCGTCCTTGTAGTAGTATCCCGGCGGGAACGGCATGATTTTATCGCACAGACCTGTGAGGTTCTTTGGCTCGGAGGCGAACACCATGACGCCCTGTGCGTCCTTCCCATAGTAAAGCGGCCTGATTCCGATCGGATCGCGTGCCGCTATGAACTCGCCCTTCTCCGCGTCGTAAAGCACAAGCGCGTACTCCGCGTCGAGCTTCGCGAACATGTCCGTTCCGTACTCCCTGTACAGGGGAAGCAGCGTCTCGCAGTCGGAATCTGAGCGGAACGTGTACCCCTTCTTCTCAAGCTCCGCCTTGACAGGGCGGAATCCGTAAATCTCACCGTTGCAGACGCAATAGCTTCCGTTCAGCTCAAACGGCTGCATTCCGCTCTCGGTCAGTCCCATGATGGAAAGGCGATTGAATCCGAGATACCCCTTTCCAATGTTAATCAGTCTTGTGTCATCCGGTCCTCTGGACGCTGTCTTCGCGAGCGCAGCTTTAAGATCAGCTTCCTTCCCGCCTTCCCCGCAGTAAGCAAGTATTCCGCACACAGCGAATCCTCCTTTCTCCCCTTATTTTTTTATGGCAATGGAATTCCTTTCTTTCTGACGCCATTATATGCACATGTTATTCATTAAGCAAGTTTTTTATGCAAATTATTTTATTTTTATACGTTTTGTGGACCGCAGGGCCGCAGAAGCAGCACGGAAATAAGCAGAAAAGACAAAGCGCCGGGCCGATTAAAGAGTCATTCCCATGCGCTTCCTGTACATAAAAAACAGAGTGTTCCCCTGAAGGAGCACTCTGCTGTTCTGCACTGCCGGATGTATTCCCGTTCTATCCTTTGTTCTCTATCTTTTGTTCCCCGTCTATTATTCCAGACTGCCAGGCCATGCGTCTGGTCTGCAGTTTCCTCCGTGCGCCCGGTCAGCGTCTCCGGTTCGTGTCTCTGCACCGCGTCTCTGTCCGGACCCCTCACTCAGAACCCGAGCGCCTCGTGAATCAGAATGATCTCGTACTCACACCCTGCCGGTTTCGTGAGGAAAATGTTCAGAATCCGGCAGATCCGCTCCGGGCTCTGACAGTCATAGCAGTGATCCGCCTTCCCGGCGCACGGCGTCTTCCGCTTCAGGCGCCTCGCGTTCTGCGGGGCTGCCACATTTCTCGCGCGCCAGACTGCCCGCTCAAGAGTCGGCGCCACCTTGTTTTCTCCGATCACGAAAATGACCTTCTTCGGGCCGTAGTCCGTCGCTGCGACGCGGTTCCCCGAGAAATCGATGTTGACCAGTTCTCCGTTCTCGGAAATTCCGTTCACAGAGGAGATGTAAATGTTGGCTGCATTTGCCGCGCGCTTTGTCTCCTCAACACTCCGGTTCTCCGGCTTCTTGTTGTGCCACCAGACCTCGTTTTCCGGTGAAAGCGCCTCAAAGAGCTTCATCTGGTTCACCGTCTCGGACCCGCCGATGCCAACCGTCTCTCCGCGAATTTCATGCTTCAGAGCGGCAGTGGCCTCTTCGGCCGTCTGAAATTCCCGGACCGCATACCCCTTCTTCTCCAGCTTTTCCTTTAATTTTGTGAAATCCATCTTCATCCCCTCCAGAATCGTTCCGCATGTGTTTCTTTCTTCAGTATACTTGTTTTCTTCCAGATTCAACAGACATTCTCAGGCACAGGTGTATGTGCCGGAATATTTCTGAATACTTCATTCCCGGGAAAATGCTGATTTTCCTTTCCGGAAAGTGCTGATTTCAGGCAATTCCAGCTTACAGGAACCGCTGCCTTCAGGGGTTCTGTCCTCACTTTCTGGAGGTAAATCCGATTTTCTCATGTTCCTCTCCCGGCTCAGACTCGTGGAAATTGAAAACGCGGATATCCTCCCCGCGGATGATCATGCTGCCGAAATAGAGGGGAAACGGCTCGCTGTGCGACATCATGGAGCGCATGTACTCTGTGTAGCTCGCACGCTCTTTTTCTGCCTCCTCCGCCGATTCATAGACGAGCGGAACCGAGATCTGGGACCCGTCCCGGAATGTGATGTCCGCCTGATACGCTTTGAGATCCGAGAGATTCACCATCTCAAGGCTTTCCCCCTTTTTCGCGGCAGCTCTCGTTCCTGCCGCTCGTCCCGCGGCTGCTCTCTCCGAGGACTTTTCGGCCGCTCTTTCTGCGGGCTGCTCCACGGGTTTTTCCTGTGCAGAGGCAGACCTCCTCCGCGTCACACGCTTTTCCTCTCCCGCTGCTTCTCTCCGCTTTTCTGCCACGCCGTTCCTCCTTTTTTCAAACACCACGCTTTCCCGCTTTACATGCTACCTCATTATATATCTGCAAAGCTCGATGCGGAAGTGCACGGTTGATGTCAGTTTTCATTTTTGGGGGAACGTCGTCGAGGCGCATACACTCATGAGGACAGCGCTGATTGCCCAGGAAACAGGATAGACCATGACAACAAAACGGATCGATTGAAATTCGGGCCATCCGAAATACAAATAGATCTGCCGGAAGAAGGCTGGTGAAATCATCTGTTGCGCGAAAAATTGCAGTATAAATGTTATACAAAACTAGTTTCACTGCTCCTGCAAAATAAATTCACGCAAATGCCTGCTGAGACTTTTTGAAATTCGATTTCCAATGCCACGTTCTCCCAGATTTTAACTGTTTTCTGAAAACAGGATCCATGTCGGGCATGGTACCGGAATCAACGGGGCGTGAAAGCTCAGCATACCGTTCACAGCATCTACATCAAATACCGCCACACTCCCGCTCTTTTGATTGCCAACATAAAGTGTTGAACCATCATCACTCAGGCAAAAATATCGCGGGATCTCGCCGTGCGTTGCCTGCCATGCAAGCGGGGCTAATTCTCTAGTATATTCGTCGATTGCAAAAATACCGATTGTATTGTCTCCACGGTTGGACACATAAAGAAATTTCCCATTTGGATGTACCGCAATTTCCGAGCTTTTACAATAGTTGCCGACATATGTACTGCGTTCAGCTGAAATGATCTGCCTCTTTTTAAGGGCTCCCTTCTCCGCGTCATAATCAAACACATAGACCTTACTGGTGAATTCAGCGGCCATGTAAACGCTCTTTCGATTAGGGTGAAAGGCTATGTGCCGTGCACATGACGCCGGACGAATTGCGGTTTCGCTAACCTTCTCCAACTTGCCGCTGTCGAGATTTAAGCGATATACATGTACCAGATCATATCCTTTATCTGGGATGACGAGGTAATTTCCATCTAAATCGAACGGAATGTGATGGGGACGGGAACATTTCTGAATCTTTGTCAGAGGCCCAGGCGTTCCTTCTAAAGCGACCGTATCTGTAATCTCCTTCAAGGAACCATCCTGATTCAAAGCAATTGCATAAATCATACCATTGAAATCTGCAGCAACCATGTACTGGTTACTCTTATGCACAGAAAAACAGCAGATAGGTTTGCCAAAGTAAAGCTGCTGATCCATTTTTGTCAGCAGGCCAGTTTCTCTGTTTACTACATAAGCCACCAAGCCTGAAACAGGGACCGGCGATGCGCTGTGTGCGACATAAATGACTGTTTTCCCGCGTCCAAATCCAATAAATGCCGGATTTGGTTCCTTGATACACTGTATTTCGTCCCATTCGTTACAGCTTTCAGAGATCCTATAAACGTGAACTCCTTCCCCTGCAGCGTAGCGGTTGTAAGCTGCACTTTCCGTAGTATAGGACGCAGTATAAGCATATTTTGAATATTTCATTTGCATTTAATCCTCTTCGTCCACTTCAATTTCCTTGCCGGCGCGCTTTGCCATTATGTGTTTGCGAATAACCAGAACAACCGACAGCACGGATGCTGCCAGCATAACAGCTGAAATCGGACGTGTAATGAACGGTAACCAGCTGCCTTGGCTTTGGCTTAGTGCGCGGATCAGATTGGTCTCAGCCAGAGTGCCGAGAATGTAGGCAATGATAAACGGAGTCGTATTCAGCCCAACCTTTTTGAGCAAATATGTTGCGAGACCAAAAGTAAAAACGAGAATCACATCAAAATAACGATTATTATTGGCGTAGGCGCCAATCACGCACATGGCAATAATAATAGGATACAAAATCCACTTGGGGATATCCAACAGCTTGACAAAGCACTTGATACCTGCCGTTTCAATGACAGCAAAGGCAATGTTCGCAATAAAGACGGCAGCAAATAGGCTGAAGATAAATACACCGTTGTTTTTGAATACTAACGGTCCCGGAGTTATACCGTGAATGGTAAGGCCTGCCAACAGCAGACACGCTGGTGTGCTCCCAGGAATACCAAGTGTCAGCAACGGAATCATTGCACCTCCGACCACAGCGTTATTTGCTGTTTCTGAAGCAACGATGCCGTCAATAATTCCGGTGCCGAACTTTTCCGGATATTTAGAAGAATCCTTCGCTATCGTATACGACAGAAGTCCTGCAGTGCTGCCTCCAATACCAGGGAGAATCCCAATCACGATACCAACAATGGCAGAACGAAGAGCATTCCACCCTTGGTCGACAAATTCTTTCCAGGTGACAGGCATACCAAGCTTATAATTCTTTTTCTTGCCGACGCTTTTATTCACATCACCGAAAGCGTTGGAAATAATTGCACCGATAGCATAGATACCAATTAAAATCGGCACTGTATCAATACCAGAGAGCAGGTTGTTGTTTCCAAACGTAAAGCGTACCTGACCCAGAGGAGACATTCCTACCATAGCGATCAGGAAGCCCAATACACCGCTGATCAATCCATCAATGATGGATTTCCCGGCAAGGCTTGCAATAATAGTAAGTGAAAAGACTGCAATTGAAAAATACTCAAACGGCGTGAATTTTAAGGCAAACGAAGCCAATGCCTTCGCGCCGACCACCAGTGCGATTGTGCTGAGGATACCACCGATAAACGAATACAGGATGCCGACGCCTAGCGCCTTTCCCGCTTCCCCGTTCCGAGCCATGGGCCCGCCATCAAGTACTGTCGCAATCGACGCAGGAGTCCCTGGGATCTCCAGTAGGATGGCCGAAATCAATCCGCCAGACGTACTTCCTACATACAAAGCAATCAGCAGTGAGATACCTTCTATTGGTTCGAGTGCAAAGGACATTGGCAGACAAAGTACCATGGCCATCGGTGCA
>CACXCJ010000026.1 GCA_902766175.1 uncultured Lachnospiraceae bacterium
ATCGTCGACCTGATCTATCAGTCCGGCTTCGCAGGCATGCGCTACTCCATCTCCAACACCGCGGAGTACGGCGATTACATCACCGGGCCGAAGCTGATCACCGAGGAGACGAAGAAGACCATGAAGAAGATCCTGTCCGATATCCAGGACGGCACCTTCGCAAAGGAATTCCTGCTTGACATGAGCCCGGCAGGACGCCAGGTGCACTTCAAGGCGATGCGCCGCAAGGCTTCCGAGCACCTTTCCGAGCAGGTCGGCAAGGAGATCAGAAAGCTCTACAGCTGGAACAACGAGGATTCGAAGCTTATCAACAACTGACAATGCCAAAGGCCGAAGGCCTTTCGGAGCCCGGAGCAAAAGCGCCGGGCTCCGCTTTTCTGCCGCGAAGGGAGCGGCAGAAAAGGGCATTGTCATGAGGGAAGCGCGGAGCGCTTCCCGAGTCGGAGGGAGCGGAAAAGGAAGGCCGAAGGCCTTTCGGAGCCCGGAGCAAAAGCGCCGGGCTCCGCTTTTTATGTATTGCAGAAGCGACATAAAATATGAATACTGTGCATAATTTGTAAAATATCGTTGCATAAATTAACCTCCGATCTGTCTTGTCTTTCATGCGCCAAAAAGATAAAATGGGCTGTGATGCGAATATCAATTCAGAAACGGAGGTTGCTACATGAGTCATTCAAATGATTCAACAGCGGCGAAGAGAATCCGCGAAGTTCTGGACCAGGACAGCTTCGTGGAGCTCGGAACCTATGTGACCGCCCGCAGCACGGACTTTAATCTGAACGGGGAGAAGACACCGGCGGACGGAGTCGTGACAGGGTATGGAACCATTGAAGACAAGCTTGTATTCATTTACAGCCAGGACCCCGATGTCATGGGAGGTTCTGTCGGCGAGATGCACGCGAAGAAGATTGCGCGTCTCTATGAGCAGGCGATGAAGATGGGCGCACCGGTGATCGGTCTGATCGACTGCTCCGGCTTCCGCATTCAGGAAGCGACCGATGCTCTGAATGCATTTGGCTCTCTGTACCGATGCCAGGCTCTCGCGAGCGGTGTCATTCCGCAGATCCAGGCCATCTACGGTTCCTGCGGCGGAAGCCTCGCTGTGAGCGCTGCGATGGCAGATTTCACTTTTCTTGAGACGACTGGCGGCAGGCTCTTCATGCATGTGCCGTCCGCGGTTTCAGGAAAGCCTGAGGACACGGACAGCACATCCCCGGCCTTCCAGAGCGCGGAGACAGGTGTGGCGGCATTTACCGGTACGTCAGAGGAAATTGCGGAGGGAATCCGGAAACTCATCGACATTCTCCCGGCAAACAACAGTGAGGATCTCTCCGAGGGAGAGTGCAGGGACAGTCTGAACCGCCTTGTGTCAGGGATTGAAAAGCTCGACGCCCGTGCCCGGCTCGCGGAGATCTCGGACGACGGCTTTGTCCTGGAGCCGTGGAAGGAGTTCGGACCGAACGTCGCCACGGCGTTCATCCGCCTGAACGGAAGAACCGTCGGCGTGATCGCAAATGCGGAGCAGGAGGTCTGCTTCCGCGGCCTGAAAAAGGCGGTGCGGTTCCTGAATTTCTGCGATGCGTTCGAGATTCCGGTGCTGACACTTGAGGATGCAGCTGGCTTCACAAAGACGATGAACACAGAGCTGGAATCCGCCTCGGAGGCCGCAAAGCTCATCAGCGCTTACGCGTCCGCAACCATTCCGAAGGTCACCATCATCACCGGCGCAGCGCGCGGCCTCGCGTACAATGTCTTCGGACCTAAGACCGCGTCGGATCTTGTCCTCGCGTGGCCCTCTGCCGAGGTCTCTCTCATGGATGCGGGAGATGCGGTCAGAATCATGTACGCAGAGGAGCTGGAGAAGGCGGACAACAGGAAGGAGCTCTTCGACGAAAAGACTGCGGAGTACACTGCGCTCCAGGCAAGTGCCGAGGGAGCGGCCAGACGCGGCTATGTGGACGATATCATCGCCCCGGAGCTGACCCGGAAGAGAGCTGTTGCAGCGTTCGAGATGCTGTACAGCAAGGATGAGGACATTCCCGCGAAAAAGCATGGAACGGTCTGAGTGAGGTGCCTGAATGATGCAGAAAATGAAAAAAATCTTTCTGGCATTTCTGCTGTGCCTGACCGCCTGCGCAGTGTCTCCGACCGCTGCATTTGCTGAGATCTCAGCGGAGGAAGCACAGGTGATCGAACAGACTGCCGAAGAGAACCTGATGCAGATCGTGAACATGGAGGATCCCGAGATCGATCAGCTTGAGGCGCAGTTCAACCGTCAGCGGAAGGGGAAGATCGCCAACGGTCTTGACAGCTGGAAAGTTCTCCGGCAGGATATTGGTCCGTTCACCTCACTTGAAAAGACAGAGGTCCGCGAGGGAGATGACGGCTATATCGCCACGATGAACATCACCTGCGGGAACAGGACAGCCACCGTGCAGATGACCTTCGACGTGTCAAGCGGTGAGATGACGGACGTCATGTTCAACAAGGATGAGACGCTCGGCGAGAAGCTCTCCAGCGCGGGCATGAACCTCGTGATCGGCATGGGAACGGTTTTCCTGGTCCTGATTTTCATCGCCTTCCTCATCAGCCGCTTCAAGTACATCAATAAGTGGCAGCGCGCAAGAGAAGAGCGGGAGAAGGAGAAAAAGAAATTCGAGGCGGAGGCCGACAGAATCCGGAAAATGCCGGCGAAGGCGGACAATGTCTCAAAGCGTATTTCCGCGGACCAGGTCCGCTCTGCAGTCATCCCCGAGGGGACAACGGTCCGGCTCGTGGAGGGAGACAAGAAGATCACGGTAGCGAGAGCGGACGGCGAAGCGGTAGACCCGCAGACAGTCGCGGTGATTGCGGCGGCAGTCGCGGCATCCGAGGGACCTGACCCGCAGCTTCTGGCGGTACTGACAGCAGCTGTCATGGCGTATGAGGCTGAGAATGGAGCTGATCCGGGGCCGGACGGCCTTGTGGTCCGCTCGATCCGCAGAGTTTCAAGAAGATAAAACAGGCTTCAAGGAAAATGGGTTTGCCAGAGAATTTCCTGTCTCAATGATATGGCAGACGAACAGCACACTTACTTTCACGCTTGAAAAGAAAATCCTGGAGGAGGAAGAATCATGAAGAACTACACCATTACCGTCAACGGACAGGCTTATGTTGTTACTGTAGAAGAGGGAATCACCGCAGCTGCGCAGCAGGCTCCGGTCTATCAGGCTCCGGTTTATGCACCTGCACCGGCACCTGTCGCGGCAGCTCCGGCACCTGCACCGGCTCCTGCACCTGCTGCGCCCGCTCCGGAAGCGGCTCCCGCGGCAGAGGAGGCACCGGCGGCTGCGGCACCGGCATCGGCAGGCAGTGTGACGGTCGAGTCCCCGATGCCCGGTAAGATTCTCAGCATCAGCAAGGCAGTCGGCGATGCCGTCGAGGAGGGCGACACCATCATGATCCTCGAGGCGATGAAGATGGAGAATGAGATCGTAGCGCCGCAGAGCGGCACGATCGCAAGCATCAATGTATCCGTGAATCAGTCCGTTGAGGCGGGAGAAGTTCTTGCGACACTGAGCTGAGTCAGGAAACCTTTCCTAAGCCAGAAACGGAGGATTGAATAAGATGTCGTATTTAGCAACTACCTTCAGCAATCTTATTCACCAGTCCGCGTTTTTCTCGATTACCTTCGGTAACCTCATCATGATTGCGGTCGCGCTGGTTTTCCTCTACCTCGCGATTGCAAAGGGGTTTGAACCGCTGCTCCTGGTGCCGATCGCATTCGGAATGCTCCTGGTGAATATCTATCCTGACATCATGGCGGACCCCGCGAAAACTGCGGACGGAAGCGGCGGACTTCTCCACTACTTCTACATCCTGGATGAGATGGGAATCCTTCCTCCGCTCATTTTCATGGGTGTCGGGGCAATGACGGACTTCGGTCCGCTGATCGCGAACCCCTCGAGCTTTCTGCTCGGAGCGGCCGCGCAGTTCGGCGTCTACATCGCCTATTTCATGGCGATTTTCATGGGCTTCAACGGAAAGGCCGCTGCCGCGATCTCCATTATCGGCGGCGCGGACGGCCCGACCTCGATCTTCCTCGCCGGAAAGATGGGACAGTCCGAGTATCTCGGTGCGATTGCAGTCGCAGCCTATTCCTACATGTCCCTGGTTCCGATCATTCAGCCGCCGATCATGAAGGCGCTGACGACGGAGGAGGAGCGGAAGATCAAGATGGCGCAGCTCCGCCCGGTGTCAAAGCTCGAGAAAATTCTCTTCCCGATCATCGTGACGATCGTTGTCTGTCTGATTCTTCCTACGACGGCACCGCTCGTCGGCATGCTGATGCTCGGCAACCTGTTCCGTGAATCCGGCGTGGTGCATCAGCTCACGGAGACCGCAAGCAATGCCCTGATGTATATCGTCGTGATTCTGCTCGGAACGAGCGTGGGCGCGACCACAAGTGCGGAAGCATTCCTGAAGGCTGACACCCTGAAGATCGTTCTCCTCGGCCTCATCGCATTTGCGTTCGGCACTGCCGCGGGTGTGATTCTGGGCAAGATCATGTGCAAGGCGACACACGGAAGGGTCAATCCGCTGATCGGTGCCGCGGGCGTGTCGGCGGTTCCGATGTCCGCCCGCGTGGCCCAGAAGGTCGGCGCCAAGGCGGATCCCACGAACTTCCTGCTCATGCACGCGATGGGTCCGAATGTTGCAGGCGTGATCGGCACGGCTGTGGCAGCCGGTACGTTCATGGCTATTTTCGGAGTCAAGTAAAGGAGAACCAATCAAATGGAAAATGTACAGAAAAAGCCGGTGCAGATCTGCGAGACCGCGCTTCGTGATGCGCATCAGTCCCTGTTCGCGACCAGAATGACGACAGAGGAGATGCTTCCGATCATCGGAAAAATGGATGAAATCGGATACCGCTCCGTCGAGTGCTGGGGCGGAGCCACCTTTGACGCCTGCCTTCGCTTCCTGCATGAGGATCCGTGGGAGAGATTGAGAAAGCTTCGCGATGGCTTTAAAAAGACAAAGCTGCAGATGCTGTTCCGCGGCCAGAATATTCTTGGATACAATCACTACGCGGACGATGTGGTGGAATACTTTGTGCAGCGCTCCGTCGCGAACGGCATCGACATCATCCGCATCTTTGACTGCCTGAACGACCTCAGAAATCTGGAGACCGCCGTGAAGGCGTGCAAGAAGGAGAAGGCGGAGGCGCAGATAGCGCTCTCCTACACCCTGGGAGATTCCTACACCCTCGAGTACTGGACCAATCTCGCAAAGCGGATCGAGGAGATGGGGGCGGACTCCATCTGCATCAAGGATATGGCGGGGCTTCTGCTTCCGTACCGCGCTTACGAGCTCGTGAAGGCGATGAAGGAGGTCACCTCCCTTCCGATTGATATCCATGTCCACTACACCTCTGGCGTCGCTTCCATGACACTGCTGAAGGCGATCGAGGCGGGCGCGGACATCGTCGACACCGCGATCTCTCCGCTGGCGCTGGGCACCAGCCAGCCTGCGACCGAGGTGATGGTCGAGACCCTGAAGGGCACGCCGAGTGACACGGGCCTCAACATCGAGAAGCTGACGGAGATCGCGAACTACTTCACGCCGATCCGCGAGAAGTACATCGCAAACGGCCTGCTCAGCACGAAGGTTCTCGGTGTGAACATCAACACACTGCGCTACCAGATCCCGGGAGGCATGCTCTCCAACCTGATCAAGCAGCTCTCCGAGGCACACAAGGAGAATTTTCTGACCGATGTGCTCGAGGAGGTTGCGCGCGTCCGGAAGGACTTCGGGGAGCCGCCGCTCGTCACGCCTTCCTCCCAGATCGTCGGAACACAGGCAGTCATGAACGTGCTCACGCACGAGCGCTACAAGATGGTTCCGAAGGAGTCGAAGAAGCTTGTGAAGGGAGAGTTCGGCCAGTGCGTGAACCCTGTGAAGCCGGAGGTCCAGAAGAAGATCCTCGGGGACGAAAAGCCGATCACCTGCCGCCCGGCAGATCTGATTCCGCCGCAGCTTCCGAAATTTGAGCAGGAGGTCGCTCCGTGGAAGCAGCAGGAGGAGGACGTCCTGTCCTATGCGCTTTTCCCGCAGGTCGCGACCGAATTCTTCAAGTGGAGACAGGCGCAGCAGACCGGGGTGGATCTCGACGCGGCGGACACAAGAAACAAGGCCTATCCTGTCTGAGAGTCTTCCGACGGGAAAGAACAGCTTGAGGAAAAAACAGCTTCTGGAATAAAACAGTTCCTGGAAGGAAACAGCTCCTGGAAAGAAACAGCTCCAGGATGAGAAAAGCTTCAGGAGCGGAGAAATTAAAACAGAGACAGCAGAGAACACGGATCCGCGCAGCTTTTCAAGGGGCTGTGCGGATTCCTTTTACACGGCATGCGCTCCTTTGGCACTGCGTCTCAAGCCCGCTCAGCCCTGCGCTGCGGAGCATCTCTGAAGCGCCTCAGAATTGCTTACGTTAAATTGAAGTTTCTTTACATTTTCGTGTCCTGTGTTGACCGTTATCTGCCGGATAATTATAATCATTTTACAAACGCGGTCATTTCAGACCTGAAATCACATACTTCGGAGATTAAAATCAGGATGAAAAAACATATCTTAGGGCGTTTTTCTGCGGGAGTGCTTGCGGCGGCATTCCTGCTCTGCGGGCTGGGCCGGACCGGCCTCACGTACAGCGTATACGCGGCGCAGAGTGCCATGGTTTCGGCCAGCAGTCTCAATATCCGGAGCGGTCCGGGAACGTCTTACAGGCGTGTCTCCGCAGTTCCGCGCGGGACCGCAGTCACAATTCTCGGGGAGACGACTGGCTCGGACGGGAACACCTGGGCGGAAATCAGCGTGTCCGGAACGACCGGCTATGTACTGAAATCCTACCTGACAGTCGGAGGAGCGGCATCTTCCGGCACCTCGTCTGATTCCGGATTTGAGTCCCAGCTCTCTGCACAGGGATTTCCGGAATCATACAAGACGCGTCTGCGCGCGATCCACTCCCAGTATCCGAACTGGGTGTTCCATGCGTTCCAGACCGGAATCGACTGGGAGGACGCGGTAAAAAACGAGAGCGTGACAGGACGGAATCTCGTCGCCAATTCCAGCATCTCCTCATGGAAATCCACGGCGGAGGGGGCGTATGACTGGTCGACCGGCACGTGGCCGAGCTTTGATTCCGGCTACTGGGTTGCGGCGAGTGAGGGCGTGATCCGCTATTACATGGATCCGCGCAATTTCCTGGATTCCTCGAATGTCTTTCAGTTCCTCTCCCAGAGCTACGACGCCTCGTCGCAGACGGCATCCGGCGTCGAGCTTCTCGCGCAGGGGACATTTCTCCAGGGGACGTACAGCGGCGGCACATCCGGGAGCACTGCCGGGCAGGAAAACAGCTCGTCTTCCGGGTCCGGCGCGGAGCCTTCCGGAGGCAGTTCGACGAATTCCGGCGGAACGGCTGAGGCGCCAGATGGCTCCCGGACGGGAAGCAGTGTGAGTCTCGTGAGCCCGTCCGGTGAAACTTCCGCCGCCTCTGCAGGAACTTCGGATGCTTCTTCCACTGCAGCCGCCTCTCCTGCGGAGACAGCTGCCGCGGGCGTTCTTTCTGGCGCGCCGCAGGGAAAAGAGGAGGAAAAAGCGTTTGAAGGCAGTGCTTCTGCGGAGTTTCGTTCTGCCTCCGTGCCGGATTTCCCAGCGGGTTCCGAGGGGGAATCCGAGACCTCTCTCAGGGCAGACGCGAGAGCGGTTGTGGGGCACGGCGCCTCCGGTGTTTCTTCTTCCGGGAGTGCGGAGTCCTCTTCTTCGTCGTCAGGTGTCTCCGGAGCGTCCGGAAGCGTCAGTTACATTGATCTCATCATGGAGGCGGCAGAAAAATCAGGGGTCAATCCCTACGTGCTCACTTCCATGATTCTTCAGGAGCAGGGAAAGGACGGAAAGGGCACGCAGATCAGCGGGACAAATTCCTCCTATCCGGGGATCTATAACTTTTTCAACATCGAGGCCTATTCAGACGGCTCCATGACCGCTGCGGTCCGCGGCCTCTGGTGGGCCTCCCAGTCCGGCTCCTACGGCCGCCCGTGGAACAGCATCGAGAAGGCGATCGTCGGAGGCGCGCAGTTCTATGCCGAAAACTTCACATCAGCGGGACAGAACACCTTCTACACCAAGAAGTTTAATGTGACACAGAACAGCCGTTATCAGCACCAGTACATGACGAATGTAAAAGGCGCCGCGGACGAGGGTCTGGAGCTCGGCAAGGCGTACACGGAAGCGCTCCGGGCGGAACCGCTGACCTTCGATATTCCGGTCTACTCCAACATGCCGGAGGAGGCGAGCGCGCTGCCGACGGCGGACGGAAGTCCGAATAACCGCCTGAAGAGCCTCGGTGTGGACGGCTTCAGCATCACCCCGACGTTTGATATCGGCAGATTCGAGTACGATCTGATTGTGGATTCTTCCGTGAGCAGTATCTCCGTGAGCGCTCAGACGGTGGACAGCCGGGCATCGGTTTCCGGCACCGGGAGCATTTCCCTGGGCGCATCGAGCCAGGATGTGAACATTACAGTGACTGCGGAGAACGGAAACACCGCCACCTATGTCATTCATGTGACGAAGCAGCAGGGCGGACAGACCGGCAGTACCGGAAACGGAAACTCCGGAGAAAACACTACTTCCGGGGCGGAGAATCCCGGAAGCGCCGGGACAGGTTCTGCGGGGCAGTCCGGCAGCAGTTCGGATCCCTCGCCGGCAGGAGGCGGGTCCGGAAATTCCGGGACCGTGCAGCTCGTGAGCCCGTCCGGAAACTGAGAGGAGAGTACGTTCCATGAAATTTGCAGAGCAGTCCCGATTTTTGAAGAGCGCCCTTCTCGGGGCAGCCTTCAGCCTTTTCTTCAGTCTCACCGCCTTTGCGATGACTGCGCGGATCAGCTTCAACGATCCGACTGCAGAGCCGGGGGGCGATGTAACCGTTTCCATGCATGTGGTTTCCACGAGCGGGGAGCCTCTCGGAAGCGCGAATATCATGCTCTCCTATGACGCGTCTCTGCTTGAGTTTACGAGCGGTGACAACGCGGAGGGCGGAAGCGGCTCGATCCATGTGACAGGGCAGCCGACGGAGGATGCCTCGGAGTGGTACTACAGCCTCCGATTCCGTGCGCTCCAGGCGGGAGCAGCGGACCTGACCATCTCTACTGCCGAGATCTATGACCGCGACGCGAAAATCGCAGACATTGACCACCAGGGGAGCTCTCATATCCTGATCGGCGCTGAGGCACAGGCAAGTGAGGCGGCGGCACAGGCGGCGGCCTCGGCTCCGCTCAGCTCCCTGTCGATCAGTCCGGGGAAGCTTTCCCCTGCGTTCGATCCGTCGGTGACATCCTACACCGCACAGGTTGGTGAAGAGGTGACACGGATCGCAGTCAGTGCGGTTCCGGCGGACAGCACGCAGAAGGTCTCTGTCTCCGGGAACGATAATCTTGAGATGGGCGCCAACACGATCAACATCAGCATCGCGGATCAGGATGGAAATGCCCTGAACTCCTATGTCATCGAGGTGACAAAGAAAGAGGGAGCGACGCCCACAGAGAGCGAGTCTGCTGAGGCTGCCGTCGTGACAGTTGACGGCACGGATTACACAGTCGCAGACACGTTTGACGCCTCGCTTCTGCCGGAGGGCTGGACCGCGGAGAGCTACAGCTACGGCGGGAAGACGGTTCAGGCCGGGAAGGGGCCGGATGAGCATCTGCACCTTCTGTATCTCCTGGCAGAGGGAGGAACGGGAAATCTCTATTTCTACGATGATTCCAGCGACTCCTGGTCCCCGTACGTCGAGGTCGGCACCACCGCAAAGACTGTGACTGCGGTCCCGCTCGATGCCGGAATTGCGGTTCCGGAGGGCCTTGAGGAGAGCCGACTGAATCTTAACGGAAAGTCCGTCGCCGGCTGGGTCGGAAGCAGTGACCAGGGCGAGAACTACTGTGTCTTCTACGGTATGAATTCTGACGGAGAGAAGAATTTCTACCGCTTTGACCTGAAGGAAAAGACGCTGCAGAGATATTTTGGAGCGGAGACACAGGCGGCCGGGGAGACCGGGGAGACCGGCGCGGCATCCGGAGCGCCGGAGGATCTCAGTGAGAAGTACAGGCGTCGGGGAATGGAGCTGATCGCAGCGTGTGCTGTCGCGGCTGCGGCAGTCCTTGCAGCGCTCTGGCTTGCGTTCCACCGCGGAGGCGGCGACGGGCCTGCCCCCGGCGATGGACGAGATTCTGCTGACGGCCGGGCGGCGGAGCGCCGCAGTGAAACCGACGGCGGAGAGGAGGCAGCAGAGGATACGGCGGAAGCGGATGCCGAGGCGCCGGCTTCTGACCGGGATGCGGAAGAAGAGGAAGAGTTTGAGGAGATCAGCGGGGAAGCGCTCGGAAATTCTTCCGGAAAGACGGGGGGGATCCCGGACGATGCAGACGCCGGACAGCTCCCCGCTGAGGAGAAATCCCGGCAGGAGGAATCCGTGACAAAGGAAAGCGCGTCTTCGAAGGATCGCGAGGAGGAGGATTTTCAGGAGATTGACCTCTGAACCCTCTGTGCCCCTCCGGGAGACAGCAGCCGGGAAAAGTGATGAGAACCGCGCGGAGGGACAGCCTGCCAGCTGCCTTCCGCGCGCTTTCCGGCTTCCGGGCGGATCGCGCGGATGCTGCACGGTCAGCATTGACGGATGCCGCAATCTGTTATATTATTAATATAACAGATGCCACGAAGCGGCACAGCACAGAGGTGCGAGATGAAGATTTATATTGACTTCAATAGCGATGAAGCATTTTACACACAACTGATCAATCAGATCATTATGGGAATTGCGATGGATGAGATTCACGACGGGGACAGCCTTCCCTCTGTCAGGCAGATGGCGGACAGTGTCGGAATCAACATGCATACGGTGAACAAGGCGTACACGATTCTCCGCCAGGAGGGCTTTATCAAGCTTGACCGCCGGAAGGGGGCGGTTGTGAGTGTTGATTCGGATAAAATGCGCGTTCTTGACGACATGAAGAGGGAGCTTTCCGTGACGCTCGCGCGCGGCATCTGCAATGGCGTCACGCGGAATGACGTGCACGACCTGGTCGACGAACTGTACGATGAATTCAGCAATTGCCAGTCGGAGGAGTAAGGATGCTCTGTGAGAGATGCAAGATCCGGGAAGCGACAATCATGTACACAGAGGTGGTGAACGGGGTAAAAACCGAGCACTATTTCTGCACACAGTGTGCACAGGAACTGAATTTCGGACAGCTTTCCTCCCTGTTTGACGGAGAGCTCCCATTTTCGAAGATTCTGTCTGCGCTCCTCGGGGAGAACGGGGAGAAGGCGGAGGGAAACTACGCGCAGATTGTCTGTCCGACGTGCGGGACCAGCTATCAGGACTTTGTGAAGAACTCCTGTTTCGGCTGCGCGGACTGCTACGAGGTGTTTGATCTCCTGATGCGTGACAGCATCAAGCAGCTTCAGGGGAGTGACACACACAAGGGAAAACACCCGAAGTACGGCCTGAAGATTCTTCCGGAAAACATTACCAGGGGGCTTCCGGGCGCCGTGACGGAACCTGACGCGGAAGAATCCCAGGAGAGCCCGGAGAACAGGGAAGCGCTGAAGAAGGCGGAGAACGTCCGCATGAAGATCCGCGACCTGAAGGTGCGCATGGGGGAAGCGGTGAGAAACGAGAAGTACGAGGATGCGGCGAAGTACAGGGACATGATCAACGCGCTGAGGAAAGAGGGGCAGTCAGATGCCTAAGTGGTACGAGCAGGTCCGGATGGATCCGGGCAACAATTATGTTTCCAGCAGAGTCAGGCTCTCGCGGAACTGGGCGGATTACAAGTTTCCGAACCGTCTCAGCACAGCAGAGGCGGAGGAGATGCTTCGGCGCATTCATGACAGCCTCGACGGCTTTTCGGAGGCCGCCGGTGAGCCGATTCAGGAGTGGCTTCTCGCTGAGATCCCGGAGATACGCCGCATGGCAATGCGGGAGAGACGTCTCCTGAACGCGAGCATTCTTGACCGCAAAGCGCCGGTCGGCGTCCTCATCTCCCAGGCGGAGGACATTTCCCTGATCCTGAACGGAGATGATCACTTCCGGCTTCAGTGCCTGTCGCCGAACGCGCATCTCTATGAGCTCTGGGATAAGGCGGATAAGCTTGACGACTGCATCAACGAGCATTTCAACTATGCGTTTGATGACCGATACGGCTATCTCACCGCGTTTCCGACAAATGTGGGCACCGGGATGCGGGCGAATATCGTGGTGCATCTTCCGGCGCTCTCAACAGGCAAGCAGTTTCCGAGCCTTCTCGAGTCCATGACGCGCTTCGGCGTCACGATCCGGGGAGTCTACGGGACAGGAAAGGAGAACTTCGGGGCGCTCTATGACATCTCGAATGCGAAGACCCTCGGAATCAGCGAGCGGGAAATTCTTGATCTGGTGACGAAGGTCGCCTCACAGCTGAACAGCCAGGAGAATCAGGTCCGGAGAAATTTACTTGAGAGCCACAGGACGGAGCGCATGGACCAGGCGTACAAATCCTACGGGATCTTAAAGTATGCGAGGAAGCTCTCCCTCCGCGATGCGCTGATTTATCTCTCCCATGTCATGGCGGGCTTCACGGACGGCATTCTGAAGACGGAACAGCCGTTCAGCGTTTACCGTCTGTATCTGGGAATTCAGCCGTCGAATCTTATAGCGTCTTCTACAACTCCGGTGGATCGCGAAAAGATCGATGAGGTGCGCGCGGATTACCTGCGGCGCACTCTCCCGGAGCTCACGGACTTCTGAACTTTCTGAAAGGAGAATTTATGGCAGATTACTTTACCGAGCAGGCGCGCCAGGCGATCGATCTGGCGTACGAGGCCGCACAGGGGCTGCACAACAGCTACATCGGCTCGGAGCACCTGCTCTTAGGCCTTCTGCGGCAGGGAAGCGGCGTGGCGGCGCGCGTGCTTGTGCGGAACGAGGTGACCGAGGAGAAAATCCTCGAATTCATGGACAAGCTGATTTCTCCGGACGGCTCCGTTGCCCTCACGACCGAGCCGCAGTACACGCCCATGGCGAAGCGCGTCATCGAGAACAGCCACGCCGAGGCGGAGCGCTTCCATCAGCCGCAGATCGGGACCGAGCATCTTCTGATCGCGATCCTGCGTGAAAAGGCCTGTGTCGCGAGTAAGCTCCTCTACACGATGGGCGCGAACGTGCAGCAGATTTTTGTGGATCTTTTGAGCTCCATGGGAGAGGAGGGGCACGCGGCGCAGAGCGAGGCGCAGAATTACCAGCAGGGCGGACAGAAGGGGAGTGTCGAGACGCCGACCCTGGACCAGTATTCCCGCGATCTCACACAGCTCGCAAAGCAGGGGAAACTGGACCCCGTAATCGGAAGAGCGCGGGAGATGCAGCGAGTCATGGAGATTCTCTCCCGGAGGACAAAGAACAATCCCTGCCTCATCGGCGAACCGGGTGTCGGAAAGACGGCAGTCGTCGAGGGACTTGCGGAGCTGATCGTCGCCGACAAGGTTCCGGAGACGATCTCCGGAAAGCGGCTGGTGACGCTGGATCTCTCCGGAATGATCGCCGGATCGAAGTACCGCGGCGAATTCGAGGAGCGCATCAAGAAGGTCCTGCAGGAAGTGACGCAGGCGGGAAATGTCCTGCTGTTCATCGATGAGATTCACACGATCATCGGTGCGGGATCCGCAGAGGGCGCCATGGACGCGAGCAACATCCTGAAGCCGTCGCTTGCGCGCGGGGAGATTCAGCTCATCGGCGCGACGACGATCGGCGAGTACAGGAAGTACATCGAAAAGGACGCCGCCCTTGAGCGCCGCTTCCAGCCGATCATGGTGGAGGAGCCGACGGAGGAGGAGTCCTTCCAGATTCTCATGGGTCTCCGCCCGAGATATGAGGACCACCATAAGGTCACGATCACGGACGGGGCACTGAGCGCTGCCGTGAAGCTCTCCGCGCGCTACATCACGGACCGCTTTCTCCCGGACAAGGCGATTGACCTCATCGATGAGGCGGCGGCCAGAACGCGTCTCTCCGGCTACGCAGAGCCGCCGGAGATCAAGACACTCACGGATGACATCGAAAAACTGGAGAAGCAGAAGCTCTCTGCCGTGAAGGCGGAGCAGTTCGAGCACGCCGGCGAGATCAAGAAGCGCCAGGACAAGAAGCGCGAGAAAATCGAGAAGATCCGCGAAAAATGGGAGAAGGAGCGGAGCAGCCGGAAGCTCACCGTCGGGGAGGATGAGATCGCGGACGTCGTCTCGGCCTGGACCAGAATCCCCGTGCAGAAGCTCACCGAGGCAGAAAATGAGCGTCTGAGAAAGCTCGAGGCCACGCTCCATGAGCGCGTCGTCGGACAGGAGGAGGCGGTGAGCGCGGTCGCACGGGCGATCCGCCGCGGCAGAGTGGGCCTCAAGGACCCGCACAGGCCGATCGGGTCATTTCTGTTCCTCGGCCCCACCGGCGTGGGAAAAACAGAGCTCAGCAAGGCGCTCGCAGAGGCCATGTTCGGGACCGAGCAGGCTCTGATCCGCGTCGACATGAGCGAGTACATGGAAAAGCACAGCGTCTCGAAGATGGTCGGCTCGCCGCCCGGATATGTCGGATATGAGGAGGGCGGACAGCTCTCCGAGAAGGTGCGCAGAAACCCCTATTCCGTCATTCTGTTCGACGAGATTGAAAAGGCGCATCCCGATGTCTTCAACATTCTTCTGCAGGTCCTGGATGACGGGCACATCACGGATTCCCAGGGAAGAAAGATCGACTTCAAGAATACCGTGATCATCATGACCAGCAATGCCGGTGCCTCCCGCATCATCGCCCCGAAGACGCTCGGGTTCGCGGCGCACGAGAGCGCGGAGACGAATTACAGGGATATGAAGGAAGGCGTGATGGAGGAGGTCCGGCGCCTCTTCAAGCCGGAGTTTTTAAACCGAATCGACGAGACAATCGTGTTCCACCAGCTGACGCGGGACAACATGAAGGAGATCGTCGAAATTCTCCTCAGGGGAATCGAGAAGCGCGTCGAGGATCAGATGGGACTGAAGCTCGAAGTGGACGATGCCGCCAGAACCTTTTTAATCGACAAGGGCTATGACCCGAAGTACGGCGCGCGCCCGCTGAAGAGAGCGCTTCAGAATGAGCTGGAGGACAAGCTTGCGGAGGAGATCCTGGACGGGCGGATCGCATCCGGTGACACGGTTTCGGTCAGCTGCTCCGGGGAGGAAAAACCGGAGGACAGACACCTGACATTCACCAGAAGGGAGCCCGCCGCGAAAGCCGCGCGGGCGAAGGAAGCCGCAGGCAGGAAGACAAAGACAGCTTCCCCCGGAAAGCCCGGGGCGGAGAAAAAAAGCGGCGCAGCAGAGCGGAAAACCGGAAAACTGACAGCGGAGAAGGAGGCCTGAGATGACCGGCAGCAATCAACTTATTTTTACCGGCGCGGACGGAGCGCTGAATTTCGGAGATTTCACACTCCCGGAAAAGGCGAAGAAACCGGACTTTTCCTTTGAGGGAGATCTCTATAAGGTGAAGACCTCCCGCGACAGCACCAGACTGGAGCGGAATGACCTCCTGGTCTATGAGTCCGAGCCCGGGACAACCGTCCGGAATTTCACCGAGACGCCGGAAAAGCTCTCCTTCACTGCGGAGGGTGCGGAGGACGCGCAGATCACGATCGGTATGGAGGAGAACAAGGACTATGCAGTCGAGGTGAACGGGAAGCAGCTCGGCGTCATTCCGACCGTGATGGGAGGAAAGCTGGTCTTCAGCATCGAGCTTTCGCCCGGAAACCCGTCAGAGGTGAATATCCGCAGAAAATGAAGAATACGACCGGATATTTCTGCAGTGCCTGCGGCTACGAATCTGCGAAATGGCTGGGACAGTGCCCCGCCTGCCACGAGTGGAACACGATGGTGGAGGCGCCGGCGGTCAGGATGAAACCGGTGTCCGGAGCCGCGGGGCGCACCGGCGGAGGAGTGCTGAAGCCGGTGGTGCTCGACGAAATCGATGCCGCGAGAGAGGAGCGGTTTGCCTCCGGCTTCGGGGAGCTGGACCGCGTCCTTGGGGGCGGAACCGTTCCGGGCTCCCTCATTCTGATCGGCGGCGATCCCGGAATCGGAAAATCGACGCTCCTGCTGCAGGTGTTCCGCAACTTTGCGGAGTCGGGGAAGAACGTGATCTATGTCTCCGGAGAGGAGTCTCTCCGGCAGATCCGCCTGCGCGCAGACCGGATCGGCTCGTTCAATCACAGGATCCGGTTCCTGAGTGAGACGAATCTGGACCGGATCCGGGAGATCCTTGAGCGGGAGAAACCGGATGCAGCTGTGATCGATTCGATCCAGACCATGTTCTCCGAGGAGACCAGTGCGGCGCCGGGGTCGGTTGCCCAGGTGCGCGAGTGCACGAACGTTCTTCTTCAGATCGCGAAGGGAATGGGCATCACGATCTTTCTGGTCGGTCATGTGACGAAGGAGGGCCAGGTCGCCGGGCCGCGCGTTCTCGAACACATGGTGGACACGGTCCTTTATTTCGAGGGAGACAAAAACGCCTCCTACCGCATTCTCCGCGCCGTGAAGAACCGTTTCGGCTCCACAAATGAGATCGGTGTCTTCGAGATGACGGAGGAGGGACTGCGGGAAGTCCCGAATCCCTCCGAGTA
>CACXCJ010000027.1 GCA_902766175.1 uncultured Lachnospiraceae bacterium
GAGGAGGGAGAGAGAAGGTCCGGGCAGCGCGGGGAGTGCCCGGACAGGCCGCGCGAAAGGCTGTGTCAGGATCCCGAGAATAAGAAAGACCGCGCAGCTTACGGCGGCGGGAAGCGCCATCTCCTTTTTCAGAAGGCGGACGATCCGGTGCAGAGAGAGCCCGGTGAGGGAAGATACGCGCTGCGTGAGCTCCAGGGAGGGAGTTAACATGGCGCCGAAAAAGATACCGGAGAGGACCGCGCCTCCCGCGACCGCAGAATTGAGGCGCAGGGAGCTGGCGTAAGCCATGCAGAGCACGCCGGATGACGCGGCGGCAGCAAAGGGGGAAGCGGTACAGAAACCAAAAGCCGCATTCACCGCAAAAAAGAGCAGGAAGAGAAAGGCATGGTAAGGCCGCGGCACCAGGAAAAGAAAGGCGTAAGCGGACCCGCAGCGCAGGAGAAGCGGCGAAAGCGCGCCGGAGAGAAATAAGACCAGGAGCAGCTCCTTCTGAGAGGAGAGTGCGTTCCGCAGCAGGGCCTTCAGCGCGTCCCGGGAGGCGCCGCCGCGGAGGCGGAGAAGCAGAAGTGCACCGGTCATCGAGAGCATGAGAATTACTGGGAAGAAGCGGAACAGGCTTCCCAGAATCAAAGCAAGGACGAAGAGAAAAAGCGTCAGATATTCCATCAGAGGACCTCCGAAATTGCCCCGGACGCTCTCCGGAGCGGACACAGCATCCGCCAGGGGGCGGACGCAGAGACCAGTTTCATCTTACTCTTTTCAGGCTGCCGTGTAAACGCAGCGGGTCCGGAGAAGCTTGCGGAGCTCCGGGCGGTCCTGCGGAGTCCCCGGCGGCCCTGCGGAATCCCGGGCGGCCCTGCGGAGTCCCGGGCGCCCCAGCAGAACCCGGTGCGGCCCGGAAGAACCGGTGCGGCGCGGGAGCGAGGCGGTCTCCTCCGCACGTCCGCACGGATGGAAATAATTTGGCATTATATAAAAACACAAAATTGATACTTTTCATAATATCAAAAAGCTCCTATACTGTCCGTAAATCAATCAGGCAGACAGGCGCGCCAGAAAAAGCGCCGGATACTGCAGAAGAAACAGGAGGCAGCTATGAACAGCAATCGGAGTGAATCAGACCAGACAAAACAGATCACATACACCGCGATGATGGCGGCGCTGGTTTTCGTCGCGACCTACGCGATCCGGATCCCGAACCCGGCGACGGGCGGCTACAGCCACATGGGGGACTGCATGGTGTTTCTCGCCGCGTATCTTCTGGGAAAGAGGCGCGGCGCGCTCGCAGGCGCGATCGGCGGAGCGCTCTCTGACTTCTTTGCGGGCGCGGCGGTCTGGATTGTGCCGACTTTCTTCATCAAATTCGGGATGGCCTACATCTGCGGGCTGGTTCTCGAGAAGAAACCGGACAGTGCGGCCACGGAAATTTCGGGGTCCGTGCTCGGCGGCGCATTTCAGGTGGCGGCCTACACGCTGGTGAAGATTCCGCTCGTCGGCATGCAGCCGGCGGTGCTCTCTGTTCCGCGGGAGGTGCTGCAGACACTGACCGGAATCGTCATCTTTGTGGTGATCGCAAAGGCGCTGGAAAATGCGAAGGTGCTCCGCAGAAGGGCAGCGGGCTGAGATGACAGAGCTTCATTTTTCAGACGAAATCGTGAAGATCCAGAGGAAGTACGGGCCGTTCTTTGACGCGCACGCACACCTCGGGAGGTTTTCCGGATGGGCGGCGGGCCTTGAGAGTACGCCGGAGACCCTGATCGCGCAGGCGGACCGCTTCGGGATTCAGACCACAGCGCTCTGCTGCGAGGACAATGACCGCACGCTTGACGCGATGAAGCGCTTCCCGCGGCGGGTTCTCGGGTGCGTCTACGTGAATCCGCTCCGGCCGGAGGCAGTGGACCTCATTGACCACTTTGTGAGGGAGGGCTTCGGCGCGGTGAAGCTGCAGCCGCTTCGTCACGCCTACTGCGCGGACGATGTGATCGTGGACCCGGTTCTCGACCGGGCGGAGAAGTACGGAATTCCGGTCTGTATTCACAGCGGGCATCCTCCGTATTCCCTTCCCTGGCAGATCGCTCTTCTGGCGGAGCGGCACCCGGGCGTAAAAATTCTCATGCTTCACATGGGCCACGGTCACGGCGTCTACATCGATGCGGCGCTCAAGATGGCGCGGCGTCTCCCGAATCTCTATCTCGAGATGTCCGGAATGCCGATGCCGGCGAAAATCCGCGAGGCGTACGAGACGGTCGGGCCGGACCGGATTCTCTTCGGGACGGACACCCCGTTTCACGATCCTTCCGTGGAGATCGAGAAGGTCCTTACGAGCGGGGTGGACGAGACAGGCCTGAAGCGCATCTTCTTTGAGAACGCGAGGAGCTTTTTCCGCGTGGCGGAAAGGTGAGCGGAAGCGGTCTGCGGACGCAGCGCGCAGGCCGGTCTGCAAAAAAAAGAAAACTGCAGAGATGCGCGGCGCGGAGCGTTTTTTGAAATTACGTGCCTCTGGCGGCTGCATCAGAGTATAATGGGATTGTGTGTCAGAGCCCGGCGCCTGCGTCTGTGCAGCCGCGAGGGCCGGTGTCCGCGTTTACGCGGGCGGGGAGGCCGGCGGGCCTCTCTGGCATGCGATCCCGTTTTTTTCTGCGCGGAGCTGAGGAGGCCCCGCATTTTCCGCTTACGGAGGACGCACCATGGAAAACAGAACTGCAGAAGTGCACAGAGTCACCGGCGAGACCGATATCGCCTTAACCCTGAACCTGGACGGAACCGGGAAGTGCAGTGCCGACACCGGCATCGGCTTTTTTAACCACATGGTCAGCGCGTTTGCCCGCCACGGCCTGTTCGATGTGGATCTCAGAATCAAGGGAGACCTGGATGTGGACGGACACCACTCCGTTGAGGACGCGGGGATTGTCCTCGGGGAAGCGATCCGGAGCGCGGCAGGGGACAAGAAGGGAATCCGCCGCTACGGCTTCTTTGTGCTGCCGATGGACGAGGCGCTGGTGCTCTGCGCGGTGGATCTCTGCGGCCGGCCGTATTTTGTGATGGAAGGGGCGGATTTTGAGGGCGTCCCGATGATCGGGGATTTTGACACGCAGCTCGTGCGGGAGTTTTTCTACTCGGTGTCCTACGCGGCCATGATGAACCTGCACTTCCGCGTGATTTCCGGGACGAATGCGCACCACATTGTCGAGGCGATGTTCAAGGCGTTTTCCAAGGCGCTGGACATGGCTGTCGGGAGGGATGAACGGTTTTCCGGCAGTGTTCTCTCCACGAAGGGTGTCCTGTGACAGCGGGACTTTTCGCGGGGTGGAGCGTCGCTGCGAAGATTGCGGGCTTCTGTCTCGCGGCGATGAGTGCGCTCGCCTTTCTCATGTACGGCATGGACAAATTCAAGGCTGTGCACGGCTACTGGAGGACCCCGGAGGCACGCCTTCTCGCAGTCGGCTTTTTCGGCGGAGCCGCGGGGGCGCTTCTCGGTATGCTGGTGTTTCACCACAAGACGCGGCACGGCGTTTTCTGGGTGATGAATCTCACGGGGCTTTTTCTGCAGGCGGCGCTCTTCGTGTACTGCCTTGAACTTCCGTAAAGTGGTCCGCCGGAGTGGGAAAGCGGCCTGCCGGATTCTGCCAGTCCTTCTTGACAAATGGAATGCGGTTCTGCTATTGTAGAGCAAACCGATTGAAGGGGAGGTTATATTTCGGAAGCGGCCTCAAGCGAATCCGGGACGGTGGAAGCCGGTGGCGTCAGCAGAAATATGTGGTCCCCTGAGGGCGAAGCGAAAGGAAGTCTCCGAGTAGCCTAGACGCAGGATCAGCGTTAACGGATCAGGAATATGTCAGTATTCCGCAGAGGGGGCATCGGAAGATGTCAAACAAGGTGGTACCGCAGGTAGAAGAGCCTGTCCTTGAGCAGATCGGGGACGGCTCTTTTTTTGTCCGCCGTCCTCCCGGGAAGACAGCTCCCGCTGTCTTGGAAAAAGGAGGAAACAGCATGGAACAGCAGGAAATGAAAAAATCGAGGACACAGGGGGCACGGATAGTGCCGGCAGTGCAGGACACGAAGACGGAAGACAGGACAAAGCTTAAGTTCCGCGGCGGAATCGGCATGTCGCTGATTCCGGTCATCATCTACGTGATTTTCTGCATGGTGCTCTTCATCGGCTTCAAGGCCTTCAACATGGAGGCCCTCGCAGTGGGCGGCTTCATAGGCCTCCTCATCGGAGGTATTTTCTGCACGAGCTACTCCGATTACTGGGACAGCGCGGTGCACGGCATCTCCTCGATCACGGCGGTCTCCGTCGTCGTGATCCTTCTGATGGTTGGCATGTTCAGCGCGATGATCAAGCAGTGCGGCCTCTCCGGCGGCTTTGTCTGGATCGCGAATACCGTCGGGATGCGGGGCGGCATCTTCGTCGCGTTCACATTTCTCGCGACCTGCATCGTGTCGACGGCGACCGGCTCCTCGATCGGCACCATGTTCATCGCCTTCCCGATTTTCTACCCGGCGGGGCTTCTCGTCGGCGCAAATGAGATGATGATGGCGGGCTGCATCGTGTCCGGTGCAATCTTCGGCGACAACCTGGCGCCGATTTCGGACACCACGATCGCCTCCTCCTCGACGCAGCAGTTCCGGGACGGCCGCCCGGCGGATATCGGCGGCGTCGTCTCGAGCCGCGTGAAGTACTCGCTCGTGGCGGGCAGCATCACAATTGTGCTGTTTGCGCTGCTCGGCGGAATCGGCGGGACGTACCAGGGAGGTTCGATTGACGCGGCATCGAACCCGGCAGCGCTCATTATGCTGATCCCGGTCGTGACAATGCTGGCGGTCTCCACGAGGACCCGGAACATCTACGCCGGAATCCTGGTGGGGCTCGGCCTCGGAATCGCGGTGGGACTCCTCGCAGGGCTCTTTGCCCCGGCGGATATTTTTTCCAATGACGCCGCGAACAATGCGGCCGTCGGCTTCCTGATCTCCGGCGTCGACAATATCCTCCCGACCTGCGCGCTGGTGATCTCGGTGTTCGGCATCATGGGCGTCCTCACAGACGCCGGCATGCTGGATTTGATCGCGGAGAAGATTCTGAGCAGCAGGGCGGCAGAGAGCCGGCGGGGCGCGGAGCTCATCTGCATGGCCGGCATCTCCATCACGACGATTCTTCTCGGCGGCGTGACGAGCGCGTCCATCCTGACGTTCGGCCCGATCCTGAACCAGATCGGCTCTGCGCGGAACATTCACCCGTACCGGAGGGCGAATCTTCTGGACGGCACGGCGAACAGCCTTCCGTCGATCATTCCGTTCCTGAGCGTTTTCGTCTTCATCGGCTCGGCGCTCACGGGCCTCTCCCCGGTCACGGTCGCGGGCGGCACCATCTACGGCTTCGCTCTGTTCTTCGTCTTCCTGTTCGCGGTGCTCTCCGGCTGGGGCTGCCGGAAGGAGGTTGAGGAGGAAGCATGAGAAAAGAAAATGCAGAGAGCGCGGAACATGCTGCAGCCGCAGACGGCGCGGAACATGCTGCAGCCGTCAACGGCGCGGCAGCAGCGGCAGCATCATCCGGGCGCGGAGCATCAGATGACACCTTTCTGCTCTATGACTTAAAGGTCGAGGTCGTCGCCGGGGACCGGCCCTTCGTGTGCAGCCACCGGGTGGGGGACTATTTCCTTGTGCAGGGAGAGAATCTCGTGTTCCCGGAGAAGACGTCCTTCTCCATGTACGCGCTCGGCGCGATTCTCCCGCTTCTGCCGGCGAAGGAGCGGGTGCTCGACAAAAACGACTGGATGCTCTCTGACGCCGAGATTGCCTGCCCGGACCCGAACTGCGGGGCGAGGTTCCGCATCAGCCGCATCGGAGAGAGGATCTTAAGCCACGGGGCGTGCACGGTGGTGCCGC
>CACXCJ010000028.1 GCA_902766175.1 uncultured Lachnospiraceae bacterium
CAGGCACCGCGGTTGAAAAATGAGAGCCGTTGTTTTATCATGATTAGCAAGCGCTTCCCGACAGGAAGGCTTCTGTTTTTGTATCTGTAACCGTTCAGAGCCAGACACGCGTGATTTCAAGGAAATCGATCCGGCGGATCCCCCGCCGCATGAAAACGCGAGGTGCTTTCATGAATGGCGGAATGGCTTTGAAGTTACATGTTTCTTGAGATAATTCCGGGGGAGTTTCGGATTCGGAAAGGAATGAAGCATGAAGGCTGACATTGTACTGATTCCCGGCGACGGAATCGGCCCTGAAATTGTAGGGGAGGCAGAAAAGGTCCTGAGAGAGGTCGGGAAAAAATTCGGCCATGAGTTTTCTTTTGAGAAGATTGACATGGGCGGCTGCTCGATCGACAAATACGGAGTGCCGCTCACAGAGGAGAATCTGGAGAAGGCGAAGAAGAGCAGCGCAGTTCTGCTCGGTGCCGTGGGAGGTGACGCAGCGACGTCCCCGTGGTACCGGCTTGAGCCGTCGAAGCGCCCGGAGGCCGGGCTCCTGAAAATCCGAAAGGAGCTTGGGCTCTTTGCAAATCTCCGCCCGGCGAGCCTCTATCCGGAGCTTGCGGATGCATGCCCGCTGAAGAGGGAGACCGTGAAGAAGGGCTTTGACATGGTGATTGTCCGCGAGCTGACCGGGGGCCTCTACTTCGGAGACCGTTGGACCAGAGTGGTGAACGAAGTGGAGACCGCCGAGGACACTCTCATCTACTCGGAGCCGGAGATCCGCCGCATCGCGGTGAAGGCGTTCGAGATCGCCAGGAAGCGGAGAAAGAGCGTGATCAGTGTGGACAAGGCAAACGTCCTCGACACGTCCCGCCTCTGGAGACGCGTCGTGGAGGATGTGTCAAAATCCTACCCGGACGTCTCCCTGCGCCACATGCTGGTGGACAACTGCGCGATGCAGCTTGTCGCAGATCCGGGGCAGTTTGACGTCGTCGTGACAGAGAACACGTTCGGCGACATTCTCTCCGATGAGGCGAGCATGGTGACAGGTTCCATCGGCATGCTTCCGAGCGCATCCCTGAATGAGACGAAACTCGGCCTCTACGAGCCGAGCCACGGCTCCGCGCCGGACATCGCCGGGAAGGGCGTCGCAAATCCGCTGGCGACAATCCTCAGCGCGGCGATGCTTCTCCGCTATTCGCTGGATCTGGACGCGGAAGCGGATGATGTCGAGAGCGCCGTGAAGCAGGTGCTTCATGACGGCATCCGCACGCCGGACATCTGGACCGAGGGGACCGAGAAGGTCAGCACGGCGGAGATGGGGCAGGCCGTCATCGACCGCCTGTGAAAGAGCGGAGATAAGACGGAACTGGAGAACGCGGCAGGCCGGAAGGGACTGTCCGGCCTTAGGGAATCGGAAGGACTGGGAGCACCGGTCATCCTGGAAAGAAAGGATCGTTTTCATGTTAAGTGACAATGTGAAGAAAGGACTGCAGCAGGCCCCGCACAGATCGCTTTTCAACGCGCTGGGCTTTACGAAGGAGGAGATGGACAGACCGCTCGTCGGCATCGTCAGCTCCTACAGCGAGATCGTCCCGGGGCACATGAACCTCGATAAGATCGTGGAGGCCGTGAAGCTCGGCGTCGCCGAGGCGGGCGGCATGCCGGTCGTGGTTCCCGCGATTGCGGTCTGCGACGGAATCGCGATGGGACACACCGGCATGAAATATTCGCTCGTGACGCGCGACCTGATCGCGGATTCCACCGAGTGTCTCGCGAAGGCGCATCAGTTTGACGCGATGGTCTGCGTCCCGAACTGTGACAAGAACGTGCCGGGTCTCCTGATGGCGGCGGCGCGCGTCAACATTCCGACCGTCTTTGTGAGCGGCGGGCCGATGCTGGCCGGACACGTGAAGGGGCAGAAGCGCTCCCTCTCGAGCATGTTCGAGGCGGTGGGCTCCTATAATGCCGGGAAGATCAGCGCGGAGGAGCTCACGGAGTTCGAGAACAAGGTCTGCCCGACCTGCGGGAGCTGCTCCGGCATGTACACGGCGAACAGTCTGAACTGCCTGACCGAGGTGATCGGCATGGGACTCCGTGGAAACGGGACCATCCCGGCGGTCTACTCCGAGAGAATCCGCCTCGCAAAGCACGCCGGAAACCAGGTTATGGAGCTCCTCAGAAGGAACATCCGCCCGCGGGACATCATGACGCGGGAGGCCTTTCTCAACGCGCTTACCATGGACATGGCGCTCGGCTGCTCCACGAATACCATGCTGCATCTGCCGGCAATCGCCCATGAGGCGGGCATCGAGATCAATGTCGACATCGCGAACGAGATTTCTGACCGCACGCCGAATCTCTGCCATCTGGCGCCGGCCGGCTACACTTACATGGAGGACCTGAACGAGGCGGGCGGCATTTACGCCGTCATGAAGGAGCTCACGAAGAAAAACCTCCTGAACCTCGACTGCATGACGGTCACCGGAAAGACCGTCGGAGAGAACATCGCCGATGCGGTGAACCTCAATCCCGAGGTCATCCGCCCGATTGACAACCCGTATTCCGCGACCGGCGGCATCGCCGTGCTCCGCGGCAACATCGCCCCGGACTCCTGTGTCGTGAAGCGGAGCGCCGTTGCGCCCGAGATGCTGAAGCACTCCGGACCGGCGCGCGTCTTTGACTGCGAGGAAGACGCAATCGCGGCGATCATGGGCGGAAAGATCCACCCGGGCGATGTCGTCGTGATCCGCTACGAGGGCCCGAAGGGCGGCCCCGGCATGCGGGAGATGCTGAATCCGACGAGTGCCATCATCGGCATGGGGCTCGGAAGCTCCGTCGCGCTGATCACGGACGGGCGCTTCAGCGGCGCGAGCCGCGGCGCCTCGATCGGCCACGTGGCGCCGGAGGCGGCTGCGGGCGGCCCGATCGGACTCCTGCGCGAGGGCGACATGATCGACATCGACATCAACGCGAATACCATCAATGCGAGAGTGAGCGAGGAGGAATTCGCGGAGAGAAGGAAGACCTGGAAGCCGAGAATCAACAAGGTGGACGGATACCTCGCGCGCTACCGCGAGCTTGTGACCGGGGCGCCTCAGGGCGCGGTCCTCTCCGCCGCGGGGCTCAGGAAGGATTGAGAAAGCGGAAACTTTCGCAGAAAGAAGCCGGGGCGGGCTGAGAGAAGCGCTGGAAAAGGCCCCGGCACAGGAAAAGACGGAAAGGGAACTATGGCAAAATTAACTGGCTCGGAGATTGTGATCGAGTGCCTGAAGGAACAGGGCGTAGACACCGTCTTCGGCTATCCGGGCGGCGCGATCCTGAATATCTACGACGCGCTGTACAAGCACCAGAAGGAGATCCACCACGTGCTGACGAGCCACGAGCAGGGCGCGGCGCACGCGGCGGACGGCTACGCGAGAGCGACCGGAAAGGTCGGTGTCTGCTTCGCGACGAGCGGCCCGGGCGCGACGAACCTCGTCACCGGCATCGCGACCGCGTACATGGATTCCTCGCCGGTCGTGGCGATCACCTGCAACGTGAATCTCTCGATTCTCGGAAAGGATTCCTTTCAGGAGACGGACATCAACGGAATCAGCATGCCGATCACGAAGTACAGCTTCATCGTGAAGGATGTGCGCAAGCTCGCGCCGACGATCCGGCGCGCATTCCGCATCGCAAAGACGGGGCGGCCGGGACCGGTCCTGGTCGACATCACGAAGGACGTGACGAGTGCAGAGGCGGATTATGTGCCGCGCACCCCGGAGCCGGTGGAGCGCTTCGCGGGGCACATGAGTGCCGCGGACATGGACGGCGCGCTCGCGCTGATCCGCGCATCCCGGAAGCCCTGCATTCTCGCGGGCGGCGGAATCATCATCAGCGGCGCGGGAGAGGAGCTCTCGGCGTTCGCCCACAAGCTTCAGGCGCCGGTCTGCTGCACGCTCATGGGGCAGGGCGCCTTTGACCAGGCGGACCCGCTTTACACCGGCATGGTGGGCATGCACGGCACGAAGACCTCCAATTACTGCGTCTCCGAGTGCGATCTTCTGATCGCCGTGGGAACGCGCTTCTCGGACCGTGTGACAGGAAACACGAAAAAATTCGCGCCGAACGCGAAGATCCTTCACATCGATGTGGATGATGCGGAGGTGAACAAGAACATCCGCGCGACGGCGGCGCTGGTCGGCGACGCAAAGATCATCCTGAAGCATCTCCTGACCTCGCTGGATCCGCAGAACCATGAGGAGTGGTGCGCCCACATCGACCGCTTCAAGGACATGTATCCGATGCGCTTTGAAAGGACGCGTCTCACAGGGCCGTCCGTGGTGCGCGCGGTGGATGAAGCCACCCCGGAGGACGCGGTGATCGTCACAGAGGTCGGCCAGAACCAGATGTGGGCAGCGCAGTACTACACCTATCACTCGCCCCGCACCTTCATAAGCTCCGGCGGTCTCGGCACCATGGGCTTCGGGCTCGGCGCCTCGATCGGCGTGCAGGAGGCTTTTCCGGACCGCGTCGTCGTGAACATCGCGGGAGACGGGTGCCTCCGCATGAACATCAACGAGCTCATGACGGTGGGACGGGAAAATCTCCCGATCATTGAGGTCGTGATCAACAATCACGTGCTCGGCATGGTGTACCAGTGGCAGGATCTGTTCTACGGCAGGCGCTTTTCCGCAACCGTGCTGAACGATAAGGCGGACTTCTGTAAAATCGCGGAGGGAATGGGCGTCTCCGCGTGCCGTGTGAGCACGCAGGAGGAGTTCAGAAAGGCGATTGCGGAGGCGGTCCGGGAGCGGAAGCCGAAGCTCATCGAGGCGGTCATTGCGAGCGAGGATATGGTGTTCCCGATGTGCTCACCGGGCGCTGCGCTCTCGGATACGTTCGATGCGGAGGATCTCAAGATCAAACAGGGCAGGACCTGAGAGCCTGTCCTGTGAAACAGAAGGCCGCGTTCCGGCCGGAAAGAGGGGGAAGCAATATGGGAAGAGTGTACAATTTCAGCGCGGGTCCCGCGACCATGCCGGAGGAAGTCCTTCAGCAGGCGGCGGCGGAGATGATGGACTACCACGGCAGCGGCATGTCCGTGATGGAGATGAGTCACCGCTCCAAGGTGTTTCAGGACATCATCGATGAGGCCGAGAAGGATATCCGCACCCTGATGGAGATTCCGGACAACTACAAGGTCCTCTTCATTCAGGGAGGCGGCAACGTGCAGTTTGCGATGGTTCCGATGAACCTCATGAAGAACCGCGTCGCCGACTACATCGTCACCGGCAACTGGGCGAAGAAGGCCATGCAGGAGGCGCAGATCTTCGGTGAGGCGAAGGCTGTCGCGTCCAGCGCGGACAAAAATTTCACCTATATCCCGGACTGCTCGGACCTTCCGATCGATGACAACGCGGACTATGTCTACATCTGCATGAACAACACGATCTACGGAACCGTCTTCCACACGCTCCCGAACACGAAGGGAAAGACGCTGGTGGCGGATATCTCCTCCTGCTTTCTCGCTGAGCCGCTGGACGTGACGAAGTTCGGCATCTTATGGGGCGGCGTCCAGAAGAATGTGGGACCGGCCGGCATGGCGATCGCGATTGTCCGGGACGACCTGATCGGCGAGACCCTTCCGGGAACCCCGACCATGCTGAAGTACAGCACCTACTCGGAGCACGGCTCGCTCTACAACACGCCGCCCTGCTGGAACATCTACATCTGCGGCCTCGTGTTCAAGTGGCTCCTGAAGAACGGCGGCCTGAAGGAGAGAAAGAGAATCAATGAGAAGAAGGCGGCGATTCTCTATGATTATCTGGATCAGAGCCGCCTCTTCCACAGCACCGTCCGGAAGGAGGACCGCTCCCTCATGAACGTTCCGTTTGTGACGGGAGACAAGGACATCGACGCGAAGTTTGTCGCGGAGGCGGCGGAGGCCGGATTCGTGAATCTGAAGGGACACCGCACCGTCGGCGGCATGCGCGCGAGCATCTTCAACGCGATGCCGGTCGAGGGCGTTCAGAAACTGGTGGAGTTCATGAAGGAGTTTGAGGCGAGGGAGGCCTGAAAAAGCCATGTACAGGATTAAATGTCTCAATGCGATTTCAAAGGTCGGAACGGACAGCTTTCTTGAGAACTACGCCCTGACGGACGACCTCGGCGAGGCGGACGGCATTCTGGTGCGCTCCGCGGACATGAAGGAGATGGAGCTCCCGGAGAGCGTTCTCGCGGTCGCGAGAGCGGGTGCGGGCGTGAACAACATCCCGCTGGAGAAGTTCGCGTCGAAGGGAATCGTCGTCTTCAACACGCCGGGTGCAAACGCGAACAGCGTGAAGGAGCTTGTCCTCTGCGCCATGATTGCCGCATCCCGCAACATGATCGCGGGCGCGCAGTGGGTGAGAGACAACGCGGACGATGCCGCCATTGCGAAGGACCAGGAGAAGGCAAAGAAGCAGTTCGTCGGATGCGAGATCAAGGGGAAGAAGCTCGGCGTCATCGGCCTCGGAGCGGTCGGCGCGGAGGTCGCAAACGCGGCGAATGAGCTCGGCATGACGGTCTACGGCTACGACCCGTACCTCTCCGTGAACGGCGCATGGCGCCTGTCCCGGGAGATCCGCCACTCCACGAGCTTAAAGGAGCTCTGCAGCACCTGTGACTACATCTCCCTCCACGTGCCGCTGACGGACAATAACCACGGCATGATCGGGAAGGAGGAGATCGACTCCATGAAGGAGGGCGTCATCTTCTTAAACTTCGCGCGGGATCAGCTGGTGGATGAGGAGGCGATGGCGGCGGCGCTGGAGTCCGGCAGGGTCCGGGCGTACCTCTCCGACTTCGCGAATCCGGTCTCCACGCACATGAAGAACGCGACGGTCACCCCGCATCTCGGCGCATCCACCGAGGAGGCGGAAGAGAACTGTGCGGTCATGGCGGTGAAGGAGATCATGGACTACATCGACAACGGAAATATCCGCAATTCCGTGAACTATCCGGCATGCGACATGGGAACCTGCCGGAGCGTCGAGAGAATCGCGCTGCTGCACAAGAATGTTCCGAACATGATCGGACAGATCACCGGTCTTCTCGCGGCGAGAAACATTAATATCGCGAACATGATGAATGTGAGCCGCGGCGAGTACGCCTACACACTCCTGGACCTCGAGAGTCACGTCGATGAGAAGGCTTTCACGGCGCTCCGGATGATCGAGGGCATGATCCGGGTCAGAGCTGTGACAGAGCGGTCATAAGTGCGCTGCGGGGCTGCGGGGAACCTGAGGCGCATCCTGCGGGGTGCGAAGGGGATCCCCGCGCTCCCCGGACGCATCGGTGCGGTTGGATGATTTTTCTGGAAGGAGAGACAGATGGCAGTTGTAAAGGCGTTTCGCTGCGTGCGGCCGGCACCGGCTGCTGCCGCGGAGGTTGCGGCGCTTCCCTATGATGTCTACGACAGGAAGGAAGCGAAGGAGGCGGTGCAGGGACACCCGCTCTCCTTCCTGAATATTGACCGTCCGGAGACACAGTTCCCGGACGACTTCGACATGTACTCCGATGCCGCGTACGAAAAGGCCCGGGAGCTTCTCGACCGGGAGATCGCGGACGGGACCTTCCTCACGGATCCCGATCCCGCGTACTACGTGTACGAGCAGACGATCGAGGGCGGGCCTCTTTCCGGTCTCATGAAGGGCCATGTGCAGACGGGCATCGCGGCGTGCTCCTCGGTGGACGATTACCTCAACGGCGTGGTGAAGAAGCACGAGAACACGACGGAGAAAAAGGAGCAGGACCGCATCCGCCACGTGGACACCTGCGGCGCGCAGACCGGCCCCATCTTCCTCGCGTACCGGCACAACGAGGACCTGAAAAGAATCACGGACGAAGCGAAGCGGGGAGAACCGCTCTATGATTTCGTGTCGGAGGACGGCATTCACCACCGGGTCTGGAAGATCGGAGACCCCGGTAAGGTGAAGCAGATCGAGACAATTTTCGCGGGAATTCCGGCGACCTATATCGCGGACGGCCACCACAGGGCGGCGAGCGCCGTGAAGGCGGCCCTGAAGCGGCGCGAGGCGCATCCGGACTACACGGGAAAGGAGGAATTCAACTTCTTCCTGTCGATCCTGTTTCCGGACGACGAGCTCTCGATTCTGCCCTATAACCGCGTGGTGAGCGATCTCGCGGGCCTGAGCGCCGCGGAATTTCTGCAGGCGCTGGATGAATCCTATGTGATCTGCGACAACGGCACGGAGGCGGTTGTCCCTCAGGAAAAGGGGAGCGCCGGACTCTATCTGGAGGGCCGCTGGTACCGCCTGCGGGAGCGGGAGGAGCAGATTCCGGAGGATCCGGTCGCAAGCCTCGACGTGCAGTTCCTGCAGGATCACGTCCTTGGAGGAATCCTCGGGATTGACGATCCGCGGACGAGTGACCGTGTCCGCTTTATCGGCGGAATCCGCGGGACGGCGGAGCTTGAGAGGCTCGTGAAAAATGGCGCCGCGGTGGCATTTTCCATGTATCCCACACAGATGGGAGAGCTCTTTGGCGTGGCGGATGCCGGGAGGCTTATGCCGCCGAAGTCCACATGGTTTGAGCCGAAGATCCGGAGCGGCATTTTCATTCACAGAATCTGAGAATCCGGGCGGCAGAGGCGGCGTGTGCCGCAGCAGGCAGTGCCGGCTGCAGTGAAACTGAGAAGCGGCGTGATTCTGATTCCGCGGGCGGGCGCCTTTTACGCCTCCCCGCACCTGATGGTGATGAGATGACAAAGCAGGAATTTCTCGAGGAGCTTAAGGAGCGGCTTATCGCTGAGGGGGCGGATGCACTCGTCCCGGACAATCTGAGTTTTTACAGCAGCTACATCGACGGTGAGACCGCGAAGGGGCGCTCTGAGGACGAGGTGATCGAGGAGCTCGGCGGGGCAAATGTGATTGCGCACTCCATTCTGGATGCCGCCGGCTTCAAGGTGGACGGCATTCCGGACGAGATCGAGAAGGACGGCGCCGAGACCTCCGAGGCCTCCTCCGGTGCCTGCGGAGATTCCGGGGGCAGCGGCTATGACAGCAGAGACAATACGCCGAATCCGTCGGACACGTTCGGCACGGTGCTGAGAACCATCATCGGCGTCGTGATCGCCGTGATGATTCTGTATCTGTGCCTCGTGGTCCTGGGGTTTCTGTGGCCGGTGATCCTGATCATCGTGCTCATCGCGCTCTTCTACAGACTCTTTCAGGGCCGCTGAGAGAGCCTCGCTGAAAGGGAGATTCGCTGAGAAAGAGAATCTGGAAATCCTGCTGCATAGACTTTTCATGCGGTTCCGCTGCCATCCGGCTTCCGGGACCGCTGTTTTTTTTTCTCCTCTTTGCAAAATGTAAAGAAGATATTAAAAGACTGTGAACCTCTTGACGGAAGATGTTGCGAAAATTATACTATGAATTGTAACAAATCCGTAACAGATTGAGATGCTTCCGAGAGATGGCCTGAGCGGGTGAAAGAAAATCCCGGGCCGGGAGGTTCTAATTCATGATAAAACTGTCAAAATTCCTGTTCACGATTGCCTGCTCCGCAGCACTTTCCGCGGCGGTATCCGCACCGGCGTGGGCGAAGGCGACAGTGATCCGGAACAATGCGGACTGGGTGACGCGTCAGGAGGCAGACCAGTCCGCGGCAGAGGCAGCACAGGCGGCGGAGGAAGCCGCGGAAGAGGAGAGACAGGAGGCAGAGGCAGCGGCGGAAGCACAGGCCGCAGCGGAAGAGAGTGCGAGACAGGAGGAGGCAGAGCAGGAGCTTCGCCAGAGCGTCGTCTCCTACGCGCTTTCGTTTGTCGGAGGCCGGTACGTGTACGGCGGGACGGACCCGCACAGCGGTGTTGACTGCTCAGGTTTTACGAGATATGTGCTGAAGAACGCGGCGGGGATTCTCGTTGGACGTTCCTCCAGGGACCAGGCGGCGGAGGGCACGACCGTGAGCGCTGACAGCATGCAGCCGGGAGATCTGCTGTTCTATGCCAGCGGATCGAGAGTGAACCACGTCGCGATGTACATCGGAGACGGAAAGATTGTCCATGCCTCCACGGAGCGGACCGGCATCAAGGTCTCCGCGTGGAACTACCGCTCCCCGGTGAGGATTGCGAGCTTCCTGGGATGAGTACCTTGAGCAGAATCTGCACTGAAAAAAATGAGAGAAGAAGGATCAGGCGGCGGGAACGTGAGTTCCCGCCGCTTTCGGAAATTGTAAAGTTTCCTTCATTGACTATCCGGGAGTGCCTTTTTATACTTGAAGATGTGCAATATTTTCGTAACATTCCCGAAGATGCGCCGTTTGGAACAGGTTTTGCAGGTGGGATGCGGACGCACTTTCAGGGTTTCTTTCTGACCGGAGGCTTTTTTATTCATGAGAGTACGCAATAAATTCAGCGCGGCGGCGGCAGCCGCTCTGTGTGTGCTTCTGGCGGTTTCGGTGCCGGCGCAGGCGTCACAGGCGGTTGTCGGGACAGCGCCTGCGTCCGGCGCCGCGGAGGAGACCTCCGCGGCGGCTGAGACTGCCTCTTCCTCCGTCTCCGGCAGTGCTTCTCTCGCTGCGTCGGAAACCGGCACTTCCCGCACGGGGACGGGTTCCGGAGCGGCTGTGGAAGTAGAGACCGGGGCAGCTCCGACGCCGGAGACTGCGGCCCCGGAGAGGACAGCGGCGGCGGAGAGGACAGCGGCGGCAGAGACTGCGGCGCAGAAGACAGCAGCTCCGTCGGAAACAGCAGCATCAGCAGCTCCGGCAGG
>CACXCJ010000029.1 GCA_902766175.1 uncultured Lachnospiraceae bacterium
CTTCTTTTCAAGTCCCGCCTTGGTGAGCTGTCCCTCATCCGGCTTGTTGAGGAGTTTGGAGCGGATCTGTCCGAACGCGACCTGTACCGCGTCATATCCGTCGCTCTCCTTCGTCTTCACCTTGGTGACGACGCAGGGGCCTGCCTGAAGCACGGTCACGGGAATCAGGACGCCCTCGTCGCTGTAAACCTGTGTCATGCCGACTTTTGTTGCAAGTATTGCCTTCTTCATGATCTTCCTCC
Source organism: uncultured Lachnospiraceae bacterium (assembly GCA_902766175.1). GTDB lineage: Bacteria > Bacillota > Clostridia > Lachnospirales > Lachnospiraceae > Moryella. Next base: position 243 of record CACXCJ010000029.1, read on the forward strand.
TGTTTATCCTACAGCGGAGCGCGGAATGCGCTCATACTAGAGCAGGATATTTTACTTTGTCTTCATCTTGATGTCGATGTGGATTCCGGCCGGCATCTCCAGGCGGGACAGAGCGTCCACAGTCTTGTCGGTCGGGGTCAGGACATCGATCAGTCTCTTGTGCGTTCTCTGCTCGAACTGCTCACGGCTGTCCTTGTACTTGTGAACTGCACGGAGGATGGTGACAACCTCCTTCTTGGTCGGCAGCGGAACAGGTCCGGAAACCCTTGCTCCGGTTCTCTTCACGGTGTCGACGATCTTTGCGGCAGACTGATCCACGAGCTTGTGGTCGTATGCCTTCAGTGTGATTCTCATTACCTGATTAGCCATAAAAAAAGCCGCCTCCTTTTCGCACTCTCTCGAGGTACGACAAGCGGTGACTGTACACAGTGCCGGGTGTGTCATGGACATTCACGCGGCACGCCTTCTCTCACATTCTCATGATGAAAGGCACCTTCGATTGTACAGTGACTTGTCGTCAGTTTCGTGAACTTGACATTCGCTCCACGGAGTTCCCGGCCGCGGTAAGGCAGGCCGCAATCTCTCGCTTCCAAGCTATCAATGTCACAGCATCGTTGAATATATCACAGCATTCCCCGGTCTGCAAGCATTTTTGAACGGAATTTTACAGGAATTTTCGAGGAAACTGCTGAAAAAGGCAGGCATGGTCCGGATTTCATTCCTTCGCATCACGCCTGCCGTCTTTCTTATTCCTTCACCCGGTCTCCCGAGGTATTCTTCTTGATCTTGGCCGCCTTGCCGCTGCCCGGTGCCTCGTTCGGATCCGCGGTCGCAGTCTCCTCCGGATCCGTCGGCTCGTCATCCTCGACGTCAATAAGATCCGCGGGGCGCGTGCTCATGTCAGGCGCCGCCTGCGAAGATGCTGTCCCCGATGCGGAAGTCGTCGGCACAACGCCGTCGCGCCACTCGAAGGTCTTCGGCTCATCTCCGCCGGCCTCCTCTTCTGCCTGAAGGGAAGCCTCCTCCGCGTCGATCGACGCCTGCTCCTCCGGGGAATAGGTGTCGTACTCCACATCCTCATCGTCCTCGTCAGTCTCCTCTTCCGTCCCGGACGATGCCGTCTCAGCAGTGCTCTCCGAGGAGGCCTCGGTGGTCTGCTTGTTCCCGCCGCCGCACGCGCTCACCGTCAGCATCACCGCAGCCGCCGTGGCAATGGCTGCACTGGCAAGAAATTTTTTCTTCATCTTTTCCCTCCGCCGGGCGGTCTTTCCACCGCCCCTTTCTTTACTTCAACTTTATCAAGCTGTCCGGAACCGCAGAGAACTCACGGAGCGGACAGAATTTTCTCACGTTCTCACATCCGGTTCATCCGGACTGTCAAAGGACATTCCCGCGGCGCTTCTTCCATCCACGGTGAGCAGAATGCCGTCCGCATCCGTCTCATATCTTACGCCGCTCCGGCTCAGAACCGTGCGGCCCTTCCGGATATGCCCTGCCGCGTCCACGAGATAATTCCTAGCTCCCTCGTCCGACGGAACCGTCACTGCGCGGTAGCGCTCCGCTCTCTCCGCCGTCTGAAGCTTTCCATTATAATACAGCTTTCCGTTCAGGACTTCCGTGAGGCCCTCGCCGTTCTTGTCAAAGCGGTACTCTTCCTCCGTTCCGTCCTCAAGCGTGATCCTCTGCAGGCCGGTGTGAAGCTCCTCCTCTCCCGGCTCTCCGAAGTAGTAGACGACGTAGGAACCGTCCTTCTTCCGGACCCGGCAGAGTCCCGAGGCCAGCGCGCCGTCCGCGTCAAAGCAGTACCGGCTGCCATCAATCCTTTTCAGCGCAAACGCTTCCCCGTCCTCCGGGACATACTTCTTTCCCTTCGGATTGAACCAGTAGTCCTTCTCGCCGCCTTCCGGACTCTCCAGATGCTGCCACCCCGTAACTGCGGAACCATCCTCCCCAGTATAATACAAATTGTCAAGAATCCAACCTGTTTCCATGGCCCCGTTTTCGCCGAGATAATACCTCTTTCCGTCTCTCTCTTCCCAGCGGCTCTCGAGCCTTTTTCCCGTGGGCCCGAAGAGGTACCAGAAGGGGCCGCTGCCACTGCTCTTCTCCTCTGCCGGCGGCGCGAGCTCCGCCCAGGTATTCACGAGCTTTCTTCCGTCCTCGCCGACGTAGTAGTACTTATCCCCGTCCTTCACCCATGTGCTCACGGCCTCGTATCCGTCGCTGCCGAGCCATCGGGGAGCCCCGTCCTCGCCATTTTTCCACATATTACAGGAGTAGTTTCCGTCCTTATTGTACCAGCGGGTTCCTCCGTCCTCCACTGTCCAGCCTGACGCCAGGGAAGGAAAGGAAAGGCAGGTCAGGGAAACAAGGAAAAGCGCCGCAGCACAGATCGTTTTCTTCATGAAGACACCCTCCTTTCTTCTGATCCGGGAACAGCCAGAACTATCACTCCGGCGCTTTTATTTTAACATGGCCGGTATTACAAATCTGTGACTTCATGAAAAATAAAGGAAACCTTATGCTTCGCTTCCGGGATGCGCACAGCAGAACCGCCGGCTCCTTGAACGTTCTGCGGACGTCTGCTATAGTTGGAGCGGATCGCTGCGAAAGAACACGCAGCAAAAGAGAGAAAAAATTGCCCGAAGGAAAGCGATGCCTCAAGGCACGGGAAGAAGGCCCCAGAAGGTGTCGTCAGGAAGTGCCGCCTGAGGGCGGCGGGAGGAATGGAAAATGTGGACGGCGGACCGCTGGAAAGACTATGAAGTAATCGACTGCTCCTCCGGGGAGAAGCTGGAGCGCTGGGGAAAGTGGCTTCTGGTGCGGCCGGATCCCCAGGTCATCTGGGCGACGCCGAAGGAAAACCGCGGCTGGCAGACTCCCGCAGGCCGATACCACCGGAGTTCCAGAGGCGGCGGAGAATGGGAATTTCACGGCCTCCCGAAGGAGTGGGAGATCTCCTACGAGCTGGCAGTGAGAGGCGGCTGCGCGTCTGAGAGCAGAGAGGCAGAGCCGGCAGACCCGGCCAGAGGCTTTTCCGATCCCGCGCCCGTGCAGTCCCGCGGCACGGCGCCCCGCTCTGAAGGCCGCCGTCTCACATTCCGCCTGAAGCCGTTCAGTTTCAAGCACACCGGCCTCTTCCCGGAACAGGCCGCAAACTGGGACTGGTTTTCGGGGCTGATACAGGATGCCGTAAAAAGCGGCCGGGAGGTCAAGGTCCTGAACCTCTTCGCCTACACCGGGGGCGCGACGATCGCCGCCGCCGCGGCGGGCGCTGCGGTCACACACGTGGACGCAAGCAGGGGCATGGTGCTCTGGGCGAAGGAAAACGCGCAGATCTCAGGGCTTGAGGACGCGCCGATCCGCTGGCTGGTCGATGACTGCGTGAAATTTGTCCGGCGGGAGATCCGCCGCGGCAGCCGCTACGACGCCATCATCATGGACCCGCCCTCCTACGGAAGGGGGCCGAAGGGCGAAATCTGGAAAATCGAGGACGCCGTCTACCCTCTGGTCAAAGACTGCACAGAGCTCCTCTCGGATGACCCGCTCTTCTTCCTGATGAATTCCTACACGACCGGTCTGCAGGCGAGTGTCCTCTCCTACCTGCTCGGGAGCCTCGTGGTCCCGGAAAAGGGCGGACGCGTCGAGGCGGATGAGATCGGTCTTCCCGTGACGGAGAGCCGGCTCATCCTGCCCTGCGGTGCTGCCGGGCGCTGGGTGAAGTAATCCCGCGCCCCTTCGTTCCGCCCTTTGCTCCGCGCCCTCCGAAACGCGGGGTGCGCCCGATCTTCAGGGGACTGCCCGGATGTTCTCTCTCACGGACGTCCGAGGATTTTCCGCACTGCATCCGGAAGATCCTCTGCAATGATTTCCGGTGCAGCATCGTATTTTCCGTCCGTCCCCGCGAGCCCCGTGCGGACCAGACAGGTGTGACAGCCGCCGCGCCGGCCGCATTCAATATCCGTCGTCGCGTCGCCGATCACCCAGGAAGCAGCGAGATCGATGTTGTATTTTTCCGCCGCCCGAAGCAGCATGCCGGTCTTTGGTTTCCGGCAGTCACAGTCAATCTTCAGTTCCGGCCTCTCGCCCGGGAATCCTCTGTCCGGATGATGCGGGCAGAAGAAAACATCATCCACGTAGACTCCCTCGCGCCCGAGGAGGGTCTTCATTTTACGAAAAATCTCATCGAGATCCGAAAAGTCCGCCTCCCCGCGCGCCACAACCGGCTGATTCGTGGCGACAATCGAGAGATACTCTGACGAGTTGAGAAGCCCCAGCGCGCGGGACACGCCCGGCAGAAGCTCAAATTCCTCCGGCCGCTTCACAAACCCGTTCAGCCGGTTTATGACGCCGTCCCGGTCCAGAAATACCGCCCTCTGCTTTTTCTCAAGATTCTTCCTGCCCGGAAGGCCGCGCAGAAGATCCTGCTCTGCCGCCCTGATCCGCTCCACGGTTCCGACATCCTTCACGTACTCCGGGGAGCAGTAGGCGTAGATCCTTCCGCCGCGTTCTACCATCGGAGCGAGAAGGTCCTTCTCAAAATCCGTCTTCACCGGCGCAGGAACGAGGGAGAGCATCTCCCGCTTTAAAAAGTAGATTCCTGCGTTCACACAGTTGTCATACCAGTAGTTCCGGACATTGTGCTTCGAGTCAAACGCGGTCACCCTCCCGTCCGGCGCTGTCTTCAAGAGATCGGAATCGAAGGGATGCGCGTTCGGATGCGCGATCAGGAGAACGTCTGCGTCCCTGTCCAGAAACACTTTCTCCATGCGGTTCATGTCGAAATCAAAGACAAGATCGCCGAACACGAGAAGAAAGCAGGGCTCCGGAACCTTTTCCCTGAGAAGGCTGAAGGCACCGGCCGTGCCGAGCGGCTCCTTCTCCTCAATGTAGTCGATTGTGAGTCCGAAGCGGGAACCGTCCCCGAAGTACTCCCTGATCTTCTCCCGCAGGTACCCGACAACCATGGTGATCCGGGTGAAGCCGTAGCGCTTCAGCTGCTGGGTCTGATACCAGAGAAGCGGCTTCCCCAGCACGGGAACCATGGGCTTCGGAACCTCTCCTCTTGTGATGGAGGCAAGGCGCGTCCCCTTTCCGCCCGCCATAATGACTGCATGCTTCATGGATTCATCCTTTCATCCGCCAGAGGGCGGAACTCGATTTTTAAAAATGTGGCCCTGACGCTTTATTTTCCGCCGGAATTGCTCTATACTGAATCAGGACCGGCCGTTTGGCCGGAGCTTAAAACAGAGGATCAGTCAGGAGGATCTTTCAGATGAACGCTTTTTTTAAGGAATTCAAGGAATTTGCCCTGAAGGGCAACGTAATGGACATGGCAGTCGGCGTCATCATGGGCGGTGCGCTCACAACCATCGTGAAGTCTCTCACGGATGATATCATCATGCCGCTCCTCGGCATTCTTCTGGGGCAGGTGAACATCACGAGTCTCGCCCTCACCGTCGAAAATCCGCTCGGCGGGGCCGATGTGGTTCTCTCCTACGGAAATTTTCTTCAGAGCATCATCAACTTTCTTTTCACCGCGCTCGCGCTCTTTCTCCTGATCCGCGGCATGAACCGGCTGCACATCAAAAAGGAAGAGGCACCTGCCCCGGCTCCTGAGCCCTCAAAGGAGGAGATCCTTCTCACCGAGATCCGGGATCTCATGAAGGAGAAGCGCTGAAGCGTCTCTCCGCCATGTAGTAGGCCGCGATGTGAACGGCCTGAATAAAATGATTCGTCCTTACCATCTCCGCGAGCTCCTCCGCGGGGATGGTTTTTTCGTCCACGCACTCCGAGGCGTCGAGATGCTGGTCCGAAATTCTCCGGCACTGGTCCGCCGCAAAGCACCAGGCGGAATTGTCGGCGATGGTCGCATTCGGGGAGATCCGGCACAGAAATGTCCAGTGATCGGAGACAAAGCCCGTCTCCTCGAGAAGTTCCCGCTTTGCGGCATCAAGCGGTGTCTCCCCCTCTTCGATTGCCCCCGCCGGAAATTCCGTCGTGACATCCGAGACGCCGGGCCTGAACTGCCGGACACAGAGATACTCTCCCGCTTCATTCCGCGGCACAATGACCGCGAAATCCCGGCTGTGCGTGGTGTAAAAGGGCTTCAGCTCCATGCCGTTCGGCAGGAGGTAACGGCCTGCGGAAAGATCCACCCAGCGGTCTCTCTTCACGGTCTCCTTTGACAGGATCTTCCACTTGAGATGTTCTGACATAAATTTTATTCCTTTCCGGATCATATTCCGGCTGCCTTCCGGCAGCACTATTCTGCCCCGGCTTCCCGGTTTTCCTTCCCGCTCACAGCGCCTTCACGCGTCTGCGGAGCCGTTTTCCCGAGGAGAGCATCACGTTCAGCGCGCTGTTTAAGAGATAGCACAGAAGAAGCAGCGTCATGTCGCCGAGCGGGCTGTGATAGAAGAGGCCGATCAGGCAGTACACATAGGTGCACGCCGCAAACCAGACAAAAAACCACACCGCCATCCGGACGAAGGGCAGCCGCACTGTGAAGAAAAAGAGAAAGAACAGGAGACATCCCGTGATCACGACAGAGAGGATCAGCGGGATGAGCGATCCCTGTTCCAGGACGCCCAGAAACTCCTCCGCCGGCATTCTCACCGCTTCCTTCACTGCCTCGCCGGACACCGCGCCCTCCGCCGCCTCCGCGGCGCGCGTCATGAAATTTGACAGAAGCGGAAGGACCCAGACCTGCACGAGAAGCATGCAGGCACTGGAAATATACCTCGCCGCGCGGCTCTCATCCTCAAACGAAATCCTCGTGAAAATCCACTTGATGATCAGGGAGGAGAGGTAGGAAATAAGCAGCGCAAGTGCTATCCGCCTGTCCGCAAGCGCGTAGAGGTTATTCCTGTAAAAGTACACACTGCTCGAAAAAATCAGGCGCATCACGGCGCCGAAGGAACGGATTCTCCCCGCGAGAACCGTCAGGACCCAGAGAGCGATGCAGATGCCCAGGATCAGGGTCCGCTTCTTCCTGTCCACCTTCACGCGGATCAGCGCGCCGCCCCGCTTCCTTCTGCCTTCCGTTCCGAGCTTTCTCTCGTCCGTAAAGGAGTTGAGAAGAAGTGCGGCGACGACCGAGGAGGCGAGCCCCAAAAGCGCCTGCAGCCTTCCGGGAAGAAGCGCCCAGTGCCCGGTCAGCCAGGCGGCGGACGGAAAGAGCGCTGCGCTGATCACCGGCAGGAAATTCCGGAGGCCCAGGAAAGCCGCCAGCAGCACAAACGGACACACGAGAAGACAGGCACTCACCACGTACCAGGCCAGCGTGTTGTTCCAGTCAAAGCTCATCGCGAAGACGCCCGCCAGAAGACTCAAGAGCGATTTCAGGAGTGTCGCCGTGTACTTTCCGGTCATGAGCCAGGCCGTCGTGAAGTTGTTGTCGAGAAGCGGATACCCGTAAAAACAGGCATAGAGAAAAAACAGGAAGAACAGAACGAATGCCTCCGCTCCCGCCACATTCTTTCTCTCTCCTGCGACGACTGTGAGCGCGAGATGAACCGCCCCAATCCCCCCGAAGAGCAGAAAGACAATGCAGAAAATGAGAAACATAGCGGTGAGCTCGGAGGGTGTCCGGTAGGTCCGCTCCCCGATCTTCTTCACCACGCGGAAAATGCCGCCCGCGGCGCTGTTAATCCGTAGGATGAGGTAGAACGCTAGCATTCCCGCCGCGGCCCGCTGCAGCCAGATTTTCATAGGCCCAGAAATCTCCTGTCTGAAAAATCGCAGAACCCGGAAAAACAGGGAGGATCTGTTCTCTCCGCGGCATTCCGCCGCCCGGAACAGATCCTCTCTCTTACGCACGTCCCGCGCTCACCCGGCCGCTTTTTCCTCTCTCTCCGCGTGCGGCTTCGGCGGCGCCATGATCTTGTCAAACTCTGTGTCGACATGCTTCGGCGCGGCGCAGCGCGATGCGCAGGAAGTGCAGCATCCGCTGCACCCGAGCTCCTTATCCGAATAGTGTCCGTGCTTTAAAATGTACCGGATCGCGAGCACAATCAGAACCAGAATCAGAACCGCAATCAGTGTCGTGAAAAGATTCGGCTCATTTCCATACATAGTACCACCTCCGGCCCTATTTTAACTGCCGCCCGCCGCACGGTCAAGCGCGGGAGGCAGCGGATCCGTGAGTTCACGAAAAGATCACAGCTGATGCTGCGCGCGGATTCCGCTTAACAGTATCCCGGAAACTTGATTTTTCAAAAAGCCGTGTTAGAATATGGCCGCGAAAAGAAAAAAGAAGTGAGAAGTTTTAATTTCTGAAAGCCCGAAGCGGGTCTTTCCATAGTGAGGTTTCCGTATGAGTAATGCTGCAATTCCAGTCTGGCTCTGTGCCCCGTTTGCGGGGCTTCTTCTCTGCGTCGCCGTCATGCCCCTCTTAAAAGCGGAGTGGTGGGACGCCCACAAATTTCAGGCAGTCCTCCTGTGGTCCGCGCTCTTTATCATTCCCTTCGCGGCGCTTTACGGCGTCTCTGCCGCCGTGCGGACGGTTCTGGACTGCATCCTTAACGATTATCTCTCCTTCATCATCATGCTCTTCGGCCTCTACTGCGTCGCGGGAAATATCACGTTCACCGGTGATCTCGCGGGATCGCCCGGCGTGAACTGCCTGTGCCTTCTGATCGGCACCTTTCTCTCAAGCCTGATCGGCACCACAGGCTCCTCGATGCTCATGATCCGGCCGATGATCCGTATGAATTCCTGGAGACGCAGAAAGAGCCACATCATGATTTTCTTCATCTTCCTCATCTCCAACATGGGCGGATGCCTCACACCGCTCGGAGATCCGCCGCTCCTCATGGGATTCATGCGCGGCGTCCCGTTCCTCTGGAGCCTTCATCTGCTGCCGATCCTGCTCCTGAATCTCACCGTGCTGCTCTTTATCTTCTACCACCTGGACAGCAGCAATTACCGGAAGGACATCGCAGAGGGTCTCCGCCCCGATATCAGCCGCCCGCGCACAGAATTTGAATTCGGAGGAACCCACAACGTCCTCTTCCTTCTGATGATTGTCGCGGCAGTCGTGCTGAGCGGCACGCTCCCCTCACTCGCAGCCTTTCAGAACGCGGACGGAACCGTGAAGGGACTCCGCATCTTCGAGGATGTGACGCTTACCTGGCCCTCCCTGATCGAGATCGGAATCATCCTTCTCGCGGCGTTTCTCTCCTTCCGCACCACGCCGGAAAAGATCCGCGTCGCAAACCACTTCACCTGGGACTCCATCAAGGAGGTGGCGGAGCTCTTTGTCGGCATCTTCATCACCATGCAGCCGGCGCTCCTGATCCTCCGGCAGGTCGGTCCCAGCCTCGGCCTGAACAGGGCCTCACAGCTTTTCTGGGCGACCGGCGCACTCTCAAGCTTTCTGGACAACACCCCCACCTACCTCGTGTTTCTCACAACCGCCGGGACGCTCGGCGCATCCAGCGGGATCGTGACGGCGCTTGGCACGATTCCGGCGAACTTTCTCGAGGCGATCTCCTGCGGGGCAGTCTTCATGGGAGCAAATACGTACATCGGCAACGCACCGAATTTCATGGTGAAGTCGATCTCGGACGAAAACGGTATCCACATGCCGTCCTTCTTCCTCTATATTCTCTGGTCCCTCGCGTTTCTCGTGCCCGTCTTCCTGCTGGACACGATTCTCTTCTTTCTGTGAGGAGGTGAGATAAAA
>CACXCJ010000030.1 GCA_902766175.1 uncultured Lachnospiraceae bacterium
AAAATGCTGCATCTTCATGGAGGATCTTTTGTATATCTTTCTTCGGTTCAGGACAAGGACGGGAGATGGCAGCCTTTCTTATAACAAGGGAGACTGTCGGCCAAAGGGAGACTGCCGGCCGGCCTGCAGATAATATATTTAAAATCACAGAGGTATTAATTTAAAACATAAAAACATTATTATATACTATCAATAGTTAGGCGGGGCTATTCTGCGCGCGGCACAGGGAATGAAACCGCTTGGAAGAAAAGCAGAAACTTCAGGAGAAACCTGATCTGATTCATTTATACGGGGCGGAGAGATATGTGGGTGTTTTTTGCGTTTGGGTCGGCATTTTTTGCGGGTGTTACTTCGATTCTTGCAAAGTGCGGAATCCGGAAGACAGATTCCACCGTGGCCACGGCGGTCCGGACGGTCGTGGTTCTCGCCTTTTCCTGGATCATGGTCTTTGTTGTCGGGTCACAGGGCGGGATCGGCAGGATAGAGGGAAGAACGCTTTTGTTCCTGATACTTTCGGGACTTGCGACCGGCGCCTCCTGGCTCTGCTACTTTAAGGCGCTTCAGATCGGGGAGGTCAATCAGGTTGTCCCGGTGGATAAGTCCAGTACGATCCTGACCATTCTTCTGGCGCTGATTTTCCTGCATGAGCCGGTGACTGTGACGAAGGCGGCGGGAATTGTGCTCATCGGATGCGGGACGTACCTGATGATTGAAAAAAAGGAAAAGGCAGAGGAAAAATCTGATCACGCGCGCAGCGCGGGGCGGGGGTGGCTGCTTTATGCCCTCGGCTCTGCCGTTTTTGCGAGCCTGACTTCCATTCTGGGAAAGGTCGGCATTTCCGGCGTGGAATCAAATCTCGGCACGGCGATCCGGACCTGCGTGGTTCTTGTCATGTCCTGGGTCATGGTACTGGTGACCGGGAAGCGGAAGGAGGTCGGGCGGATTCCCCGGGGCGAGATGAGATTCATCTGTCTTTCCGGCATTGCGACGGGTGCCTCCTGGCTCTGCTACTACCGGGCACTGCAGACCGGCCCGGCCAGCGTCGTCGTACCGATCGACAAGCTCAGTATTCTTGTCACAATCGCCTTTTCCTATTTCGTTTTTAAGGAGAGGCTTTCCAGAAAAGCAGGGGCGGGACTGATCTGCATCGTCGCAGGCACACTGGTCATGCTGCTGTGACGCACAGCGGATCGCCGCAGTCACAGCAAAATAAGAAATACCATTGACAGTTTAGAAAATAGACGTCAATGGTATTTTTTTTTATGATTGCGGTGCAGGAGATGGATGGAGCACGGAATGCAGCAGGAGGTGCAGAGCATGCAGGTTGTGAGGAGAAATGACGCTGCTGTGAGCCTTGACGGGCCTGAGGTCGTGAGAGAGTACCTGAAAACGGGGAAAATCTGGTTCGGGACCAGTGAACTGCTGCCCGGTCAGACGGGTGGGATTGATCCGGGGCACCCGATTTCCCACGAGGTGTTCTACTGCAGCAGAGGACATGTCATTGTGCGGAACTCCGAGAGCGGAAAATATTATGAGCTTTATGAGGGCGACGCGCTTCTCATTGAGGAGGGAGAGCCGCACGAAATCAGCAATATCGGAACGGAACCCGCGCTGATTGCGTGGAGCGGCGGTCCGACACAGTGAGCGGGACAGAAGGATTTGAGGGAACTACTATTCGGACAGGAGGAAATCTGCTATGAGCAAGCCGAAAATGGGACTTGTCGGACTGTGCAGTCCGGTCGAGAGCGGCGGACAGCGCTATGAGGAACTGATTTCGAGCAGCGCGGAGGCGATGAAGAAAGCGGGAATTGACGTCGTCATCGGGGAGCGAAGCGTCTGGGGACCGGCGGATGCCATCCGGGTATGCGATCAGTTTAAGGCGGCAGGAATCGAGTCTGTCGCGGTCATGGATGTCACGTGGGTCACGGACTCCCTGAAGTATCTCTTTATCCACGAGCTCAAGGTTCCGGTGATTTTCTGGGCAGTTCCGTACCCGGAGACCTTTTCCATCGGCTGTATCCAGAATTTCGGCAGCGTTTTAAAGACGCAGGGGATTCCGTTCGAGTATGTCTACGGCCTCGCCGAGGACAAGGACCTGATGAACAGAGTTGCAGGCGTCGCGAGGGCGGGACAGGTCGTGAAGAAGGTGAAGAATCTGCGGATTGCACTTCTCGGCCCCCGTCAGACCTGGAGAGTTGCGGGCCCGCAGGACATGACAGAGGAAGAGTGGGATTTCTCGCAGAAGCTCGGGCCGACGATTATCCACATGGAGATGGAGGAGATCACCGGTGAGGCGGATAAGATCACAGATGCTGAGGCGGAGGAAATCCTGAAGAAGGTGGCGGACCGGACCGGTCAGGTGAAATGCACCCATGAAGTCATGCTTCGCATGGCAAAAATCTACCAGGCAACCCGAAATGCCATTGATGCGATGGGCCTCGATGGAATCGCGGCAGAGTGCTATCCGAACTACGGCGGACTGATGAATCAGACCGCGTCCTGGCTCGCGGATGAGGGATATATCGTCGATACGGAGGGCGATATTGCCCATGTCGTGGCACAATTCATCCTGAATGAGGCGGCCGGCGGTGGTGTCTGCGCCCTTGGGGAAATCGGCGCCTACAGCGATGCGGACGATTACATGACCATATGCCACGAAGGAAGCAGCGCGGCTTCCCTCGCGGAGAAGTTAGACCTTGTCGTCGCAAATCCGTCAGGAGAGACTGGCTCCTTTATCGGGGTGCCGCTCAAGGCGATGGAGAAGGTGACGTTCGTCGACATGCAGGGCATCGACGGAAAATACCAGATCATGATTGCAAATGGAAAGACGCTTCCGGTGAGCCATCAGGAGTGGGTTAATGCCGGGGAGAAGCTTGTTGTGAAGCTCCGCGCGGACGGTGTGAAGCCGAGCCGCGTGATCGGACAGATGATCGATGCGGGTCTTCATCACCACATCGTCATCAAGGAGGGAGATTACAGAGAGCTTGCTGCAATGATCTGTAAATTCCTTGAGATTCGCGTCAGGACACTTGAAGCGTCATAATCCATAATCCTGCCCCTTCCTTCAGCAAAGGCAGACCTCAGCAAAATGGGGTCTGCCTTTCTGTGTGTATTCTGAATATCTGTTATAGCAATATAAGAAATATCAATGACAGGAAACAGAATCGACTAAAATTCCTGGATTTACTATGCTTTGTGCAGATGAAATCAGAAGCACAGAATCACGGAGGCGCTTCTGAGAATGCGCCGAACAGCAATAAAAAACAGAAGGAGGAGCCTCATGGGCAGATTGATTCTGGGAATTGACATCGGAACCACTTCTTTAAAGACGGCAGTCTATGACCAGACCGGTACGCTTCAGGCGTCCGCGGTAACGGAGTATTCGCTGCTTACGCCGGCGCCGAACATTGTTGAGGTGCCGTGTGAGACCTACATGGATTCGATTGAAGCGGGGCTGCGGGAAATCGAGAGAAAAGGAAAGGTGAGGCGGAAGGAGATCGGAATCGTCGGCTTCTCGGTGCAGGGAGAGACTCTCTGTCTGCTGGACCGGGAAGGCCGCGCTCTGGGGAACGCGATTGTCTGGATGGACAACCGCGCGGGAAAACAGGCCGCCGAGATGAGGGAAAAATTTGGCGACGAGCTCTGCTACCGCATCACAGGACAGGTGAGCTTCGAGGCAAACTGGCCGGCGGAAAAGATTCTGTGGATCCGGGAAAATGAGCCGGAACGCTTTGCCAGAACGGCACATTTCGTGCTGCTTGAGGACTACGTGATTTACCTTTTGACCGGGAAGCTTGTCTCAGAGGGTTCGCTTCTCACATCGACGGAGTACTGGGACATTACGACGAAGAGATACTGGCCGGAGATGCTGGAGTTTCTCGGGATTACGGAACAGCAGCTTCCGGAGATCCGCGAATCCGGCGAGGTCGTCGGAACGATTCTGCCGGAAATGGCGGAGCGCCTTGGGATTGCGGAGGATACGGTCATTACCACCGGCTGTCTCGATCAGGCAGCGGGCGCAATCGGCGTCGGCAACATCAGACCGGGAATTTTTTCGGAGAACATCGGCGCCGCGCTGGCGATCTGCGTTCCCACGAGGAAGCTCACCTACGATCCGAACAGGCAGATGCCGGTGCACTATTTTGCGCTTCCGGACACCTATATGATGCACACTTTCACGACCGGCGGGATGTGCCTGAGATGGTTCCGCGACAATTTCTGCCGCGAAGAGATCGATATGCAGCGGGTCACCGGGATTGATTCCTACGACCTCATGAACAGGGAGGTGGAGCGCGTGGCGCCCGGCGCGGACGGACTCATCTGCCTGCCGCATCTGCAGGGATCCATGGCCCCGGATGTGAAGGGAAACGCAAAGGGCGTCTTTTATGGGGCAACGCTGAAGACGACAAAGGGTCATTTTATCCGCGCGGTCATGGAGAGCCTGGGGTATCTCATCTGCCGGAACCTGGAGGCCGTTTCCGATATGGGACTGGAGGTGAAGCAGATCCGGACGATGGGAGGCGGCTCCAAATCCGAGGTCTGGAACCAGATTAAGGCAGACATCACCGGAAAAGAGCTGAATGTCACGTATTCCTCACAGGACACTGCCTGCCTCGGTGCGGCGATTCTCGCGGGGAAGGCGGCGGGGGTCTTCGACAGCATCGAGAGCGCTGTCGATTCCATGGTAAAGATCCGCAGAACCTATGTCCCGGACGAAAGGCGCCATGCGATGTATGTCAGGCAGTACGCCAAGTTCAAGCTCTTGTTCGAGGCGCTCGGGAAGGTCTATGACGCCGATGAGGCGGATCCGGTCTGAGGGGAAAGAACTCTGACAGAATCGTTTTTGCAGGATACCGGCATGACAGAGCCAGGCGGTGCCGATTCTGAGACAGCGTATCTGCAGAGAAATTGATTTCAGAAAACGAGAGTTTAATTCCAGAAAGGAGAACAAGATCATGAATCGTCCGAAACTGATTGTTATGCTCACCCACAACGACGTCACCGTGAAGAACGCAAGGGAGGTTTTCGAGTCCTGCAAGAATTCCAAGGCGGATTTCTGGGGCTTCAAGGAGGTCGGCCTTCCGCTCGATGAGATGAAGGAACTTTTCAGCTATATGAAATCCCTCGGCAAAACCACATTCCTTGAGGTCGTCGCGTATACGGAAAAGGAGTGCCTTGAGGGAGCAAGGATGGCAGCTGCCTGCGGCGTCGATATCCTGATGGGGACCTTGTATTTCCAGTCCATCATGGATTACTGCAAAGAGAACAACCTGAAGTACATGCCGTTTGTCGGCGAGATCACGGGGCGTCCCTCCGTTCTCCGCGGATCGATCGAGGGCATGATCGAGGAAGCAAACAGCTATATCGCAAAGGGTGCATACGGCATCGACCTGCTGGGCTACCGGTACGAGGGAGATGCAGTTGAGCTGAACAAGAAATTTGTGGCAGGTGTCAAGGCGCCGGTCTGCCTTGCGGGCTCAGTGAACAGCTACAAGCGCCTGGACGAGGTGAAGGACGCAGGCAGCTGGGCATTTACGATCGGCGGTGCGTTCTTTGAGAACAAGTTTGACGGCACCTTTGAGGAGCAGATTAACAAGGTCGTCGACTATATGAATCAGTGATCTGAGGGAATGCGGGTGCGTGAGTTCAGGAGAACTTCCGGACAGAGCGGCCCGGCCTCTGAAGAAGAGCGGAAGAAATCAGGAATCCGGAGCGCGGCGTCAGCAGGACAGCCCGTGCCCCGGATTTTTATGCGGGACGCACACTGCTAGTGCTTTTCCGCGTTCGCCCAGCGGTCCCGGTATTCCGCAGGGGCGGTGCCGTTCAGACGCAGAAACGATTTGTAGAAATAACTGTAATTGTTGAACCCGACCGCTTCGGCCGCCCTGCTGACCGCAGAGCCCTCCCGGAGAAGACGGGCTGCCTCGCCGATGCGCTTTTCCAGGATGTAGGAGGAGAGGTTTTTGTTGGTCATCTTCTTAAAGATGCGGCACACGTAGTACTGGCTGTAGCTGACCTGATCCGCCAGAGTTGCGAGGGACAGATTTTCACTCAGGTGCTCGTTGATGTAGTTGATAAGCTGGGAGATCATCAGCATGTAGTGGCTGTCGCTGGAATCTGTGGCGCTCTCTGTCCAGCAGTCATTGTAGGCAAAGGCCAGAAGCTGGTGTATGACCGCGAGGTCGAGAAGGTCCTGTCCGTGGTCGAGTCTTGCGGACTGATAATGTTCAAGCAGCCGGACATATTTGGCGAAGGCTTCCTCATCAATGTGGACAACCGGGTGATGGTTCTCCGTGTAGCGGAAGAGATCCGGCAGATTTGACTGCGCTGTGCTCATGGAAATCAGGCGCGAGGCGGAAAGGCTTATGGAAAACCGCTTGTAGTGCTGGTCTTTGCTGATATGCAGTTCGTGCGGCGTAAACATGCCGATAAAAGCGAGATCTCCCCGCTGGACCGCGTACATGTCCCCGTTGATATTGATCAGTCCTGCAGAGCCGAGGAAGACCTGAAACTCATAAAAATCATGGTAGGAGAGTGCCGTATACGGCTCCCGGCTTTCATCCCGGAAGAGACAGGAATAATCTGTCTCAAGCAGCTTGGAACTCGGATAGAAGATGACCTTCTGAGGATCTGTCAAGGCAGCCTCCTTTCGGATCGAAAAGCGCTCCATGCTGCGGCCGCCTCATAGAACGGGCAGCGTGGCAGAAGACTTCTGGCGCTGCTATCATGTTAGAAATTTTTAAAGGAATTGTCAAATGCGGCGCGCCGCGCAGAACGTCCATGACAAAATAAGAAATCACAATAACAAGAGTGGGAATGGAGAATTCCGGCGGCTTCTGTAAAATGAAGACATCAGTTGAAAACCGTTCGCAAGATAAACGGGAACCTGCTGTGAAACAGCGCGGCGGGAATCAGAAAGGCGTAATTATGAAGAATTATGCGGTAGATGCAGAAAAGCTGGAGAACTTCACACAGAGACTTTTCAGGACAGCGGGACTTTCTGATGCGGACGCTTCGGCGGTTGCCGAGCTTCTGGTCCATGCGGACCTGAGAAATGTGAGGAGCCATGGCGTGCTGCGCGTGGCGCCCTATCTTGACAAAATTGAACATGGCGGGGCCTCTCTCCGGAGCACCTACCCGGTGGTACATGAGACCCCGGTCAGCGCAGTCATTGACGCGGAGGGCGGCCTCGGGGCGGTCGCCGGGACAAAGGCCGTTAAAATCGCGCGCGAGAAGGCACAGAAAGCCGGAATGGCGCTGGTGGCAGTCCGCAACGGGAATCATTTCGGGATGGCCGGACACTGGGCGATGAAGCTTGCCGGGGAGGACTGCATCGGCTTTGCGTGCTCGACCACGGATCTGACGATGGGAGCGCCCGGAAGCCGGGAGCCGTTCCTGGGGAATAATCCATTTGCCTTCGCGGTGAAGGCCGGAGACAAATATCCGGAATTCTGCGTTGACATGGCGACCAGCACGGTCGCGATGGGAAAGTGCAAGGACCTTGCAAAGCGCGGCAAGGCGATCCCGAGCGGCTGGATGCTGGACAAGGACGGCAATGACACGACGGACCTCTCGAAGTGCTATATGATGACGACGATGGCGGGACACAAGGGCTTCGGAATTGCCCTGGTCGTCGAGCTTTTCTCGACCTTCCTCGCTGGCGGTGTTCTCTCGCCGGATATCAATAATCAGGATTTGCCGGATGTGCCGGAGCTTTCCAGCCAGGCATTCGGCTGCATCAGAATCAGCGCGTTCCGCGATCTCACGGAATTCCAGAAGAGCGCCGAGGAGTACATCGACCGCCTTCACAAGCTTCCGATGCGCGAGGGAATGCCCGCTGCCAGGTATCCGGGGGAGATCGAGTACGGAAATAAGCAGATCAACAGGAGAGAGGGCGTTGTTCTTCCTGAGACTCTGGTCAGGGATCTGATCGAGATCGGAGCGAAGCACGGAGTGGACGGCTCCTTCTTAAAGCAGCGCGAGACGGATCGGCAGTAATTTTTAAAAGGCAATTTCGCGGGAAAGACAAGATACAGAATGAATTGTCTGTGAGCGGAAAAACAAGAAGCAGAAAAACAAGAAGCAGAAAATCAAGAAGCAGAAAAACAAGAAACAGAAAAACAAGAAACAGAAAAACAAAAAAAGAAGCAGACGGAGGGAAAATCATGGTCACGGCAAAGAATCACATCAGGGAACTTCTTAACGCAGGCAAGCCTACAGTCAATACGAGGATCTGGAATACCTGGCCGACCACCGCGGAGGCCGCGATCTCCGTCGGCGGCTTTGACTACCTGGAGTTCCTGGCGGAGTACGCGCCCTATACGCTCCCGGAGCTTGAGAATTTTGTCCGCGCCTGCGAGCTGCACGGTGCAGGCTCGATGATCAAGGTCGATTACCAGAACCGGTTCTTTGTCGCGCAGAAGGCCGCCGCGATGGGATTCAACGCCATTCTCTTCACTGATCATGAGAATGCGGATCAGGTCAGGGAGACGCTCTACAACATCCTGCCGCAGAGCCCGAAATACAGCGGCCGCTTCGGCTATCCGAACGCCCGCTGGCTCGGCTACAACCCGGAGCCCTCTCAGATGGAGTACGCGGATATGAACGCAAGCCTTGTCAAGGCGTTCATGATTGAGAAGGAAGAGGCGGTCCGGAACATCGAAGAAATCTGCAAGGTCCCGGGCGTCGACATGATTCAGTTCGGGCCGTCGGATTACTGCATGAGCAGGAACTGGAACAGCGCTGAGCACAAGGCGGACTGGCAGGCCGCGGAGGAGCACTGCATCGAGGTTGCCCTTGCAAACGGTGTCCGCCCCCGCTGTGAGATTTACTCTCTTGACCAGATCGAGAGATACCAGAAGCTCGGCGTCAGGGATTTCTGCATCGGCGATGAATTCGATATCCTGAAGGATTACTGGGCAAATATCGGCAGAAAGACGGTCGAGATCACGAGGAAGTAATGCGGGAAATTGTGAAACGGGCTTTGAAGAAGGACTAAGCATTCAGACGGGCGGAAAGGCGAAAGGAAGAGCCTTTCCGCCTGCTTTGCATCACGGCGGAATCAAATCTCTGCGGCGGAGGGCGAGAGCATGAACAACAGCCGGCTTTTCAGGGGAACCACGCAGATCCTCACTGCCTGCCTGATCTGGGGCTGCGGATATGTCGTGATAAAAGACGCCTCCGTGCTGATGAGCCTCGACAACCTGATGTCCCTTCGGTATCTGATGGCGTCCGCTGCGCTCTGTGCCTGCTTTTTTCCGAGGCTGCTCCGGACAAACCGGCGCGCGCTTGCCGGCGGGGTCTGCATGGGACTTCTGCTGTATTTAAGCCAGTACTGCCAGACGGCGGCGCTGGGCTTTGAAGACACTTCCGCCGGATCCGTTGCGTTCATCACGGCGCTCTATGTGGTGCTGGTGCCGTTTCTGCACGCGGCCATGAGAAGGAGGCTTCCTTCCGCGAGGGTTATGATTTCTGCGCTGCTTGCGGTGGCCGGCCTGTTTCTGCTTGTCCATGGCAGTGTCGGGCTGACCTTCGGCTGCAGGCTGGCAATGCTCGGAAGTGCACTCTTTTCGGTGCACATTCTGGTGATCGATGTGTTTTCGTCGGACCAGGATCCGATTATACTGACCGTGTGGCAGTTTCTTTCTGCGGCGCTGTTTTCCTGCCTGGTCCAGGCAGTGCACGGGACGCCGCTTCCGGAAGTACCGCGTCTGGCAGACATCTGGCGGCCTGTCACATATCTCGGCATTTTCAGCACCATGCTCGGTTTTCTGATGCAGACAGAGGGGCAGAAAAACCTGAGCCCCGAGCTCTCCTCCCTGCTTCTCTCCACGGAAGCCGTCTTTGGAATGTTCTTTTCCGTTCTGCTGACCCAGGAGAGCATGACGGCCTGCAAGGCAGTGGGATGCGGGCTGATGCTTGCGGCGGTAGTGACCGCAGAGAGAAAGCGGGAATTTTGAAGCCGCTCGTTAGAACTGAAAATGCCGGAACTCCGTATGACAAAAAAAGAAATATCACCGACAAACATGTGCATCGAACAATGTCTCGTGACATTTTATACTGAACGCAGTTAAAAGAGAGATTAGTTTATACAAAAGGAACAAAGGAAGCGCTTCAATACAGGGAAAGGACACAGTATTGATGAAAAAGATTGTGATTTCGGAGTGGGTTCCGGAAGAATGCACCGCAAAGTACACGGATGAATTTGTCTTTGATGTTCCGAGCAGGGAGAAACGCGCGTATTCCTATGAGGAGCTTAAGGAAAGGATTGCGGACGCAGACGGCTGCCTGATCCTGGATAATGACGGGGACCGGGCCCTGATCGACAGCGGGAAAAAGCTCAAGGTCATCGCGAACTTTGGCGTGGGCTATGACAACATTGACTGGAAATATGCGACCGGGATCGGCCTTCCTGTCGTAAACACGCCGACGAAGGTCACAGAGGCGACTGCGGAGCATTCTGCGACGCTGATCGCATCGACGATGCGGAGCATCGCAAGATATGACAGGGAAATCAGAGCCGGAGTCTGGACGAGTCCGAACTTTGATGACCGCAATACGCAGGTCGAGGGCGCGACACTCGGAATCCTCGGCTTCGGCCGGATCGGGAAGCGCGTCTGCCGCAAGATGCAGGGCTTCGGGATGAATGTCATCTACTATGACAAATTCCGCGCGTCCGAGGAAGTCGAGAAGGAATTCAGCGTCACCTACATGGAATTTGATGACGTTTTAAAGAATGCAGACTGCATCTCCCTCCACATGCCCTACATTCCGGAAAATCATCACCTCTTCAACGCCGAGACCTTTAAAAAGATGAAGCCGACCGCGTATTTCGTGAACTGCGCGCGGGGAAAGCTGGTGGATGAGCAGGCGCTCGCGGATGCCCTGAAAAATGGCGTGATCAAGGGGGCGGGTCTGGATGTCTTTGAGGAGGAGCCGAAGGTCAATGCGGATCTCCTGAGGCTTGACAACGTGACGCTGACGCCGCATATCGCCAGCCTCACCATGAAGGCGCGTCTCGGCATGTGCGAGGAAGCGCTGTCCGGCATTGCCGGAGTTCTCCGGGGCGAGAAGCCGTATAATGTCGTGAACAAGGAGGTCCTGAAATAATCGCACCGAAGGCGGTGGTAAGAGGCAGGAACTTTTGAAGCACGGGATCTTTATGTGAGAGGTTCTAAGCAGAAAAGACAGAAAGCACAGAAAGTACAGCGCAACACTCTGAAAACGAAAGGAGTATTCCATGTTTAAGAAAGTATTGGCAGCTTCCCTGACTGTTACCATGGCACTTTCACTCGCGGCCTGCGGCGGCTCATCTTCCACAGCTTCCTCCGCGGCTTCTGGCGGTGCAGCTTCCTCTGCGGCTTCTTCCGGTGCAGCTTCTTCCGCGGCTGCATCCGGTGATACTTCTGCGGCGGCATCGGCCGCTCCGAGCGCGGATGCGGTAACGATCAACCTCTGCCACACGGACCCGTCCGGCTGCGCGACGACGGAAGCGCTGCAGAGATTCGCAAAGGAGGTGACAGAGGCCTCCAACGGGCGCCTCGTCATTGATGAGTATGCGGATGGCATCATGGGTGATGACGACGAGATCAATGAGCAGATCTACAACGGCGCCTACATCATGAACTATTCCGATCCGGCGCTCATTGAGCCGTACTTCGCGGACTATTCCATTCTGTTCAGCCCGTATTTCTATGACTCCTACGAGGAGGTCGCGAAATTCAAGGAGACGGATTTCAACAAGAAGCTTTCCCAGGGCCTTAAGGATGCCGGAATCATGTGCCTCGACAGCTTCGGCGGCTATTACGGCTCCCGGCAGATCATGTCCAAGAAGGCGGTCAGCTCGCCGGCGGACCTCAAGGGCCTGAATTTCCGCGTCCCGAATAACGCGACACAGATCGAGATGGCACAGGCGTGGGGAGCAAATCCGGTCACCATTTCCTTCTCCGAGACCTATTCCGGCTTGCAGCAGGGGGTGGTGGACTGCGTGGAGAATCCGATCGGCGCTCTGTACGCAAACTCCATTCAGGAGGTCTGCAAGTACATCAACATCACGAATCACTTCTACGCGGTCAACGGCCTCATCATGAACAATGCGGTCTTTGAGAGCCTGGATGAGGATCTTCAGCAGCTTCTGGTCGACAAGGCGAATGAATTCGACGTTTACAACACCGAAATGGTCGTTGCGGAAGAGGACGAGGTCCTGAAGAAGATGGAGGCAGAGGGGGTCACCATCAACCGCGATGTGGATATAGAGGCGATGAAGGTGGCAAAGGAGTACGTCCTCAAGAATCACGGCTGGAGACAGGAGCTGATTGACGAGGCAGACGCGGCACTGGAGTCTATCCGTCAGTAAAATCTGCGTGTGCTGTGAAAAGCAGAGTCGTGTGCGATGCGTCCGGCGGTCCGTCTGGGCAGCCGGGCGCATTTTCCGAAAACGGAGGATGCAGATGAAATACCTCAGAAATATGTTCCTCTACTTTGAGGAGGCTGTCGCCGGGACCTGTCTGGTGGTGATGACGGTATTTGTTTTCTGGAATACCTTCAGCCGTCTCATCTTCAAGACAAGTATTCCGGCGCTGGATGAGATTTCCTACACGCTGTTTGCCTATGTGATTTTCGTCGGAAGCTCTTCGCTCTACAAGAGATACGGCCACGGCGTCATTGATCTGATCGTCAAGCTCTTCCCGCAGAAAATACAGGCATTGCTGAGTATTTTCACGACCGCTCTTCTTCTCGTGACAAATATCACGCTTGTGATTCTGAGCAGCGGCTACTGTATCAGTTCCTGGACCAGGCGGACGCAGACCCTGCACATGCCCTATTCCATCACTTCCTTTTCCCTTGTGCTCGCGTTCGCGTTCATGACGATTCACTCGGCCTTTCTTTTGAAGAACGTCATCCGGAAGAAGGATTATTACCATAAAATTCCGATTTACAAGGGAATTTTCGTGGTGGATTCTGTCGAGGACATGGTGCAGGATTCGACCGAGACGCGGTTCAGCAGGAAGGAAGGTGAAAAGACATGAATCTGATTCCGGTGGCGATCGTTTTTGTCCTGTTCTTTCTCGGCGTTCCGGTTGCCTTTGCGATGATGATCGCGAGCTTCCTCTACTTCACGTTTATGTGCAAGGGCGTGACGATTTTCACAATGGTCTCCGCGCTTCTGGAACAGTCGTCATCCTTTACGATGATGGCGGTGCCGTTCTTCATCATGGCAGGCTCCGTCATGGGCTACGGCGGCGTTTCCACCACGCTCATGGATTTCTGTGACATGCTGACCGGCCGCATGGTGGGCGGCCTCGGGGCGACGAACACGCTTCTGTCCACGTTCATGGGCGGTATGTCCGGCTCCTCCGTCGCAGATGCGGCCTTTGAGGCGAGAATGCTGGTCCCGGAGATGGAGAAGCGGGGCTTTTCCAAGGGCTATTCCTCCGCGATCACAGCGGCGACCAGCTGCATCACCCCGATTATTCCCCCGGGGATCGCGATGGTTATCTACGCGACGGCTGCCAGCTGTTCCGTCGGAGATATGTTCCTCGGCGGCTATATTCCCGGAATCATGATCTGTGTGGTGATGCTCGTCCTGAACTACATAATTTCCAGGAAAAGGGGCTACAAGCCGACCCGTGACTACAAGCTTTCCAGGAAGGAGGTCGTCAAGACAACGCTGGACTCCCTCTGGGCGCTGTTTCTTCCGATTTTCATTCTGCTTGGCCTTCGGACTGGTCTCTTTACGGCGACAGAATGCGCAGCGGTTATTGTCGTCTACTCTGCCATTGTCGGGGCGCTGGTTTATAAAAAACTGAAGCTCAGGCACTGGCCGAAGATTATTGTCGAGACTCTGCACAGCACCGCAAGCGTGTTGTTCATCCTTTCTGCTGCAAGTCTCTTCTCCCGCTACATGATCTGGGAGAAGATTCCGCAGACGGTGGCGGCAAACCTCGCAAAGGTGGCAACGTCACCGACGATCTTCATTCTGATTGTCCTGCTGATTATGTTCATCATGGGCATGTTCCTTGACACAGCAGCGGCACTGGTGATCCTGCCGCCGCTTCTCCTTCCGGTGGCGAAGCAGCTCGGGGTCTCCCCCGTACATCTCGGCATCGTGATGGTGCTGATGGATACGCTCGGCGGGATCACGCCTCCGTTCGGCGTCATGATGTTCGCGGTCATGGGCGTCACCAAGGTCTCCATGGCGGACTACTTCAAGGAGGGCTGGCCGCTGATTCTCGGTGTCCTGGCAGTGTGCGTATTAGTCGCGGTCTTCCCGGTCGAAATGACGATTGTCAACGCATTCGGCGCGTGACGCAGGGCGGTGGAGAGGCCGCGCAGGAAATAAGATCCGCAGGGGTTGAAAATTCTGCGCACCCGGGTATACTTTATATATGGCATATGCCAGATATGCCTGGAGGAGTCAACATGCCGAGACCACAGAGGAAAAGAACTATTTACCAGCTTCCGGAGTGCAGGACGTTCACTGCGGAGCATGCGGCGGAAACAGTGGTCGTGACGCTCGATGAGCTGGAAGCTGTGCGCCTCATGGATCAGGAGGGACTGGATCAGGCCGCGTGTGCGGACCGGCTTCATGTCGCGAGAACAACCGCCCAGAACATCATCCGGAGGGCCCGCGCCAAAATCGCGGATGCGCTGGTAAACGGAAAGACCATACAGATCGGCGGAGGCAGCGTTGAGTTCTCAGACGACAGGAAATTTGGCTGCTGCCGATGGGACGTGGAATCGGTTCCGCGCGTCGGCGGCCTGAAGAACCCGAGGGAGGTAAAACAAATGCGGATTGCAGTGTGCTATGAAAACGAGACGGGAGAAATTTTCCAGCATTTCGGAAGAACAGAATTTTTTAAGATCTATGACGTGGAAAATGGCGCCGTAAAGGCTTCGCAGGTTGTCAGCACGAACGGGGAGGGACACGGAGCTCTGGCAGGCGTTTTGAATCGGCTGCATGCGGACGCGCTGATCTGCGGCGGTATCGGCGGCGGTGCGCAGATGGCACTCGCAGAGGCGGGGATCCGGCTGTATGGCGGCTGCGCGGGAAATGCGGATCAGGCGGCTGCTGATTTTATTGCCGGAAAGCTGCATTACCAGGAGGATGTCCGCTGCGACCATCACGGGGAACATCACGAGGGTGGCTGCGCACACGAGGCCGGCACCTGCGGGCACGGCTGCGGCAGTTAAGACCGCGAAGAAGGGAACGGCACGATCAGATCCCCCCAGGGGCGGTCTTGACAGCTCAAATATATTGTGATAAATATAATTTTATAAAATAAAAAAGCAAGGGATTCATCCACGCTGCACTGCGCCAGAAGCGGCAGAGCAAGGCAGCATTTCCCCACGGAGGTGAATGAGATGAGCAGTTTTTACGACTATTCAGTGACGAAGCGCGATGGTTCCGCCCTGCCGATGAGCGATTTCAGGGGGAAGGTGGTTCTGGTGGTGAACACGGCGACCGGCTGCGGCTTCACCCCGCAGTACAAGGACCTGGAGAGCATCTATGAAGAGTTCCACGACCGGGGTCTCGAGATCCTGGACATTCCCTGCAACCAGTTCGCTGGGCAGACACCGGGGACAGACGAGGAGGTGCATGCATTCTGCACGCTGAAGTACAACACGAAGTTTGACCAGATGAAGAAGAGCGAGGTAAATGGCGAAAATGCGCTGGACCTCTATAAATACCTGAAGAGCCGGAAGACCTTCGAGGGCTTCGGCGGGGGAAAGAAGGCAGCGTTTATGAGTGCGATGCTTGAGAAGATTGATCCGGACTACAGGAACAGCGCCGAGATCAAGTGGAACTTCACGAAATTCCTGATCGATCGGAACGGGAATGTGGTCCGCCGGTTTGAGCCGACAGAGGACATGGAAAATGTCCGCGCGGCCGTATCGGAGCTGATCTGAGGGCAGACGGAGGAAGCGGAGGCAGATATGACGGACATTCTGATTATCGGGGCAGGCACGGCCGGCCTCACGGCGGGGATCTACGCCGCCCGCGCGGGGAAGTCCGCTACGGTGCTTGAGAGCACTGTCTACGGCGGGCAGATCATCAATACGCCGGATATTGAAAATTATCCCGGGATTGCGCACATCTCTGGCTTCGATTTTGCGCAGAGGCTCTATGAGCAGGCCACGGCTCTCGGCGTGAAGGTGGAGTACGGGACCGTCACGTCCATCAAGGGGGCCGGGGCGGAATTCACTGTCACGGCAGCGGGAAACAAGGCCTATTCCTGCAGGGCCGTGATTCTCGCCACCGGCGCGAAAAACCGCCGTCTCGGCATCGACCGGGAGGAGCTGCTCGTCGGAAAGGGGATTTCCTACTGCGCGACCTGCGATGGCATGTTTTTCCGCGGGAAGGATGCCGCGGTCAATGGCGGCGGCAATACGGCGCTCGGGGATGCCCTGTACCTCGCAGGCATCTGCCGGAAGGTGTATGTGATCCACCGGAGAGACCAGTTCCGCGGCGCGGAGACGGATGTGGAAAAGCTGAAGGAGCTCGGCAATGTGGAATTTGTCCTGAACAGCACGGTGACGAGGCTGAACGGAGAGACGAAGCTTGAAAGCATCGATGTGACGGACAAAAACACCAGGGAAGTGCGGACGATTCCGGTCTCCGCCCTGTTTGTCGCGATCGGGCAGGAGCCGGACAACGGCGCGTTCGCAGATCTCGTGAAGCTTGACGCACGCGGCTACATCGCGGCAGGGGAGGACTGCCGGACGGGACGCGAGGGCGTCTTTGCTGCGGGCGACTGCCGCACGAAGACGCTCCGTCAGCTCACCACGGCAGCGGCGGATGGCGCCGTTGCAGCAACTGCGGCGTGTGAGTACATCGACCGCCTGTGAGGTGAAGGAATGTCGAATGTCGAATCCTCTTACAACCCGGAGGAGGCGCTGAAGCTCGAGAACCAGCTGTGCTTCCCGCTCTACGCGGCGGCGAGGAAGGTCGTCGGCGCGTACACGCCGTACTTAAGGCCTCTCGGCATCACCTACACGGAGTACATCACCTTCATGGTGCTGTGGGAGCAGGACCATGTGCCGGTCGGCGATATCTGCGCGAAGCTTCATCTCGATAACGGCACGGTGACGCCGCTCCTCAAGAAGATGGAGAGGCAGGGCTTTGTGAACCGCAGCCGCGGCAGGGAGGATGAGCGGAAGGTCATCATCTGCCTGACTGACAAGGGGCGGGAGCTTAAGAAGAAGGCAGAGGACATACCCCGGAAGGTCGGGAGCTGCATCCGGATCAGCCGGGAGGAGGCGGAGACTCTGTACCGGATTCTCTATGAGCTGCTGGGATGATCTCAAAAGGGAGGCGTCCGCTGTGAATCTGTGAGCCGGACGCCGGTGGTCCGGAACGGGAGGCTGTCCACACCCGGCTTTCAGACGGATGTCTGGACGAGCCGGACCTGATCTTCTCTCACTCTGGTCTCCCTGGTTAAAAAAAGCAGAGATGTGGTGAGAACCACATACACTTGAGCTTCTCCCCGGTATGATGGGTTCAGAACAAACGAGATGCGGACGGGGGAGGAGAACATGATCCGGAAAATCATTCACATAGACGAAGAGAAGTGCAACGGCTGCGGGCTCTGTGCGAGCGCCTGCCACGAGGGAGCAATCGACATCATAGACGGCAAGGCAAAGCTGGTCCGGGAGAACTTCTGCGACGGATTCGGCGACTGTCTGCCGAACTGCCCGACGGGCGCGATTACCTTCGAGGAACGGGAGGCGCCGGCCTATGATAACGCGGCGGTTCTGGCGGCGAAGGAGCGGAAGAGAAGAGCGGGAGGCTGCCCGGGCTCGAGGATGATGCAGTTTCGCAGGACAGCGGAAGGGGGAGCGCAGGATGGCGTGCCTTCAGCGGAGGAAAGCGCCGGAGCAGCCGCCGGTGCGGCGGCGCGGCCGGTCTCGCAGCTCGCCCAGTGGCCGTGTCAGATCCGGCTGGTTCCGATCCGTGCGCCGTTTTTTGACGGGGCGAAGCTTCTTATTGCGGCGGACTGCACCGCCTATGCCTATGCCAGTCTGCACGAGGACTTCATGAAGGGGAGGACCACGATCATCGGCTGCCCGAAGCTGGACGATGTCGACTACACGGACAAGCTCACGGACATTATCCGGGAAAATGACATCAAGAGCGTGACGATCGTCCGGATGGAGGTGCCCTGCTGCGGCGGGCTCCAGAGGGCGGCGCAGAACGCGCTGCAGGCGAGCGGAAAGTTCCTCCCGTGGCAGGTGGTGACGGTCTCCAGAGACGGGAGGATCCTGGATTTCTGAGAGAGGACCTGCGGGAAAGGGCAGTTACACCGCCTTATCGTCCACGAAGGGCACGACGTTGGCGACAGCTTCTGCCTGCGTGATCGGCTTCCTGCCGTTGTCGAGATCCAGAAGCTCATAGCGGCTGTTCCCCATGCCGAGTTCCTGCATGTAGTAGAGCTGCCTGAGACCGTGACGGGTCACGATTCTCTCTACCAGCGCGTGGTGCTGCTCCTCCTTCATGGCATAGACCAGATCGACGCAGGCCTGATCGAGTGCCAGGATGTCGTGGGATGCGAGAATTCCGACGTTCGGAGTCACGACCGGCTTCGCCGCGACACCCTCGCAGTCGCAGGAGACGGACATGTTCCGCATGACATTCACGTAGAGAATGTTCTTTCCGAAGAAGTCAATGGTCGCCTTGGTGGATTCGGTGATCCGCTCCATGAGCTCTTCCTTGTCAATGGACCACTGGTCGGCGCCCTCGTGGGTGTGGATCCATTTCTTGCCGATGCGTCCGTCCGCGCAGCCGATGCCGATGTTCTTGTTCGAGCCGCCGAAGCCGCCCATCACGTGGCCCTTGAAGTGCGTGAGAACGACGAGGGAGTTGTAGGTCAGCATGTGGGAGCCGACCGACATCTGCTGCATCCACTTGCCGCCCTTGATCGGCAGGAGCGCGGTGCCCTCCTCATCCATGATGTCCACCGGGCAGAAGGTCCAGCCGTTCACCTCGAGGGTCTTCCTGTGCAGATCCGTCGTGTAGCGGTCGCCGTCGTAGTAGGTGTTCGTCTCGACGATCGATGCGTCCTTAAGCTCCGGCTCCGCCTTTATGAGGCCTCTGACCCAGCTTCTCGGGATGATGTTCGGGCCGTGCTGCTCTCCGGTGTGGAGCTTGATTCCGACCTTTCCAGAGATGTTCTCGTTTACGCTTTCATATGCTTTCTGAAGCCCTGCCGCCGAGAGATCGCGGGTGAAGTAGACTGTGGATTCCGCTCCTGTGCGGTCCTCGTAGGGGACATAGATGCTTCCGTCTTTCTGCATGTGGGGTTCTCCTCTCAATTCTCGATGAAAATACAATTTGGAAATGCAGATCCGGCTGATGGCAGCGGGTCACAGCCGCACTGATTCTGACAAACTGTCAAGCTGATTATAGCACAGAGCGTCAAGAAATGCCTCCGCATTCTGAAAGCCCTTTCGGGCGGTTTCGCTCGCTTGTGACGGGCTGATGCGGAAGGCCTGCATGAAATATAGTACGCGGATCGTGTGCAGCACAGACAGCCACATCTGCCGGGACGCAGGCCGCCCGGGGCCTCTGGGATCACCCTGGTGTGCATTTCGGCGGCGCCGGAAGCTCGAACCAGAAGACCGTCCTCCCGTCCCTGCTTTCTGCGGAAAATGCCGCCCCGTGTGCCAGGAGAATCTCCCGGGAAATGGCGAGCCCGAGTCCGGAGCCCTTTTTGTTCCGCCCGCTCTGCTTTAAGGTAAAGTACCGCTCCCACACATAGGGGAGATCCTCCGGGGCGATGCCGGGCCCGCCGTTTATGACCTGAACCCGCACGCGGCCGTGATCCCTTCGGGCGGAGAGCGCGATGGTTCCGTTCTTTTCCGAGTGACTCACTGCGTTGTCAAGGAGATTATAGAGCACCCGGGAGAGCTCCGCGCGATCGCCGAAGACCGGAAGCGGGTCCGGCATGTCTGTCGAGAGCGTGAAGCCCTGCTTCGCACAGAGCGGCTCGAACTGCCGCAGCACCTCCCCGCAGATCCCGCGGAGGTCGAATTCCTCCTTCCTCATCTGCGCGCTGCCGGCCTGCAGGGAGGAGTATTCCAGGATCTCGTTCACAAGGGCGCTGAGGCGGTCGGCCTCCCGGATCACGATGTCGAGGTTCTCCCTGCGCTCCTCCGGATCTTCCGGAGAAATGTCGCGGACCATCTCGGCGTAGCCGCGGATCATGGTGAGCGGGGTCCTTAAATCGTGGGAGATGTTTGCGAAAAATTCTCTCCGGAAGGTCTCGCTCCGCTGAAGTGTCTGCGCGGTGCGCTGCATCGTGAGCGCGAGGCCGTCCAGCTCCGCGCAGAATCCGGTGTCAAAGTGCACATCGAAATTTCCCTCTGCGATTTTCCCGGCTTCCCGGCTCAGGGAAGAGACAGGCCCCGCAAAGCGGCGCGCGAGAATCCAGGCGAGAAGTGCGGAGAACATCAGCGCGATTCCGGTGACCACGAGAAGGAGAATGCGCAGAATTCCTGCCGCGGCGGAGACTTCCTGAAGGGAGGTGCTGACCAGAAGGGCGGCGCCGGTATTGAGAAAGGCGGCGCTGGTCCCGGAAGAGGCGGCGCCGGCTTCAGAGAAGCTGCTTCTCCCGGGAAGCAGAATGCCGCAGATAAACGAGGTTCCGTCTGCGCTTGTGTAGTGAATCCTGCCGTCCGGGGCGCTCTTCAGCGCGGAGAGAAAGGCATCGTAATCTCCGGGAAGACTGAGATATCTGCTTGCCCCGATCTGCCAGTTCAGCGGTCCCGCCTGAGAGAGGTAGGGATTCCCCGAGGGCAGGGAAGATGCCGTTTCGTCCGGGAGATCTGCATCGCCCGAGGCGTCTGTCTGTCCGGTTTTACTCTCGGCCGCACGCCGGTCTTCGTAAGAATCCCGGTTTTCCCTGTAGAGACCGGAGTGCTCGTCTGTCGAGAGGAGCATGTTTCCGTCGGTGTCCGTGAGAAAGATTAGGAGAGAATTGGCGGCGGCAGAAGCGTCCAGCGCACTGCGGAGAGCTTCCTCAGAGGCGGCGGAGGTGCAGAGCTCTGCCAGATTTTCCGCCTGCTTTTCTGTGTTGCGGATCACCATGGCGTTGTAGAAGCGCTGGAGCAGCACAGTCTCCAGAATCCAGAGGCTCCCGAAAATAAGAAGAATGAAGGGAAGGAAGCTCGCGAGAAGACGCGAGCGGAAGGATTCAGGTTTCCGCAGCAAATTTATACCCCACTCCGCGAAGCGTGACGATGTAGTCCCTGGCAGCGCCGAGCTTTGCGCGCAGAAGCTTGATCTGCCAGTCGACGGTCCGGTCACCGCCCGCGTAATCGTAGCCCCAGACAGCCTGCAGGATGCTGTTTCGTGACAGAGCAATTCCCTGATTCCGTACAAAATAAAGAAGAAGATCGTATTCCTTCGCGGTAAGCTCAACTTTTTCCTGGTTAACATAGACAGTGCGGCCCGCTGGAATTACGGAAAGGATGCCGCCAGAGCCTGGAACGCATAGCCGGAGACCAGGGCTGCCGAAAGTGCCAGGGTGCAGAAAAGTTTTGTGTGCTTCATAGAACTACCTCCTTTTGAATACGTGTTTCTTTCTGGTTGTTTTCATCATAGAGGCAGCATTTGAAATCAGAGTGTGGATTCCGTGGAATCTCTGTGGAATCAATGTTTTTCCGACGTCCTTTCGACGCACCTCTGGTATATTCTGCCTTGTACTTGTAGGCTACTCACAAACCAATCCAAGAGGAAAGGAAGTGAATTCTAAAAAACCGGGCGTTTCGATTCTTTGTTCAATCTGGACAATCCCCTTATTCTGTTCTGCCTGCGTGCTCTGAGGAATTGATCAGAGGTGACCGCTCTGATTTTCTCAGGGATGGCAGGCACCGATTCTGGTTCGACAGCAGGAGTATCGCAGAAGGAGTTCTATCACTGCGTGCAGGTATTTTTATGGGACAATGCGGGCTCTTTGATCGATGCGGCCCTGGCGGCGGCATCCCTTTCAATTCATTAAAAAATTAAGAGGACGGGCTCTCAGTATGGCCCGTCCTTTTAAAGAGCCTGCAGCTTGCTCTGAGGAAATGGATGATGGAAAACAGACAGACAGAAAAACTGCTTATTGAAAATGCCTCTCAGGTTCTTACGATGCAGGGAGACAGCAACCATGAGATCGGTCTGATTGAAAATGGTTCTGTCTACGTGGAGGGCGAAACAATCAGGGCAGTTGGTTCCAGCGCTGACGTCGCGGCTTCTCTGGCGGATCTCAGTGATGTTCACAGAATAGACGCCAGAGGAAAAGTGATCTGTCCGGGATTTGTTGACTGCCACACGCATACCATCTTCGGAGGTTCCCGCGTAGCGGAATATGCGGTGAAAATGACCGATGACCGCCCGGAAACGCTGAAGAAACTCGGCATTCCCACGGGAATCTATGCTTCTGTCAATATGACCAGGGATGTACCGGTCGAGTCCCTCTGCACGCAGGCAGAGCGGCGGATGCGGAACATGCTGGTCACAGGGACCACAACCATAGAAAGTAAAAGCGGATACGGGCTCACCTTGTCGTCAGAGATGAAAATGCTCGAGGTAAACCGCATTCTGAGCACGCTTCTTCCGCTCGATATTGTTCCCACGTTTCTGGGCGGCCATGGCTGGGAGGAAGGAAAAGACAAGGACTGGTACATTGACCATCTCTGCCGCGATATGATCCCGCAGGTGGCGAGGTTTAAAATGGCCTCATTCAATGATGTCTGGGTGGATGAGGGACATTTTACCGCGGCCGATGCGGAGAAAATCCTTTCATGCGGCCGGGAGTACGGCCTGATTCCTACGATTCATACCGATGCCTACTCAGATATCGGCGGGTCAGCGCTGGCTGCGGATATGAAGATGGCCTCCGCCGCACATCTGAATTACGCGCCGGAGTCGGTATTTCCCAGACTGCGTGATGCAGGAGTGGTAGGGATTGTTCTTCCGGGCACGGATTTCGCGGTAAAGCACCCGCGCCCGACAAATCCGCGGCCGATGCTGGAGTGCGGCATGACGCTGGCACTGGCGACAAACTGCAACCCGGGGAACTGGATGGAATCCATGCAGGTCGTTCTCACGCTGGCATGCCGTCAGAACGGCTTCTCGCCGGCGGAAGCGTTCCGCGCTGCCACGTTCGGGTCCGCCCGCGCGCTCACTCTGAAGGATCGCGGCGTTCTGGCTCCCGGCATGCTCGCCGATCTGCTGATTCTCGATGTGGATACCTTTGAGGATGTGGTCTACAAATATGGCCGCAATCAGGTGCAGACGGTCATCAAAAAGGGGCGCATTGTCGCGGAAAACGGGAAAATGGTCTTTCAGCCTGACAGACGCCAGAGAAAGAACGCATGAGCATCATCGCAGTTGTTCTTCCGTGCTGTGATGCCGGGATGAAGCTTCAGATCTCGGAGAAAGCAGCTGCTCTGGACTGTGAAGTCAGTTTTTTCGATACAGAAAAGGAGCATCTGGATGAACTCAGCCGGGCGGAGATCATATTTGGAGATGCTCCCGTCACCGCCTCCGTATCACAGAGGCTTCGGTGGATCTGCCTTCCGTGGGCGGGAGTCTCCCCGTACTGTGCTCCCGGTGCCCTTGCCTCCGACAGGATTTTACTCACAAATTCCTCCGGTGCCTATGGGGATACCGTGGCAGAGCATGCCATCATGGCGGCGCTGATGCTGCTGCGCCGGATGCCGGCTTATCAGGAGGCGGCTTCCC
>CACXCJ010000031.1 GCA_902766175.1 uncultured Lachnospiraceae bacterium
GTCCTCCGGAAAGAAGCTCCCGGACGGCACCATGGTGAGCCCGCCGCTCGAGGACCTGACGCCGTTTCTCTCGGACGAGGAGATGGACGAGAACATGATCGTCCCGCGGATGAAGGAATGAGGAAGAAGCAGGAAAAGAGAACAGAGAAATGAACATTCTCCTTGCAGGGGCCACGAGCTTTCTGGGACTCGCGGTCTGCCGCGCACTCCTGGACCGGGGAGATGCGGTCTACGCCCCGGTGCGCGCCGACTCCGCGCGCCGCTCCCTTCTGCCGGTACACCCGGCGCTGCACCCGTTTCCCGGCGATCTTCGGGACGCAGGGGCAATCCGCCGCGCGGATCTTCCCGAGATGGAGGTCTGCGTCGATTTCGCTTGGAGCGGGGTCGGCGTGCGGGGCCGCATGGACCCGGCGATTCAGGCGGAAAATGTAAAGAACACGCTTTCCTTCCTGAGGGAGGCACATGCGCTCGGCTGCCGGCGCTTCCTTTTCTCCGGCTCCCAGGCGGAATACGGTGTCACGGAGGAGCGCGTGAGGAGCGGTGTCTCTGCCAGCTCCCCGGTGACGGAGGATGCCCCCTGCCGGCCGCTTTCTGAGTACGGGAAGGGGAAGCTCACGGTGCTCCGGGAGGGCGCAGAGCTCTCCAGGAAGCTCGGAATGGAGTATGTACACATGCGGATTTTCAGCGTGTACGGCCCCGGGGACCACGAGACGAGCCTCGTCTCCACCTGCGTCCATGCGGTGCGCACAGGCACCCGGGCATCCCTCGGCCCCTGCAGCCAGCTCTGGAACTTTCTCTATGTGGAGGATCTCGCTGCCGCCGTCCTCGCGCTGACGGATGCTGCCTCTGTTTCCGGGGGACAGAGAATCTACAATGTCGGAAGTCTCGATACAAGGCCTCTGAAAGACTTTGTGCGGGACATTTTTTCTGTGAGCGGCGATGCCGCACCGCGAGAGCACTCCGCGCCGTTCGAGCGTACCGCACCGCGGGAGAGCTTCAAGTCACCGGAGGATTCCGCACTGCGGGAGCGCTCCGCACCGCCCGTGTCCGGCGCGCTCTATGAATTCTGCACCCGGCCCGCGGGCCCGGAGGGAACGCCGTATCTCTCGCCGGATATTTCGAGGCTCATGCGGGACACAGGGTTTCAGCCGGCGGTATCATTTCCCGAGGGCATACGGAGAATCCTTGCGGCAAAGACGGCAGAAGTGTAAGGGATGGAAACTGGAACAGCACTGCGGCCGGAGCAGAAGCAGAAATTTCACGGCCGGAAGAAAAAGGAGACAGAATTTGAAGCGCTGCAGAGCCTGCGGCGCGCCCCTGTCGGGCGAGCCGCTTCTTACGATTGAGAACATGCCGGCAGCGGCCCAGAACCTGCCGGGCCCGGAGGACCGGGACAGGGAGCACGGAATCCGGATCCGCCTCATGGCGTGCACGGGGTGCGGACTCGTTCAGCTGGACGCGGACCCGGTGCCCTACTACCGGGACGTGATCCGCTCCGGCGGCTACTCGACTACCATGGACCGCCTCCGGAGATCCCAGTACGATGAGTGGATTCCGATGTGCGGCCTCGAGGGGAAAAAGATCCTGGAGGCGGGCTGCGGCCAGGGAGAATTCCTGAAGATTCTCGCGGAGTACCCGGTGCAGGCCTTCGGCATGGAGCACCGCTATGACCTTGTCCAGAAAGCGCGCTCCGCGGGTCTCACCGTCTCGGAGGACTATCCGGAGACAGAGGATCAGGTCTTTGAAAACGGACCGTTCGATGCGTTCACGTCCTTTAATTTCCTGGAGCATCAGCCGGACCCGGCGCGCTACCTCCGCGCGATTCACCAGAACCTGAAAAGCGAGGCGTACGGCCTCGTGACCGTGCCGAGCTTCGAGTACATTCTCGAGGAAAACAGTTTCTACGAGCTGATCCCGGACCACCTCTCATACTTCACAGGGGAGACCCTCACGTATCTCTTGAACCGCTGCGGCTTCGAGGTCATGAAAAAAGAACGCGTAAACCGCGACACGATCTCCGTCATTGTCCGGAAAATGCCGCGGCCGGATGTCTCGGGCCTGATCAGGAAGAAGGACGAGATCGCTTCTTCCGTCAGGAAGCTGATCGATGAGGAAGCGGAAAGGGGCAGGAGCACTGCGGTATGGGGCGCATCCCACCAGGGCTTCACGCTCTTAGCTGTCGCGGGACTCTCGGAAAAGGTGAAATACATCATCGATTCCGCCCCGTTCAAGCAGGGCAGGATATCCCCGGCGTCGCACATTCCGATCCTCTCTCCGGAAGATGCCCGGAGGAATCCGGCGGACACGATCTTAATCGTCGCGCCCGGCTACACAGAGGAAATCGCCGGGGAGATCCGGAAAAAATTCCCGGCGGGAACCCGGATCTTCACGCTCCGGACTGACCGGCTGGAGGAACTCAAATGAAGGCATTTGTCTTGAGGGAGCGCGGGAGGGCGGAGATTGTCTGTGACGCGCCGGAGCCGGTTCTCTCCGAGCCGTACGGCGCTGTCCTGAGCCCTGCTGCCATGTCTCCCTGCACGTCGGACGTGAACACGGTCTACGGGACCGGATCGAAGAAGCCCGACAACCTGATTCTGGGACACGAGTGCGTGGCGAGGGTCGTGAAGACCGCGTCAGGGGTCCGGGACTTTAAGCCGGGCGATCTCGTCGCTGTCCCGGCGATCACGCCGGACTGGCGGGAGACCGCGATCCAGGAGGGAAATGACCGCCACGCGGGCCGGCCCTTCTCGGGAAATGCGCTCGGCCGAACGATTCCGGGGGTCTTCGCGGAGTACTTCGCGGTGAAGGATGCGGACACCACGCTCGCGAAGGTGCCGGAGGGCGTCTCCCTGAAGGATGCGCTCATGTGCGTCGACATGATGACGACCGGCCTCACCGGCGCGGAGGAGGCGGAGATCCGCTTCGGAGACACGGTGGTCGTCATGGGGATCGGCGCTGTGGGCCTCATGGCGGTCCGGGGCGCCGTGCTGCAGGGCGCGGCGCGCGTTCTCGCAGTCGGGACGCGCCCGGTCTGCGTGAAGCTTGCGAGAGAGTTCGGCGCGAGCGAGGTGCTGAGCTACAAGAATGGCGACATCGTCCGGCAGGTGCTGGACCGGACTGGCGGAACCGGGGCAGACGCCGTGATTCTCTGCGGCGGCGGGGACGAGGTGTTCCCGCAGGCGATCGACATGGTGCGCTACGGCATTGGCCGCGTGGTGAATCTGAAGCACTACCCGGGGGACGGCGCCATGGAGATTCCGAAATTTTCCGGCGGGCGGGGCATGGCCGGGAAGACCGTGAAGCTGGAACTCTGCCGCGGCGGGAGAGCGAGAATTGAGCGGATGATGAAGCTCGTGGAGTACGGCCGCATTGCGCCGGGAAAGCTCGTGACGCATGAGCTCTCCGGGTTCGAAAAAATCGCGGAGGGACTTGAACTCATGCGCCACAAGCCCGCAGATCTCGTGAAGGTGATGGTCACACCGTGAACGCGCAGAATAATGGAGGCCGCGCCGCGAACGCACCGGAAGAAGGCGTACAGATGAAGAAAATCACAGTGGTAATCCCCTGCTACAACGAGGAGATGAACGTGGGACCGATCACGGAGGCCGTGGAGCACGTGTTCCGGGAGGCGCTTCCCGCCTACGACTACGATATCCTGTTAATTGACAACGATTCGACGGACTCGACGAGAGACCGGATCCGCCTTCTCTGCGCGAAGGACAAGCGCATCCGCGCGATCTTCAACGCGAAGAATTTCGGACAGTTCAACTCTCCCTACTACGCCATGCTCCAGTCGGACGGCGATGCGACGATCCTCATGGCGGCGGATTTTCAGGATCCGCCCGAGATGATCCCGAAGTACGTCGCGGCATGGGAGGAGGGCTTCCGCATTGCGATCGGAATCAAGACCCACAGTGAGGAAAACCCGCTCATGTATCGGTTAAGAAGCCTCTACTACAAGATGATCCGCCGCATGTCCGACGTGGATCAGATCGAGCAGTTCACGGGCTTCGGCCTCTACGACCGGAAATTCATCGACGTGCTCCGCAAGCTCGATGATCCGACCCCGTTTCTCCGCGGAATCGTGGCGGAGCTCGGCTTCCGGCGGAAGGAGATCCCGTACGACCAGCCGCGCCGGCGCGCAGGAAAGACGAGCAACAATTTCTACCGTCTCTACGACGCTGCCATGCTGTCCGTCACGTCCTACACGAAATTCGGCCTGCGGCTCGCGACCTTTGTCGGCGCCATCACCATGATCGTGAGCATCGTTGTAGCGCTCGTCTACCTCATTTTAAAGCTCATCTACTGGGATCGCTTCCAGGCAGGCCTTGCGCCGCTTCTGATCGGCATGCTGTTTCTCGGCGCTGTCATCATCTTTTTCATCGGGATGATGGGGGAGTACGTCCTGACGATCAACCAGCGTGTCATGCGGCGCCCGCTCGTCGTCGAGGAGGAGCGGTTAAACTTTGACGCCGCGGGGGAGACAGCCGGTGAAGCACTCCGGACAGCGCCGGAGGTGCAGGCGGAAGCACGGACACAGTGAGCTCAGAGGAAGATACCCATGAAGTATAAAATCGACGTGGTGCGCGTCCGCGAAAACTACATCACCCTGAACGGCTGGGTGGTCGGAAGACACCCGGAATCCGGTGTTCTCTACAGCGTTCTTGACGAAAGAAAGGAGCCGGTTCCCTTCAAGATCGTCTCCACGCGCCGGGATGATGTGAGCGTCATCTATTTTAAGAAGGTGGTCGACCGGGATTTCGGCTTCGACATCCGCTTTCCCTACGAGCGGGGCAGGAACTACTGGCTCGTGATCCGCTGCGAGGGGCACACCGCGAAAATCAAGTACAATGAGGAACTCATCGCGAAGCGCGCCTCCACCGCGCACAAGCGGATGGAGAAGCTCCGCGACCTCTGCAACATGGAGACAGTCCGCGTCGCGCTGGAGTATCTCGCAAAGCACGGACCTAAGGCCCTCTACCTGAAGTCCAGAAACAAGCTGAAGGGAATCGACAGCGATTTTGAGTACGCGGAGTGGTACGAGAAGACGAAGCCCACGGAGGAAGAGCTCGAGCGGGAGAGGAGGGAAGCCCTCACGGAGGGGTCCCCGCTCTTTTCCATCGTGATCCCGGTTTTCCAGACGCCGGACAAGTACTTAAAGGAGCTTCTCGACTCGATCCTAAGTCAGACCTACAAAAAGCTTGAGATCTGCATCGCGGACGGAAGCCCGGCCGGAAAGGACAAGGGGGCGGTCCTCCGGGAGTACGCCGCGAAGGACCCGCGCGTCCGCTTCCGGATCCTCGGGAAGAATCTTGGCATCGCGGGAAATACGAATGCGGCGCTCGAGATGGCCGCGGGAGATTTCATCGCGCTCTGTGACCACGATGACGTGCTTCCGCCGCATGCGCTCTATGAGTGCGCGAGGGCGATCCGCGAGAATCCGGGCTGTGACTGCCTCTACAGCGACGAGGACAAGCTCGACATGGACGGCGGCGCGCTCTTTGACCCGAACTTCAAGCCGGACTTTAATCAGGACCTCCTGACCAGCGTAAACTACATCTGCCATCTCTTTCTGGTCAGGCGGACGCTCCAGCGCGCGGTGGGCTCGTTCGACCCCGCCTATGACGGCGCGCAGGACTACGACTTCATCTTCCGCGTGACAGAGAAGGCGGAAAAAATCGTCCACATCCCGAAGGTGCTCTACCACTGGCGCTGCAGCTTTAACTCCACGGCCTCAAACCCGGAGTCAAAGCTCTACGCGTTCGAGGCCGGCGCCCGCGCGATCCGCGCGCACTATCAGCGCGTCTGGCCGGCGCTTAAGATCGACGACATCAGAAAGGGCGTGGATTACGGCATCTACCACACGTATTTCCACCTGGAGAGCGAGCCGCTCATCTCTGTCATCATCCCGAACAAGGACCACTCCGACGACCTTGACACCGCGATCCGCTCCCTCGCGGAAAAGGGGACATACAAAAATCTTGAGTTCATCGTCGTCGAGAACAACTCGACGGAGCAGAAGACCTCTGCCTACTATGAGAAAATCCAGCGGGAGATGCCGAACGTCCGCGTGGTGAAGTGGCCGGGGGCATTCAACTTTTCGGCGATCCAGAACTTCGGCGAAAGGTACGCGAGGGGCGAGTACCTTCTTCTGATGAACAATGACGTCGAGCTCATAAATCCCGATTCCCTGCGGGAGATGATGGGATACGCCCAGAGGAGCGATGTCGGGATCGTCGGCTGCCGTCTTCTCTATGAGGACGACACGATTCAGCACGCCGGCGTCGTGATCGGCTTCGGCGGGATCGCCGGGCACACCTTCATAGGGCTTCACGAGGTGCAGAACAGCTACTTCCACCGCGCAGTGACCGCGCAGGACTACTCGGCGGTGACCGCGGCCTGCATGCTGACGAAGAAGGACCTCTTCGAACAGGCGGGCGGCTTCACGGAGGAGCTCGCCGTCGCGTTTAACGACATCGACTACTGCCTGAAGATCCGCGCGCTCGGGAAGCTCGTGGTCTACAATCCCTATGCGCTGTTCCATCACTACGAGTCAAAGTCCCGCGGCCTCGAGGACACGCCGGAAAAGGTGGACCGCTTCAACAGGGAGGTCGCGAAATTCATGAAGCGCTGGCCGGAAATCCTCAAAAACGGCGACCCGTACTACAACCCGAATCTGACGCTCCGGAAGTCCGACTTCTCGCTCCGGGACTTAAATAAGGAGAAGATCGGGGAGCCCTATCACATGCCGGGGATCGAAAAGTACCTGGAGGAAGTCTGAGGCGGCGCCCGGCTTCCGCGTCAGCCGGCTTCGGCGGCGCACGGGACGCAGAAATGACTGACTGAACTTTTTCTCTTTGAGGAGAAACCGTATGCCGAATCATGACGCAGTGATCATCATCCCGAATTTTAATGGCCTCCGCTTCCTGCCATCCTGCATCGGGGCGCTGGAAAAGCAGACCTGCAGGGACTTCGATCTCCTGGTGGTAGAGAACGGCTCGACGGACGGAAGCGCCGAGTGGCTTCATGCGCACGGCGTGCCGTGTCTTGTGAATCACGAAAACCTCGGCTTTGCGGGAGGCGTGAATGCAGGAATCCGCGCGACCACCCAGGAGTACGTGATTCTCCTGAACAATGACACCGTTCCGGCGCCGGAGTTCGTGGAGCGCCTCCTAGGCGCCATAAAGCGCCACAGAAGGATCTTTTCCGTCAGCGCGAAAATGCTCTGCGTCCAGGACCCCTCCCTCGTGGACGATGCGGGCGACGGCATCTCCCTCTTCGGCTGGGCGTATCAGCGCGGGCGTGAGCTGCCCGCCGCACTCTATGAGAGGCCCTCGGATATTTTCTCCTCCTGTGCGGGCGCGGCGGTCTACCGGAGAAGCCTCCTCGAAGAGACGGGGCTCTTTGACGAGACGCACTTTGCCTATCTTGAGGACATAGACTTATGCTGGAGAGCCAGGCTCCTCGGATACTTTAACCGCTATGAGCCGGGAGCGTGCGTGGTCCACTACGGGAGTGCGACGAGCGGGAGCCGCTACAATTCCTTCAAGGTGCGGCTCTCCTCAAGAAACCACATCTGGCTCATGTACAAGAACCAGCCGGCGTGGCAGCTGATGCTGAACGCCCCGTGGCTTCTCGCGGGACTTCTGATCAAGGGCATGTTCTTTCGGAAGCGCGGGTTCGGGACAGAGTGGCTCTCCGGGACGCTTGAGGGGCTTCGGACCGCGAAGGGGGAACAACAGGCCGATTTTGCGCGCATCCCGCTGTACCGCTTTCTCGCCATCGAGTGGGAGATGGTGCTCGGAACCGCGGAGTACATCAGCCAGTACGTGAAGCGGGAGAAGGGATAACTTCAGAGCCTGACTCTGAGCAGTGACATTTTTCCTTAACATCGCCGTTCATGCATGGAAAACGGCGGAAAAAAAGATTATACTATCACGCAAATGAACACGGACTTTCAGCGGCAACTGAACAGATTTTACCTGGTGCTGGACGCGATTGCGACCGCAGCGGCCTACCTCCTCGCCTGGTTTCTGATCCTCGGCATCCACAGGGAGACCGGGGCGCTTCCATTTACCTTTTATCTCCGGGCACTGATCCTGATTCTTCCCGTGATGCTTCTGTTCTACGGGATCTTCGGGCTTTACGCGCCGACGAGAACGAGCGGCAGACGCGCGGAATTCGGGCATATCCTTCGGGCAAACCTCATCTGTCTGCTCTGCTTCACGCTGGTGCTCTACATCGGTGGAAAGAACCCGTACCTGATCCACTTCTCGCGCCGCCTGGTCGCCCTTTTCTATGTCTTCAGCGTGCTCTTCATCGCGCTCGAGCGCAATGCCGTCCGCGGCGTGCTGCGAAGCATCCGGAGAAAGGGCCTCAACGCGCGCCAGATCGTCCTGATCGGCTACTCCGACGCGGCGAAGGCCTACATCGACCGGATTCTGACGAACCCGGAGTGGGGCTACCGCATCCGCGGGATCCTGGATGACCACGCAGAATTTGGCACGAGCTACCACGGTGTAAATGTGATCGGCACGATAGACAACCTCCAGGCGATTCTTGACCTGAACGTCCTGGACGAGATTGTCATCACCCTCGCCTTAAAGGAGTACGAGCGCCTCGGCGAGATCGTCCAGATCTGCGAGAAATCGGGCGTGCACACGAAATTTGTGCCGGATTATTTCGAGGTGATTCCGACAATTCCCTACATGGAGGATGTCGCCGGGATGCCCGTGATCAACATACGCCACGTGCCGCTGACGGAGCTTCACAACGCCATCCTGAAGCGCGCGATGGACATCGCCGGGTCGCTCTTCGGCATCGTCCTGTTCTCCCCCGTCATGCTCGCCGCTGCGGTGGCTGTGAAGCTCACGAGTCCCGGTCCGGTGATCTTCAAGCAGGAGCGGGTGGGACTTCATCAGAAACATTTCTACATGTACAAGTTCCGCTCCATGCGTCTCCAGACCGATGAGGAGGAGAAAAAGGAGTGGACCACGAAGCATGACCCGCGGGTCACGAGGGTCGGCCGCATCATCCGGAGCACGAGCATCGACGAGATGCCGCAGTTCTTCAATATTTTAAAGGGGGACATGAGCCTCGTGGGCCCGAGGCCGGAGCGGCCCTACTTCGTCGAAAAGTTCCGGGAAGAGATTCCGCACTACATGATCAAGCACCAGGTGCGGCCGGGGCTCACCGGATGGGCGCAGGTGAACGGCCTCCGGGGAGACACCTCGATCGAGGAGCGGATCCGCTATGATCTCTACTATATTGAGAACTGGACGCTCGGTTTTGATATAAAGATCCTGTTCCTCACGGTATTCAGGGGATTCATCAACAAGAACGCGTATTGAGGGAAAGAGAGAGCAAATGCAGGAAATGAAGGAAGAAAACCCGCAGCACGGCAGAAGCCGCAGGAAGGGCGCAGCGCGCGCCGGGGAGAACAGAACGGGAAGCGGCGCGGAGAGGAGAGTGGCAAAAACCCGCTCTGCTTCGTTTATCCGCATTCGGAGAGTCATTATCTTCGCCGTTCTTGAGGTGATCGTTCTGTTCGGAATCCGCACCTATGCCTCGATCTTAAAGC
Source organism: uncultured Lachnospiraceae bacterium (assembly GCA_902766175.1). GTDB lineage: Bacteria > Bacillota > Clostridia > Lachnospirales > Lachnospiraceae > Moryella. The sequence continues at coordinate 9,581 of CACXCJ010000031.1, forward strand.
AGTACAACAAGATCCAGCGCACCACGTTCGAGGCGAAGAATGTCGAAAACACGGAGCTCTCGCAGGAAGATCTGATCAAGATGAAGGGCTACTGGAACATAGCGGTCTTCGGCGTTGACTCAAGAAATTCCTCCCTGGGGCGCGGCAACAACTCCGACGTCATCATGGTCGTGAGCTTAAACCGCGAGACCGGGGATATCAGGATCGTGAGTATCTACCGCGACTCCTACCTCGCCGTCACGGACAAGAGCTGCAGCAAGATCAACAGCGCCTACGCGATGGGCGGCCCGGAGCAGGCGGTGCGCGCGCTGAACCAGAATCTTGATCTGAACATCACCGACTACGTGACCTTTAACTGGAAGGCCGTGGCTACCGGAATCAATATTCTGGGCGGGGTCGATGTCGACATCTCGAAGGCGGAGTTCAAGTACATCAATTCCTACATCACCGAGACCGTGAAGGGCACCGGAATCGGCTCCGTGCAGCTGAAGCAGCCGGGCATGAACCATCTGGACGGCGTTCAGGCCGTCGCCTACGCGCGCCTCCGCTACATGGACAATGACTACACCCGCACAGAGCGCCAGCGGAAGATCATAGGCCTCTGCGTCGAGAAGGCGAAGAAGGCGGACGCCCAGACGCTCTCGGATCTCGCCGGGAACCTCCTCTCCATGGTCGCGACGAGCCTCACCTGGGAGGACGGCATGAGCCTCGCGGGCGGCGTGTCCCGCTACAGAATCGATAAGACGACCGGATTCCCGGAAGAGAGAAAGGAAATCAACATGGGCCCGAAGGGCGCCTGTGTGATTCCGGATACCCTCGAGTCAAACGTCATCTCGCTCCATGACTTCCTCTTTGCCGATGCGGACTACGCAGTCTCCTCGCAGGTGGAGGACATTCAGTACCGGATCCAGCAGGATATCTCCCGGTACCGGAACGCGAACACCGGCACCACGAAATCCTCCCGCGGCGATTCTGAGAGTGAGACCGGGGAAAAGGAGGGGAGCTCCCGCGAGGAAAGGGAGACGGATGAGAACGGCGACGTGATCTCCGATGGCGACGGAAAGAAGAGCACGAAGACGCCCGAGACCGATGAAAACGGAGAGATCATTCTCGGGACAGACGAGAACGGCGATGTGATCTACGAGACGAACGCAGCCGGAGAGAGAGTCACCGTCTCTGAGACAGAGACGGATGAAAACGGCCGCGTGATCTACAACAACGGCGAACCCGCGGAACCGGAGACGGATGAGGAGGGACGGCTCATCACCAGTCCGGCCTCGGAGAGCACCTCCGGCAGCGGCAGGGTGCAGCCGGGAGAGACCGCAGGGACCACCGCCGCGGCGGTTCCGGGAACAACCTCCACAAGCCGGAATTCTGACGGGCCGGGGAAGTCGGACGAGGACTACGTGAACGAAGGCCCCGGTGCATCAACGGCATCGACAGAGACGACAGTGCACAGCACCTCCGGGACTGCCGGGACCACAGCGGCGCAGAAGCCTGCTGAGACGACGGCCGGTTCCGCCGCACCCACAGCGGCGCAGAAACCCGCCGAGACGACGGCTGCAGCGGCCACCACGGCATCCGGAAACAGCTCGTCCGGCGGACCGGGCAGCGGAAGCGCGGAGACCGTGGAGGCGGTGCCGCAGTAAGGACATGGCGCCGCGCCCGCGCGGGGATCTCAGCGCACAAGGCGCGGCAGAACAATGTGCAGCAGACAGAGAGGCACAGGCAGAGAGGCACAGGCAGAGCAAAGTGCAGCAGACAGAGGCACAGGCGGAGGCGGCCCGGCAGGCCGTGACATTCCCCGCCCGCGCCTCTTTCTTTTTCACATTTCCGGCCGAAAAGAATCACACTTCCGACACAATCCTCCGGTATACTCTGTTCTTGTAAGAAGGAAGCAGGACCGATACAGAAAGCAGGTCCTGGCCCGAGACAGCGACCAGTCCGGTAGAGAGCATCACAGTGCCGGACTGTTGAAAGAAAAATACGGAGGTGGGATTTATGTACGAAGACAATAACGAATATCAGAACTACTCCAACATGCCCTATGACAATACGCAGCAGTACACGGAGCAGAGCACAGATAACGGCAGCACAGGCGGCTTCAGCAACGGCACCGATACAAACGGCGCCGTTCCAGACGGAACAGGACACCGGAACAAAAAGGGCGGAAGCCTCTGGAAGAAGGTCGGCGTGAGCGCCCTGTGCGCGGTCGTGTTCGGATGCGTGGCAGGCACCACGATGGTCGGAATCAACCGGATCGGAGGAGGCTCGAACGGGACCCAGGCAGTCGCGGAGGCGTCCTCCGAGAGCACCCCGGAGACCGAGGCGCAGACGCCCGCGGCAGAGAGCAGTGCGTCGGCGTCTGCTTCCGGCGACAGCACATCGGGAAGCACGGCGGGCAGCACAAACCTCGATGTCTCCGGAATCGTCGAGAAGGCGATGCCCTCCGTCGTCTCCATCAATGTAAAGGGAGAGCAGCAGTACAGCGACTTCTTCGGCCGGACACAGAGCTATGAGGTGAGCGGCGCGGGCTCCGGCATTCTCATCGGGGAGAATGACGACGAGTACCTGATCGTCACGAATAACCACGTCGTCGAGAACACGAACAGCATGTCCGTCCAGTTCATCGACGGCACCAGCGCGGACGCGGAGCTGAAGGGCACCGACTCTAAGAAGGATGTCGCCGTGATCGCGGTGAAGAAATCTGATATCTCGAGCGACACGAAGAACCAGATCTCGATCGCAAAGATCGGGAATTCCGATAACCTGAAGGTAGGCCAGGGCGTCATCGCGATCGGCAACGCGCTCGGCTACGGCCAGTCCGTCACAGTCGGGTATGTGAGTGCCCTGAACCGCACCATCAGCGCGACAGATTCCGCGACCGGTGAGTCCAACACCGTCGAGAACCTTCTCCAGACTGATGCCGCCATTAACCCCGGCAACTCCGGCGGCGCACTCCTCAACATGAACGGCGAGGTGATCGGCATCAACGAGTCGAAGAGTGTCAGCACCTCCGTCGAGGGAATCGGCTACGCTATCCCGATTTCCACCGTCACGGACCTGATCCAGACGCTCTCGAACCAGAAGACCAGAGCCGTTGTGGCGGAGGCTGACAGAGGCTACATCGGCATTCAGGGACAGAACGTCGATGCGGACACCGCGAAGCGCTACAACATGCCGGAGGGCATCTTCGTCTACCACCTGATCGATGGCGGTGCCGCGAAGAACTCCGATCTTAAGGAGAGCGACATCATCACCGAGTTCGAGGGACAGACCGTCTCCACGATCGAGGAGCTCCAGCAGAAGCTGAGCTACTACTCGAAGGGAGAGACCGTGACGCTCACAGTCGAGCGCCCGAACGGCGGCAGCTACGAGGAGAAGAAGATCCAGATCACACTCGCAGCGCAGGGTAACGAGGACGGCGCGTCAGGAAACGCGCAGGGCAGCCAGAATAACGAGAGCCAGGGCCAGAACGGCGCGGATAATGGCGCAGACAGCGGCGCAGACGGCAGCTCCGACGGCAGCGGAAACAGCGGAAGCGGCAGCCAGAATCCGTTCGGCAATCTCTTCAACAATGGATTCCAGTTCAGCTGGTAAGCTGGAGCTGAGAGGCAGAAATTTTGAGGCTGCTGCTTGAAGCAGACACTGAGAGGCAGAGATTTTGAGGCGGCTGCTTAAAGCAGACACTGGAAAGCAGATCATGTAAGACAGAAACAAGACATCCGGCAGGTTTGGCAGAGTTTTCTCTGCGGAACCTGCCTTTTCGTGTTATACTGTGGAAAACTGCAGGCAGAAGAAAGGCAGAGGTGAGACATGCCGTATCTGATAACCATGCTCCTCGCGGCGCTGACAGATCTCATTTTAAAGAGCGGAATCGAGGAGATGCCGGACCAGAGCTTCCCGAGGACAGTGACCGGAACCCGGGAGAAGCTTCAGATCCGGAAGGTTCACAACGCCGGATTTCCGATGGGAGTTCTTAAGGAGCGGCCCGAGGTCGTGCGGCTTCTGCCGCTCGCGGCATCGAGTGCGCTGCTGATGCGCTTCTCCCTGCTGCTCCCGCGGAAGGGCCGCATCCTCTCAAAGCTGGGCATGTCGCTCACCCTCGGCGGCTCTGTGAGCAATCTCTTTGACCGCTTTTTCCGGGGCTACGTCGTCGATTACCTGTTTGTCGATGCGAAGGGACTCAATAAAATCGTCTTTAACCTGGGAGACCTCTGCATCGCGCTCGGAGGCGCACTCACGGCCGCGGGCGCAGGAGGCAGGAAAAGCAGATGACTACGCGCACCGCAGCGGAATTTTCCGTCCTGATTCTGCTTCTGATTCTCTCGGCCTTCTTCTCTTCCTCTGAGACCGCGCTCACGACTGCGAACCGGATCCGCATCCGGACGAGTGCCGAGCAGGGAAAGAAGAATGCGGCCGTACTCCTTAAGATCCTGGAGGAGCCGGAGAAGATGCTGTCCGTGATCCTGATCGGGAACAACATCGTGAACCTCTACGCCTCTTCCCTGGCGACCTCCCTCACGATCCGTGTGTTCGGGAGCCAGGCGGTCGGCGCCGCGACCGGAATCCTCACGCTCGCGGTCCTCGTATTCGGCGAAGTCACTCCGAAGACACTGGCCGCGAGAAATGCGGAGAAGATTGCGCTCTCCGCCGCCGGCGCCATCCGCTTCCTGATGGTGGTCCTGTCTCCGGCCGTTTTTCTCGTGAACACGCTCGCCGGGGGGCTCCTGAAGCTTCTCCGCGCGGATGCCCCGGGGAAGAACTCCTCTCTCACGACGGAGGAACTGAAGACCATCGTCGAGGTGGGGCACGAGGAGGGCGTGATCAAAAAGGAAGAGCGGGAGCTGATCGACAACGTCTTTGACTTCGGCGGGACGCTCACGCGGGACATCATGGTTCCGCGGATCGACATGGTCTGCATCGACGAGAACGCGGACTTCGAGGAGTTCATGAAGCTCTTCCGGAAGGAAAAGTACACGAGAATCCCCGTGTGCCGCGGAAGCGCGGACACCATTGTGGGGATTTTAAACGTGAAGGACCTGCTCCTCCGGGACCCGAGCCGGAAGTTCGCCGTCCGGGATTACATGCGGGAGGCGCTCTTTACCTACGAGCAGAAAAAGACCTCCGAGCTCATGGTCGAGATGCGGAAGCACTTCACGAACATCGCCATTGTCCTGGATGATTTCGGTGTCACAGCCGGGATGATCACCATGGAGGATATCCTCGAGGAGATCGTCGGGGAGATCCACGACGAATACGACACCGACGAGGAGAAACCGATCCGGAGGGTCTCCGCTGAGGAGTACCTGGTGGATGGCACCACGCGCCTCACGGACTTAAACGATGCACTCGGCCTTCACCTCGAATCCGATGACTACGAGTCGCTCGGCGGCCTGGTGCTCGGCCTCCTCGATCACATCCCGAAGAAGGGCGAGTCCGTGGACTCCGGCGGCATCCGCTTCACCGTGGACCGGATGGACCGGAAGAGGATCGCAAGAGTGCGGATGAGGCTGCCAGCTGCAAGACATCCGGAAGCGGAAGCAGCAAAGACAGAAAACCGGGGGCAGTAGTGCCGGTTTGATTGGAATTCTTGACAGAAAGTACGAGCAGCAGGAAACAATCAGAGAGTGAGGAAAAGATTCCTTGAGGCTATTACTACGAGGAAGTCAGGGGATGGAGTATCATGCTTTTTCGGAGCTTCTTAAAAAAATATCAATATATCAGCTGACAAAAATATGATAAACTATGGAGAATGAGACGTAGGAGCTTTCCAAAGTCAATAAATTTGATAATTGTTTCCTAGAAATTGTGTGCAAGGTTACACACAGTTATGTTCTCATCGAGGATTACATCGAGCTGAAGGATATTGCTTCTGATGAAGAAAATATTTAACCAGAGGATGCATGGCAGGAAATGAGCCATTTCGAGAAGTATAAACGATTGATCAAACTGAGCTTTGCGGCCGCGCTGGTGTTAGTCATGAGCGCGGTCTATGGCTATATTTGGATCAATTACTACAACCGGATCATTTGGGCTCCCTTCTGGCGGCGCGGTAACTGGATGATGATTTTTATCTATACGCTGCTGCTCGTTTTTTTTAATTACATCTATGGTGGGTTCCGGATCGGCGTACTCGAGCGCGGGAACCTCATTTATTCCCAAATCATCTCGCTGTTTGCCACGAACTTTATCACGTATCTTCAGATCACGGTGCAGGACAAAAGATTTACAACTTTCATGCCGCTGCTCGCGAACTTTGCTGTCAGCGCTGCTCTGACTGTCTTTTTTACCTATCTTTTCTCGCAGTGGTACCGCCGGATCTTTCCTCCGAGAAAGCTTCTTTTAGTTTACGGAGAACACTATGACTACCACCTGATGGAAAAAATGAACTCGCGGGAGGACAAGTATCAGATCGTTGCCCGCGAACACTATCTGGATGTCTTTCAGCGTATGAGGGACATCGCACCGAAGTACGATGGGGTCATTGTCGGTGACATCCCGTCCCATGAAAGAAACCGTATCATAAAGGACTGCTTTTCGCTCGGCGTCCGGACCTACAGCGTGCCGAAGATTTCGGATATCCTGCTCCGAAGCTCGGTGGAACTCAATCTCTTTGACTCTCCGCTCTTACTCTCCAGGAACAATGGCCTGCAGATCGAGGAGGAGTTCGGAAAGCGGCTGATGGACATAACGCTGTCTGTAATCGGCTTGATCATCAGTTCCCCGGTCTTTCTGATTTTCGCCATCAGCATCAAGCTGACCGACCGCGGCCCGGTTTTCTACCGTCAGAAGCGCCTCACAAAAGACGGGAGGGTCTTTAATATCTTGAAATTCCGTACGATGGTGGTAGATGCAGAAAAAATCGGCGGCCCGCAGCTCGCAACTGAGCATGACCCAAGAATTCTCCCGGTGGGCCGTGTGCTTCGGAGTACGCGCCTTGATGAGCTTCCCCAGCTTTTAAACATCCTGAAGGGAGAAATGTCACTCGTCGGACCCCGTCCGGAGCGCCCGGAGATAGCTGCCGAGATCGAGAAGCAGATCCCGGAATTCCGCTATCGACTGAAAGTGAAAGCCGGTCTCACCGGCTACGCGCAGGTGTACGGAAAGTACAGCACGACCTTTTATGATAAACTGAAGCTGGATCTCACCTATATCCGGAACTACTCCATTTTACTGGACCTGAAACTGATCGCCATGACGCCGAAGATCATGTTTATCAAGGAAGCGTCGGAGGGAATTGAACGGGGAACCACTCTTACAGAAGAAGAAATTCGCGGCCAGAGGACCAGACCGAAGAGACAGGACAAGGAGGGCAGGTGATTGCAGACTTTTTCGTACAGCGTTTTGATGTCCGTTTACGCGGGAGAAAACGCGGAGAATCTCATGCAGAGCCTGAACAGTATGTTTCAGCAGACAATGCCGACAGATGACTTTCTCCTCGTATGTGATGGGCCGCTTTCGAATGAGTTGAACGCCGTGATTGACATTTACAAGAAGAAATATTCCGAAGAGCTGCATATTCTGAGAATCCACAAGAATGGCGGTCTGGGAAGAGCACTGCGGATCGGACTTCCGCGCTGCCGGCATGAACTGGTTGCACGGATGGACAGCGATGACATCAGTTATCAGGATCGATGCGAACGGGAACTTGAAGCATTCGCACGAAATCCGAGCCTTGATCTATTGAGCGGTACTGTTACCGAGTTCATGGATAGGCCGGAAGAAATTCTTGGAGTACGAAGACTTCCCTTGTCTGAAAAAGAGATTCGTTCTTTTTCAAGGAAAAGGAATCCCATGAATCATCCGGCCGTCATGTTCCGAAAAACTGCGGTCCTCTCTGCCGGAAATTATTGCAGCCGTTACCCGCTGTTTGAGGACTATGATCTTTGGATACGCATGTTGAAAAATGGCAGCCACGCAGCGAATCTTTCAGAACCTCTTGTCAATATGCGGGTTTCGCCGGATCTTTACAAAAGAAGAGGCGGCTGGAAATACGCAGAAGATATGATGCGTTTTCACACGGATTTGCTAAGAGTTGGCTGGGCAAGTCCGGCTGACTATTTTACAGGGGCGATTCCTCATGGTATGCTCTGTCTGATGCCGAATGAAATCCGCAGGACAGCTTACCGATTGATTCACATATAAGGAGAGATTATGCAGATTATCTTACTTTCCGGCGGTTCAGGGAAGAAACTATGGCCACTGACAAATGATATACAGGCGAAGCAGTTTATTCCGTTGTTTAAAGATTCATCGGGATTTTCTGAAACAATGATTCAGAGGATTTACCGGCAGATTACTACGCTGTACCCAAAAGCTGACATTACAGTGGCAACTTTCCGCTCCCAGACATCCGTTGTAAGAAATCAGCTGGGGGAAGAAGTTCATATCTCAGTTGAACCTGCCAGAAAGTCCACGTTTCCGGCCACAGTACTTGCTTCGCAGTATCTTAAGAATATCCGGAAAATCGATGAGAACGAGACTGTCGTCGTCTGCCCGGTAGATCTTTACATGGAAGATGTATTCTTCCAGCATGTTTCTGAGCTTTCCGGAATTGTCGAGGACAGAGACGGGATTGCTATTCTGGGAACTGAAGCTCACGGAGTCCGTCCGGAATATGGCTGCATTATCCCGGAAGATTCGTCCCTGGTCAGCAGGCTGCGCTCGTTTACGGTCTCTGCGGGCAGAGAAAGCACGGAAAAACTGGTATCAGGCGGAGCACTGTATAATGCCGGATTCTTTGCTTTTAAGCTCGGAAAATTCCTTGGCTTTGCCAATAGGATTCTGGATTACAGAGATTACGATGAACTGTTCAGCACCTATGACAGCCTCCCTGCGTGCTCTTTGGAACAGATTCTTACGGAGCAGAAACTGGATTCTCCCGTTTATGTTCTTCGCGGCAACGAGGAATTGAATGATCTTGGTACGTGGGAAGCAATTTCCAGTGGCACAGGAAGCAATATTATCGGTGATGGATATGTCAGCGATTCCTGTGAAAGTGTAAATGTGATTAATAACACAGGCATTCCTGTCCTTGCCGTGGGGTTAAAAAATCTTGTGATCTCCGCGAGCCAGCAGGGAATTCTCGTAGCCAGTAAGGGAGAGTCAACCGATATCTCTCCATACGTAGAACACATCCGGGGCGGGATCATGTTTGCACAAAAGTCCTGGGGAAGCTTCCATGTTCTGGATGCAGGAGAGGACTCTATGACAATTAAATTGAGAGTCCTGGCGGGACATCACATGAGCTACCATTCGCATGAGCACCGCGATGAATCTTGGACTATTCTTTCCGGGACAGGAAGAACGATCGTGGATGGTATGGAGCAGCTGGTCGGCCCGGGCGATGTGATCACGATGGAGGCCGGCTGCCGGCATACCATCTTTGCGGACAGCGACCTCGCAATTATCGAAATTCAGCGGGGACAGGATATTTCCGTCTCTGACAAGAAGAAATTTGCATTGGAGTAAATCGTGGAAAACAAACCATTTTTACTGAAACCCAGTGGGAAGGATTACCTTTGGGGAGGAACGAGACTCCGGGATGATTTTTCCAAGGATCTTCCGATCACGCCCTTTGCAGAATCATGGGAGTGCTCCACGCACCCGGACGGACCGTCATGGGCCGCAAGCGGGCCTTTTATCGGGCGAAAACTCATCGATATTATCAAAGAGCACCCGGAATACATCGGATCTCATCCGGCACGCTCAGAGGATGGGGGAATTCCGATTCTCCTCAAACTAATTGATGCGAAAAAAAATCTTTCGGTCCAGGTTCATCCGGATGATGAATACGCCTTTACACATGAAAACGGCCAACGTGGGAAGACGGAGATGTGGTATGTCGTGGATGCCCTGCCGGGATCCAGGCTGATTTACAGCTTCCATCGGGATATTTCGAAGGAAGAACTCAGAAAATGCGCGGAAGATGGCTCTATTGAGAATTATCTGCAGTCCGTCCAGA
>CACXCJ010000032.1 GCA_902766175.1 uncultured Lachnospiraceae bacterium
ACTGATATAATGGGTTCACACGATACTGACTTCTCATAGGAGGACTGTGATGTTCAAATCTATTTCGGATAAATACGTTTCCCCCGGTTCCATCGGTGGGAAAATTCGAAGGCTCCGCGAACTGCGCGGCTTGACCCAGAGAGAACTGGGGATGCGCTGTGGCTTTTCTGAGGCCACTGCCGGCGTCCGTATCCGCCAGTATGAGAGCAATCAGAAAACGCCACGGGAAGACGCTCTGAAGGCTCTGGCGGCCGCCCTGGAGATCGACGACACCGCGCTCTTCGACGCGGATCTTTCAAATCCGGATCGCGCCCTGCACGCGTTATTTGACATAGAAGACTCTCTCGGGCTGCACCCAGTAGAAGTCAGAGGAAAATACTATCTGGAATTCAGCGGCAAGACACGTTTCTCCGGACAGGATGTGTTGCCGGGAGAGCATATGGAGTTGTTAAAAGAATGGGCAAAAAGGCGGGCTGCGTTTCTATCCGCATCGCCGGATGATGCTGCGCTCCGGGAAGAAGAATACGACCTCTGGAGAGCAGCTTATGTGACGAATGAGGGACGGAAAAATACCGGGTCTATTCGAAGGCGTAAGAAGTGAATCCTTTCGCAAACTAACGATTCTACCATTATGATTTGTGAATCTGTTTCTTAAAGGCTCTGACAATTCTGTTTGCCGGCGCAGTGACATGGAGCGGAATATAACGTTATGTTGTTTGAACAACATACATCGTTCTTTGCAGATGCTACCATACGGACAACAAGAGCCGAAAGGAGGCACGAATACAATGAAGAAACTTGACCTTACAAAACCCGTTTATGAACTGACACAGGAGTATCCCGAGCTGATTGAGATTATGGCTGGGCTCGGTTTTAACGAAATCACTAAAAAACCCATGCTGCACTCCGTCGGCAAAATCATGACGATCCCGAAAGGCGCAAAGATGAAGAACATCTCCATGATGGACATCGTAACCACCCTGATGGGGAAGGGATTCGAGCTGGTCGGCGAGATGCCGGACATGGCCGCTGCGGCACAGCCTGCATCAAAGGGATCAAAAACAGATGAACCTTCCGAAGGCCGCACCGAGCAGATCAAAGGCTATCTGAAAAGACTCGGCGACGGTGAAGACCTGGAATCCGTCCGCGCGGATTTCGCCCGTGAGTTCGGAGATGTCGAAGCCTCCGAGATCATGCAGGCGGAGCAGGATCTTATGAAGGAAGGAACGCCGCTTTCGGAAGTGCAAAGACTCTGTGACGTTCACTCTGCACTGTTCCACGGCTCGACCACCGAAGAGAAGATCGCCAACGCGGAAAAAGAGGTAGAGGCTTCCCTTCTGCGGAAAAAGGCGCAGGAGGAACTTGCGAAGAGAGATGCCTTCCCAAAAAAAGATTATTCGGATAAGAACGCCCGCGCTGCCGAGATGGAGGCCATTGTAGGACATCCGCTGTATACACTGACAAAAGAAAATGATGCACTCGCCGGGTTGCTTGCAAGATTTAAGGAGAACAGAGATGAATCTCTGATCCCCGCGATCCGTGAACTGTCAATCCATTACGCAAAGAAGGGCGATCTGCTCTATCCTCATCTGAAAGTCAAATATGGCGTCTCCGGCCCCTCCGATGTGATGTGGACGGTGGACGACGAGATCCGCGATGCTCTTGGCGCACTCGCGAAAGAAAGCAATCATGACGAAGAATGGAATACCAGACTGGACGCTGTGCTGACACGCGCCGAAGAAATGATCTACAAAGAGCAGAATATCCTGTTCCCGATCTGCGCAGTGAATTTCACGGATGAGGAGTGGTACAACATCTACCACGACGAAAAGGATTACGATGTTTGCTTCGGCGTGGCGCAGGAATGCTGGGAAGCTGCAGAAAATGCAAAGACCCCTGCTACGTTCGGTGTGGAAGGCGAGATCGTCATGCCCGGCGGCCACCTGACACTGGAGCAGTTGACCGCGCTCCTGAATACGATCCCGATGGAGATCAGCTTTGTCGATGTCGATAACATCAACCGCTTCTTCAACGAAGGACCAAAGGTCTTCAAGCGGCCCGGTATGGCAATCGACCGCGAGGTATTCTCCTGTCACCCTCCGAAGATCGAGCCGATGGTGCGCCAGATCATTGACGATTTCCGGAATAACCGCCGCGATGAAGTCTCTGTCTGGATGGAGAAGATGGGCCGCACGATGCTTGTCAAATATATGGCTGTCCGCGACAAGTCCGGCACGTATATCGGTACGGTGGAAGTCGTGCAGGATATGGAGTTCGCGAAGGAACACTTCCTCGGGGAAGAATCCTAAAAGCACGGCTGAAAATCAATCCGGAAAGGCTCTCCGTAGTGTTATTCTACACCGCATCATGTAATATGAACTCATTTTTATGATACGTAATTAGCCCGTCCTTCTGCATTTTGGAAAGCTCGTTCGACATCGCGCTGCGATCTACGGCAAGATAATCTGCCAGCTGCTGGCGATCGAATGGAATGGTGAAGTGCTCACTTCCGTGTTCCAGCGCCTGTTCGGAGAGATAGGACAGGAGTCTTTCTCGCAGAGATCTGGAAGCCGTATGCATCATGCGGGAGGACAGATTCAAATTCTTCTGCGCGGATATTTGGAGCATGTTCTGAATGATGCGCGTATGGAAAGCGCATCCCTTCTTGCAGGTCGTCAGCATGTTCTGCATGTTCAGAAAGAGTACTTCGGCCTTCTCGCAGGCAACGACATCGCAGAGCAGCTCCCTGCCGGGAATGGCGGCATAGTTTTCCGCAAAGACCTGTCCCTTTTCGATATGACCAAAAATATGGCTGTTCCCCCAGTAGAAATTGACGACGATATTCACGCTGCCGGATTCCACGATCCCGATCTCGCTGACAGCGGATCCCGCCCGGAAAACTGTTTCGTCCTTCTTGTATTTGCGCTCTCTCGCATTCAGGCAGGGAAGCAGGGCTGAGAGTTCGCTCTCGCTGATTCCCAGGAACAGCGGTGTATTTGTCAGAAAAGAAGTGTCCATAAAAAACTCCATTTGTTGTTGAAACAACATACTCGATATCCAGATACTACTATACTCAAAGCAGAAAAACAAGGAACGGAGGGTGCTCCGATGAAGGAAAAAACAGGAGAGGTTTTCTCCATTGCAAAAGATAATGCTCCGGTTCCGGGCTGCACGATATCAAAAGAAGTATGTGGCGGGGAGAATTCCATTACCTATTTTTCCCTGGCAAAGAACACGGATATCAGCGCGGAGATCTATCCGTATCATAAGCTACTCGTTGTTGCGGACGGAAGTGTCATTGTTTACGAGACAGACAGTTTCCGGAAAACGCTCGAGGTGGGAGACAGTACGATAACGCCTACAGACACACCGGTGGGAATGAGAACATCGGATGGCGCAGTCTATACAGAGATTTCTATTAGGAGGGAAGATATCGTGAATGAAACAATTAATGCAGGTGAAGTTTTCAAACTGGCGGAACTGGTCCCCTATCAGGAAGGCAAGATTGTGAACATGGATATTGTTCATAATGACAAGATGAAGTTTGTCGTAATGGCCTTCGACGAAGGTACCGGACTCTCCGAACATGCCGCGCCGGGAGAGGCGATCATCTTCGCGCTGGACGGCGAGGGCATCATCGGATACGAGGGAACAGATCACGCCATTCAGGCAGGCGAGAACTTCCATTTTGCAAAAGCGGGAATTCACAACGTCAAGGCCGTCAAGCAGTTCAAGATGGCGCTGTTGTTGACACTGGAATAAAAAAGGAAGAGAGGAACGAAAAATGAAGTATGTAGTGAATGACGGTTGTATCGGATGCGGACTTTGCGAAGGCACCTGCCCGAAGGTGTTCTCCATGGGCGATGAGGGCGTTGCCGTTGCCATCGATGCCGAGGTCCCGGAAGACGCGTTGGAAAGCGCCGTGGAGGCCAAAGATAGTTGTCCCGTCGGTGTAATTGAAGAAGCATAAGAGGAGGTAGTAAATGATGGATACACAGATGTTTTGTTTTCAGTGTGAGCAGACGGCAGGTGGTACGGGCTGCGTTAAGGCGGGCGTTTGCGGGAAAAAGGCGGATGTTGCCGGACTGCAGGATCAACTGACCGGCGCTCTGATCGGGCTTGCCCGTTCGACAGAAGGTGACACGAAACCGGCCGAAGATGTCTACAAACTGATGATCAAAGGTCTTTTCACCACGATCACGAACGTGAACTTCAACGAAGTAACACTCCGGACGCTGATCGATGAAGTGCACGCGCAAAAGGAAAAACTCGTCCCGAACTGTTCCGATTGTGACACGGTATGCGGCAGGAACGACGACTACGACATGACGAAGGTCTGGGATGCTGATGAGGACATCCGCAGTTTGAAGTCGTTGATCCTCTTCGGCATCCGCGGCATGGCGGCGTATGCCTATCATGCAGGCGTGCTCGGATATTCCGATCAGCGCGTCAATGAATTCCTTGCCAAGGCACTCTTTGCGATCGGCGAGGACTGGGGCATGGACGAACTGCTGCCCATCGTTCTCGAAGTCGGCGAGGTCAACTTTGCCTGCATGGAAATGCTGGATAAGGCCAATACTGAGACCTACGGAAACCCCGTCCCAGCGACCGTTCCTCTGATGGTGGAAAAGGGACCGTTCATTGTCATCAGCGGCCATGATTTGTATGACCTCAAGCAGCTCCTGGAGCAGACTAAAGACAAGGGCATCAACATCTATACGCACGGCGAGATGCTTCCGGCTCATGGATATCCGGAACTGAAAAAGTATCCGCACCTCAAGGGCAATTTCGGCACGGCGTGGCAAAATCAGCAGAAAGAATTCGCCGATCTTCCGGCGCCGGTCCTCTTCACGACCAACTGCCTGATGCCGCCGAAGGAAAGCTATAAAGACCGTGTTTTCACGACGGAGGTGGTCTCCTACCCCGAGCTCGTACATATCGGCGAGGACAAGGATTTCACGCCTGTGATCGAAAAGGCTCTGGAACT
>CACXCJ010000033.1 GCA_902766175.1 uncultured Lachnospiraceae bacterium
GCCTTCTTGTTCCACTCCTCCGGATCCTTGTAGGTGTCGCGCGGATCGAGGATGCCGCTGTCCCCACCCGGAAGCTCTGTCGGAACGACAAAGTCAAAGTACGGGATCTTCTTCGTCGGCGCCTTCAGGACGTCACCACTCAGAATCGCATCGATGATGCCTCTCGTGTCCTTGATCGAGATGCGCTTCCCGGTTCCGTTCCAGCCGGTGTTCACGAGGTAAGCCTTTGCGCCGCTCTTCTGCATGCGCTTCACGAGCTCCTCCGCGTATTTCGTCGGATGCAGCTCCAGGAACGCCTGTCCGAAGCAGGCGGAAAAGGTCGGCGTCGGCTCCTTGATGCCGCGCTCGGTTCCCGCGAGCTTTGCGGTGAATCCGGAGAGGAAGTAATACTTCGTCTGCTCCGGGGTCAGGATGGAGACCGGCGGGAGAACGCCGAACGCATCCGCGGAGAGGAAGATCACGTTCTTTGCGGCAGGGCCGGCGGAAATCGGCCGCACCTTCTTCACGATGTTCTTGATGTGCTCGATCGGATAGGAAACACGGGTGTTCTCGGTCACGCTCTTGTCCGCAAAATCGATCTTTCCGTTCGCATCCACCGTGACATTCTCGAGCAGCGCGTTCCGCTTGATCGCGTTGTAAATATCCGGCTCCGCGTCCTTGTCGAGGTTGATCACCTTTGCGTAGCAGCGGCCCTCGAAGTTGAAGACGCCGTTGTCGTCCCAGCCGTGCTCGTCATCGCCGATCAGAAGACGCTTCGGATCCGTGGAGAGCGTGGTCTTTCCGGTGCCGGACAGTCCGAAGAAGATCGCCGTGTTCTCGCCCCTCATGTCCGTGTTCGCGGAGCAGTGCATCGAGGCAATGCCCTTCAGCGGGAGATAGTAGTTCATCATGGAGAACATGCCCTTCTTCATCTCGCCGCCGTACCAGGTATTGATGATCACCTGCTCGCGGCTCGTGATGTTGAAGACGACCGCCGTCTCGGAATTGAGACCCAGCTCCTTGTAATTCGTCACCTTCGCCTTGGAAGCGTTATAGACCACGAAATCCGGCTTGAAGGAGTCGAGCTCCTCCGGGGTCGGCTTGATGAACATGTTCTCGACAAAGTGTGCCTGCCAGGCGACTTCCATGATGAAACGGACCGCCATGCGGGTGTCTCTGTTCGCGCCGCAGAACGCATCCACGACGAAGAGCCGCTTGTTGGAGAGCTCTTCCTGCGCGATCTTCTTCACCGCCGCCCAGGTCTCCTCAGAGGCAGGGTGGTTATCGTTCTTGTACTCGTCGGAGGTCCACCAGACCGTGTCCTTCGAGTTCTTGTCCATGACAATGAATTTGTCCTTCGGGGAGCGTCCGGTGTACACGCCGGTCATGACGTTCACAGCGCCAAGCTCGGTGAGCTGGCCCTTGTCATATCCCGTGAGGTCCGGCTTCATCTCCTCCTCATATAGAAACTCATAGGACGGGTTGTAGACGATCTCCGTCGCCCCTGTGATTCCATATT
Organism: uncultured Lachnospiraceae bacterium; assembly: GCA_902766175.1. Classification (GTDB taxonomy): domain Bacteria; phylum Bacillota; class Clostridia; order Lachnospirales; family Lachnospiraceae; genus Moryella. The sequence continues at coordinate 1,499 of CACXCJ010000033.1, forward strand.
CTGTCAGATCGATTTTTGCCATTGGGTTATTCCTCCTTCCGGCCTTTTACTGGCCTCTCTTTGCCTTCAGATACGCATCGATTCCCTTCGCGGCAGTCTTTCCGGCGCCCATCGCGAGAATCACGGTCGCTGCCCCGGTCACCGCATCGCCGCCCGCGAAAACGCCCTCGCGCGAGGTCTGTCCGGTCGCTTCCTCCGCCACGATTCCGCCCTTTCTGGTCGTGTCCAGGCCCTTCGTCGTGTTGCGGATCAGCGGATTCGGAGTCGTTCCGAGCGCCATGATCACGGTGTCCACTTCGAATTCCTCCTCGCTCCCCTCGATCGGCACAGGACGTCTCCGCCCGCTCGCATCCGGCTCGCCGAGCTCCATGTGGATCACGCGGATTCCGCGCACCCATCCGTCGTCATTGACCAGGATTTCCGTCGGATTCGTGAGAAGGTTGAAGATGATGCCCTCCTCCTTCGCGTGCTGAACCTCTTCCCTTCTCGCCGGAAGCTCCTCCTCGCTGCGGCGGTAGACAATATGTACCTCCGCGCCGAGCCGGAGAGCGGTTCTCGCCGCATCCATCGCGACGTTGCCGCCGCCGACGACCGCGACCTTTCTGCCGCAGTGAATCGGGGTGTCATAGTCGCTCCTGAACGCCTTCATGAGGTTGTTTCTGGTGAGGAACTCATTGGCCGAGAAGACGCCGCTCGCCGTCTCGCCCGGAATGTGCATGAACATCGGAAGGCCCGCGCCGGAGCCGATGAAGACCGCGTCAAATCCCTCCTGGTCCATCAGCTCATCGATTGAGACAGAGCGGCCGATGATGGTGTCCGTCTCAATCTTCACGCCGAGCTTCTTCACGTTCTCGACCTCATGCGCCACGACGGAATCCTTCGGGAGACGGAACTCCGGAATCCCGTAGACCAGCACGCCGCCCGCCTTGTGAAGCGCCTCAAAGATCGTGACATCGTATCCCATCTTCGCGAGATCGCCGGCGCAGGTTAAGCCGGAAGGACCGGAGCCGATCACCGCGACCTTCTGGCCGGTCTTCACCGCCTTGTTCTCCGCAGAGATGCCGTGCTCTCTCGCCCAGTCCGCCGTGAAGCGCTCCAGCTTTCCGATCGAGACCGCCTCGCCCTTGATGCCGCGGACGCAGACGCCCTCGCACTGCGTCTCCTGCGGGCACACGCGCCCGCAGACAGCCGGCAGCGCGGAGCTCTCGGAAATGATCTCCGATGCCTTCGCGAAATTCCTGTTCTTCACCTCCTGGATAAATGCCGGAATCGAAATATTGACCGGACATCCGGTGACACAGCGGGGATTCTTGCAGTCCAGGCAGCGCTGTGCCTCCGCGACTGCCTCCTCCTCATTGTATCCGAGGCATACCTCGTCAAAATTTGTGGCCCTGACCGCCGGATCCTGCTCCCGGATCGGAACTTTCTTCATCATATCCATCACGCTTCACCTCCGCAATTTCCGCAGCCGCCGTGGTGCGTCTCCCCTTCCTGCACCTTCAAGAATGCGCGTCCCTCCTCGGTCTTGTACATTCTGGCGCGCTTGATCGCCTGGTCAAAGTCCACCTGATGCGCGTCGAATTCCGGTCCGTCGACACAGGCAAACTTCACTTCCCCGCCGACCAGAAGCCTGCAGGCGCCGCACATGCCGGTGCCGTCGACCATGATCGGGTCCATGCTCGCCACGGTGGGAATTCCAAGCTCCTTCGTGAGCTTCGCGACGAACTTCATCATGACCATCGGACCGATTGCGACGCAGAGGTCATAGTGCCTTCCCTCGTTTTTCACGAGATCCTCCACCTTGGCCGTGACCATTCCGTGGAAGCCGTAGGTCCCGTCATCTGTCGTGATATAGAGATGATCGCCGGCGAGTGCACGCATCTCCTTCTCAAGAATCACCATATCCTTCGTCTTGGAGCCCTGCACGACATCCGGGACCACGCCCTGCTCCACAAGCCACTTGACCTGCGGATAGACCGGGGCCGCGCCGAGCCCGCCTGCGACGAAGAGAATGTGCATCTTCTTCAGTTCCTCCGGCGTCTTCTTCGTGAGATCGCTCGGGTTCCCGAGCGGTCCGACGACATCCGCGATGGAATCTCCCTCGTTGAAATCCCGGACCAGGCGGTAAGAGGTCGCACCCACAACCTGAACCACAATCACAACGGTTCCCTCCTCCCGGTTGAAATCGCAGATCGTAAGCGGAATCCGCTCTCCCTGCTCGTCAATCCGGATGATCAGGAATTCGCCGGGCAGACACTTTCTGGCAATGCGCTCCGCCCGGATCTTCATGAGACAGATCTTCTCAGACAGTTTTCTTTTTTTCAGAATCTGATACATGATGACCCTCCCGCTCCTCATATTTTCTGATTCAATGCTTTATCTTCTCCCACGCCGGCAGTACGGATGTAGCGCCGGAACGTAAAGGTCAGATCAAAATAGGTTTCCTCGTCGCTCTCCCCGGTCAGGCGCCACATCGGATCCCGGTCGAGATCCGGAAAGAACCGGTCCCCGTCATAGCGGTAATCCACAGCTGTTATCTCCGCCTCACTGCAGTACGGAAGAAACATCCGGTAGATGCTCTCTCCGCCGATGATGTAGATGCTGTCATCCGGTACGCCGCGGAGAAAGGTGAGCGCCTCCTCAAGGCTCCTGGCCACCCGGATCCCCTTCGGGGAGAATTCCGGATCCCGTGAGAGGACGACATTCGTGCGCCCGTAGAGCGGCTGGCGCCCCGGAAGATCTTCAAAGGTTTTCCGGCCCATGACGACGGTCTTCCCGAGTGTCTCCTGCAGAAAGAACTTCTGGTCCATCGGGATCCTCACGAGAAGCTGTCCGCCCTTTCCGATCGCCCAGTTTCTGTCCACGGCGGCGATCAGCTTCATTGCCCGCTCTCCTCAGCCGGATCCTCGCCGAGAATCAGCTGCTCCGCATACGGAAGTGTCCGGATCCACGCACAAAAGCTGTGCCACTCATCGAGCTTGTGATCCTTTCTGGAAAAATAGATGTTGACCAGCGTCTCATAATTCAGCGTGCAGGTGCGCAGCTGATTGTAGCTCTCCGGAAGAAGCTGGATCATATTGTACCAGGCAGTCTTGTCCTTCGTCTCGTTGAATTTCAGGCGGAAGGTCTCCAGGGCAGCGATCATCTGATCAAGTGCCCGAAGTCCCGCCTCATCCAGGTGGTCGTGTGAAAAGTCCTCCCGCGCAAAGGGCTTCGCGTGAATCTTGTGCATGGTCGAGGTGGAGTTTGCGACGGTCGCGACCTTGTAGGTGTCATACTCCTTCCACCAGTAGAGCGGTGCCGTGATGTCCACGCACACGAGGATCTGGCGCAGATATTTCCTGTGATCGCTGCCCGCCTTCCTGAGGCGCATCGCAAGTCCCAGGTCATTCGGCCCCAGCACATAGCTTCCGTCCGCATCGTAATGGCTGTCGATGCGCGCCCACGAATTCAAAGGATTCCGCGCCCCGCGAAGCGCATTTTCCATGTTCATCACCGAGGTACGTTCTAATTTAATCATCGCTTCCCCTGTTCTTCTGATGCCGTCTTCCGGCAGTCTGGCACTCAGGCCCCGATTCCCGGGACCTCATTCCACTGATTGTTCCGTTTCAGCTCCTGATATCTCGCGTATGCTTTTTCAAAAATCATCCGCTCGTTGGAAAACTTGAGAAGATGCGCCGCCTCGTGATACTTGTAATACCCGGAGTCCAGGAAGAATTCCTCCCTCTGCGGCTTGGAGTAATAGCTGTCGGAGCGCATCAGGTACCAGTATACGTTCTTGTTGACGGCATCGTCCTGAGCAAAAAAGGTGTACTCGCTCGTGCCGATGAAATCGAGAATCCTTGCGCTGACGCCGGTCTCCTCCCGCACCTCCCGGAGCGCCGTCACCTCATGGGTTTCGCCCGGCTCCACCGTTCCCTTCGGAAGGACCCAGCCGTCATAGCGGTTTCTGTAGTTCTTATATAGAAGAAGAATCTTTCCGTGAAAAATGACTACGCCGCCGCAGCTCGTTGCTTCGATCATTGCAAACCCTCCTGCGTGACCATTGTCTGAAATTTAACACTTCAAGTATACACCCCTCCGCCTGAATTTCAACGCCGCCTGAGAGGAAAGTTACTCCACCCCTCGGCGTATGCTTCCGCGCGTGCAGGGCTCACAGGGATCCTCCGCATGCACTTTCAGGAGAAATGCCGCTTCACATGCGGAGACCATCCGGAGCGCCTCCTTTTCCGTCTCTGTCGTGAGAAGGATCCGGTACACTGCCGGATGAAGCGTCCGGAGTTCCTCCGCGATTCCCACGAGGCTCAGAGGGTCAGAGTTCAGGATCGTATTGCAGCAGCAGGCGCACTGGTTCAGGACGGGCATTTTCTTTCCCATCCGGTCCCTGAGGGAAAGAATCCCCGGGACATGGCTGCAGCCGAGGACGGTTTTTCTGAGGCACTGGGCCGAGACCATCATGGGGAGTCTTCCGGCCGCGATGAGCTCCTTTCCTTCGCACCCGAGCTCCTTAAGCTCCCGCGCGCTGAGTTCCACCGGAAGCGTGAGCCGGTCCGCGCCGAACCGGTAGAGCACCTCCTCAGCCTCCCGGTTCATGCCGTAGAGGTTGAAATCAAAATACAGGGGCGGCGTGCGCCGGGTGCCGTAAAGCGTCCGCAGAAACCCGACCTCCTCGAGAGAGCGGATCACCAGCGCGTCGAACCCCGCGCTGAGAAGATAGTTTCTCGATTCCCCGAAGAACTGCCGCGCCTCCCTCCGGAAAATCTGCGGCATGCAGAGAAGCGCCCTCCTGTTTCCGCGGTGGATCCGTTCCGCAGTTTCCTTCCACCCCTGCGCCGGAAATGCATCCGCCTCAATCGAGATCTCTCTCACTCCGGCGCACTGCTCCGCCGCAGAGAGCTGGGCGTCCGTCCGCAGGGTCACATGCAGAAACGGGGAAGTGCCGTGAGGCAGTGCCGGGGCCCCGGATGCCTCGCACCCGGAAACTTCAGCCTCCGGTACCCGCGCCTTCCCGTCCGTTTCCCTCCGCGATTTTTGAAGCGCGGGAGCCTCTCCGTCCTCCGTGCCGGGACCTTTCCTTCTTCTCCCTGTCTTCAGGAGTTCCTCCCGGAGAGTTTCCAGCGCGTCCCGCCGAAGCGCGTTCACAGAGGAAACCGGGAGAAAAAGGCCCGGCTCCAGATGAACCTTCAGGTCCTCAAAAAGAAACGGTGTCCCGCCGGTCTTTCTGAGCCGCCCCTCCGTCTCCTCAGGAAGGGCTCCGCTTTTTTCCGCTCTCTCCGGAACCGGCCCGGCAGCGGCCGCCTTCACCTCCCCTCCCGGAAGGGAAGCGGACACAGTGAAGCGCATCGGCTCTCCGGCGCAAAAATACGCCTCTCCCCGGATCGGGAGCTTCCTCTCCGCGAGGATGTACTTCTCCTCCAGAAGCGCATTGAGTTCCGGGTTTCCCTTGCGGAACTTCGGCTTCGCATGAAGCGCAATCATATCCCGGCCGTTGTGCTCGAAATAGTATCCGCTTGTCTGACCACCGCGGTCAAAGAGATCCAGAAGCCTTCTCCTGTCCTCCGTGTCCACGTGGAAACCGCTTTTTCCCGCCTCTCTGTAAAGATCGAGATATTTTCTCCACACAGAGACGACGCCAGCCGTGTAGCGGGCGCTCTTCATCCGTCCCTCGATCTTGAAGCTGTCGATGCCGGCGGAAACAAGCTCCGGAATCAGGTCCAGGCTGCAGAGATCCTTCATGGACAGGAGGCAGGGCTCTGTTCTCCTGCTCACCGGGACGCCGCGCTCCAGAAGCTCATACTGAAACCGGCACGGCTGCGCGCACCGGCCGCGGTTTCCGCTTCTTCCCCCGATGAGGCTCGACATCAGACACTGTCCGGAGTAGGAGTAGCACAGCGATCCATGCACGAAGGTCTCCACCTCAAGCCCCGTTCTGTCCTTGATCTCCCTGATCTCCTGAAGACTCAGCTCTCTCGCGGGAATCACGCGGCAGACGCCGAGTTCCTTCATGAAAAGCGCGCCCGCAGGCCCTGTCACCGTGGTCTGCGTGCTCGCGTGAAGCGGGAGGTCCGGAAATTCCCTGTGCAGAACCCTGAGCGCCCCGAAGTCCTGGACAATCGCCGCATCCAGACCCGCCTCATAATACGGGCGGAGGTAGTCCGGAAGCTCAGCGAGCTCACGCTCCTTGAAAAGCGTGTTGACCGTGAGATGGACGCGCACCCCGTAGAGATGCGCGTACGCGATTGCATCCAGAAGGCTTCCCTCATCCGGGTTTTCGGCGTAGGCGCGGGCCCCGAATTTCTGCCCGCCGATATAGACTGCGTCGGCGCCCGCATTCACCGCGGCGCGAAGGCTCTCCCCGGACCCCGCCGGGGCAAGCAGCTCCGCCGTGCGGACATCCTCCGGTTTTCTTTCCCTGCTCATCTCCTCCAAGGCTTCCTCAGATCTCTCTCCCCTCATCACGCCTCATTTCGAGAGAAGCTCGTCAATATCCGCCTGAAGCTTCTCCGCGCGGGCCGTCTCCTCTTTCACTCTATTCTCCAGCTCCTCCGCGCGCTTCTGGAAGGCGGCCGCCTTCTCTGTCTGCGCCTTCAGCTGCTGCTCCAGCGCATGGATCCTTCCGGATGCTTCCGAGAGTTTCCCGGACTGTCTCGCGATCTCCGCATCCTTTTCTGAAAGCGTGCGCACCTTCTCCGCCGAGGTCTCCTGTTCCTTCTTGAGCGACACACACTCCGCCCTGAGCTTTTCCGCCTCGACCCGCTTTTCCACAAGCTCCCGCTTCAGGGAGTAGACCTCCGCGTCGTGCGCCTCAGCTTCCTTCTTAAGCTTCCCGGCCTCCTCGTGTTCCCTCATGTAATCGTCCGCCAGATTGAGATATACCAGCACATTCCGGTACTCCGTGGTCTGGGAACTGTACGCGCCGCTCTTCTTCAGCTCCGCGATTTTTTCATCGACATATGCGCCGACCCTTTTCAGGTAATCCGCGTCTCCGCCCGCGAGACTGTAAACCCTTCCGTCGATCGCGACATCCGCCGTGCCGGGGGAAAGCTCCTGCTTGTCAAGATTCTGCATGTTTTCCATTTTATTCACCTCTGCATCACTCCTCCGATCTGTCCGCCGGAATCCCGAGATGCCTGTATGCGGCCTCCGTCGCCACTCTGCCGCGCGGGGTTCTCATGATCAGGCCGTTCATCAGAAGATACGGCTCGTACACATCCTCGAGGGTTCCGGAATCCTCTCCAAGCGCAGCGGAGAGTGTGTCAAGTCCCACCGGACCTCCTCCGAACTTCTCGATAATCGTTGAAAGAATCGCGCGGTCCCCCGAATCAAGTCCGAGCTTGTCCACATCGAGGAAATCCAGCGCGTACTGCGCGGCCTCCAGGGTGATGACGCCCTTGTAGCGGATCTGCGCGAAATCCCGGACACGCCTCAGAAGGCGGTTTGCAAGGCGCGGGGTACCGCGTGATCTCCGCGCGATCTCCCTCGCCCCCTCCGGACTGATCTCCACGCCCAGTACCTTTGCGGAGCGGTTCACGATCTGCTCAAGCTCCTCCGGCGTGTAGAATTCCAGCTTCTGAACCACGCCGAAGCGGTCCCGGAGCGGCGCAGACAGAAGGCCGGCGCGTGTTGTCGCACCGACCAGCGTGAACCTCGGAAGCTCCAGCCGTATGCTCCGCGCACCGGAATCCTTTCCGAGCATGATATCAATCGCGAAATCTTCCATCGCGGGATACAGCACTTCCTCCACCTGGCGGTTCAGGCGGTGAATCTCATCCACAAAAAGAACATCTCCCTCATGGAGATTGTTGAGGACCGCCGCCATCTCCCCGGGCTTTTCTATCGCCGGCCCCGACGTGATCTTCAGATTCACGCCCATCTCGTTCGCGATGATACCGGAGAGCGTCGTCTTGCCCAGTCCGGGCGGCCCGTAGAAAAGCACATGGTCCAGCGTCTCTCCGCGGGTCTTTGCCGCGTCGATGAAGACGCGGAGCATCGATTTGATTTTTTCCTGGCCGATGTAATCCTTCAGAAGCTGCGGGCGCAGGCTCTTTTCAACATTTGCCTCCTCGCCCTGCTCTGACTCGGTCGAAATAATATGCCGTTCCATCTGAACCCCCGTTTAAAGCCGGAACTGCCGCAGCGCCGCCTTCAGAATTGCGGCACTGTCCATGGCCTCCGCTCCCCTTACGGCGCGGACCGCCCTTCCGGCCTCCGAAAGGGAGTATCCGAGCTGCGTCAGGGCCTCCACAGCCTCCTGCGCCGCGCCCTCGGCCTCCATCGGTACAGGCTCACTTTCTCTTCCCGGAATCTCTGAGAGATCCTCCGGCCTGATCTGGTCCTTCAGGTCGAGAATTATTTTCTGCGCAGTCTTCAGCCCGATTCCGGGTGCCTTCGAGATGGCCCTCGCATCGCCTCCGAGAACCGCCAGTCTCAGGCGGTCCGGCGAGAGCGCCGAGAGAACCGACAGCGCGCCCTTCGGGCCCACGCCGCTCACATTGATGAGACGGCGGAACATCTGAAGATCCTGCCGCGAGTTGAATCCGTAAAGCGTGAGCGCATCGTCCGACACCTTCAGATAAGTGTAGATGCGGACCTCGCTTCCGACCGGCGGCAGACTTTCTGTCACGGAAAGCGGCACGCGGATGTCAAAGCCGATCGACCCGGCCTCCACGACGATCAGATCCGGACTCACCTCCGCGAGCGTCCCCCTGATGTAAGAAATCATACTCCCTCCGTTTTATGTTACCCGGGTTCAGTTTATCACAGCCTTTCCAATCTTACAACGAAGGAGTATACTGGTGCGGAAGGAGTGCCGACATGGAGCTGTTTACGAGACCGGCGGCCGTGATCCCTGCGTATCCGCTTCGAAACCTCGGGGATCCGGACCGATTTCTTTTTCTTGATATCGAGACGACGGGGCTCTCTCCCGCATCCGCGCAGATCTATCTGATCGGTGCACTCACGCACACAGAGCCGATGGGATGGGTGCTCCGCCAGTGGTTTGCGGACAGCCTCTCCGCGGAGGAAGAGATGCTCCGCAGCTTTTTTGAATTCGCGGCGCCCTACAGGACTCTGGTTCACTACAACGGGGACAGCTTTGACATCCCGTTTCTCATCCGCTGTGCGGGGCAGTACGGCATCGAGCGTCCCTTCGGCGGCGCGTCAAGTCTGGATCTCTACAGGGCTGTCCGGCCCTTCCGGAAGGTGCTCGGCAGCGGACGTCTGAACCAGAAATCGATGGAGCGGCTTCTCGGAATCGAGCGCATGGACCGCATGAACGGCGGAGAGCTGATTGAGGTCTACAACACCTGGCTCCGCACGCGGGAAACGGCGTTGAAGCAGCAGTTTCTTCTCCACAACGAGGAGGATGTGACGAATCTCCTGACGCTTCTCTCCCTTCTCTCCTACCGGGATTTTTTCCTCGGGGACTTCACGCTGAAAAGTGCCTCGGCGGAAAATGCCGCTCTCACGGCGCGGTTTGAGAGCCGCACGAGAATTCCAGCCGCGTCAGGCGGAACGTTTGGCGGAGTTCGTCTCGACGCAGAGGAAAACACCCTGCAGCTCATCGTCCCGCTCTTTACGGGGACGCTCTTTCATTTCTTCGAAAACTACAGGGACTACTACTACCTTCCTCTGGAGAACCGCGCGATCCACAAAAGTCTCGCGGAGTTCGTCGACAAGAGCGCAAAGGAGAGGGCGACCGCGCGCAATGCCTGCGTGCCGAAGGAGGGAACGTTTCTCCCTCTCGCCGGCAGTGCTCCGGAGGGCGTTCCCGTCTTCCAGGCGGAGTTTCGCGGAGCCGTGAAATACGCAGAACTCAGCGGGGATCTCCTGACCGCCCGCTTTCTGCTCCCGTATCTCTATGAGGTTCTGCGGCTCGCAGGGCTCCGGGGGCAGCTCCTGTAGCTCCGGCACAGCTCCCGCAGCTTCGAAACAGCTTTCGCAGCTTCGGCACAGCTCCCGCAGCTTCGAGACAGCTCCCGCGAGGTGGCGGCCAGCACCGTGCGGCCGGCTGTGACAGCCGCATCCGGCCGGAATTGACAGCATGGGAAGGCGCGCGGAAGTGCTCCGCGCACAAAACTTTAGAACCGGGGAATCTTATGACAGAATTAGAGCGCGCAGCGCACCATTTCAGGACCATCACACACCACAAGCTCATGGTGATGGATCTCTGCTTCAAGATCGGCATGGTCCGGCAGGGACTTCAGCACGATCTCTCCAAATACATGCCGGAAGAATTTCTGATCGGCGTCCGCTACTGGTGCGGAACCCGCAGCCCGAACGCGCTGGAGCGCGAGGACAGGGGGTATTCAAGCGCATGGCTGCATCACAAGGGACGCAACAAGCACCACTACGAATACTGGTGCGACGTGAAGCCCGGAAGCGACAGCTGGACCTACATCAAGATGCCGCTCCGCTACGTTCTGGAGATGATGTGCGACCGGATCGCCGCGAGCAAGACCTATCACGGCGGCGATTACCGCGACTGGATGCCGCTGGAATTCTACAGCGCGAGAAACGAGGGCGTGCGCATGCACCCGGAGACCCGCCTTCTCCTCGAAAAGCTCCTCAGAATGCTGCGGGACGAGGGAGAATTCCACACGCTCGCGTACATGCGGTGGCTCTGGAAGCACCCGCAGGTCTATGAGGGAGGACAGTTTCAGGGGTAGTGCAGTCCCCGGGGTAATGCAGTCCCCGCGCCAATGTGGCTCTCCCGGAAAAGCCCCGGAGGCGGGCAGCTCCTGTCCGGCAGACGAAGGGTTCCGGAATGCGCCGGCAGGTCCGCCCTCCTGTCATGCTTTCTTCTGAGGTTCCGCCTGCCTCAGCAGGCTCTCGAGGTCCTCGCGCGAAAAGATATACTTCTTTCCGCAGAAATGGCAGCTTAATTCCACAGGCTTTCCCTCCTCGATCATGGAACGAAGTTCCTTCGCGCCGACCGCGGAGAGCGCATTTTCGACGCGCGTTCTGGTGCACCCGCAGAAGTACCGGCACGGCAGCCGGTCGGTGATCACCGGATTCATCCCCTGAAGGATAAAGCGCAGGATGTCCTCCGGCGTATCTCCCCTTCGGAGAAAGTTTGTGACGGAGTCGATGCCGCGGAGCCGGTCCTCCAGCTTTGAGGAAATCTCCTCCGGACATCCCGGAAGGAGCTGCACAATGAATCCGCCCGCGCAGTTCACGGTGTTCTCGTGATTCATCAGGACTCCGAGTCCCACGGCAGAGGGGACCTGTTCACTGTTTGCGAAGTAGAACGCGATGTCCTCCGCGACCTCCCCGGACACCAGATTCACGGAGCCTACATACGGCTCCTTCAGCCCCAGATCGGAGATCACCGTCAGCGTACCCTTTCCGACTGCGCCTCCGACATCCAGCTTTCCCTTTGCGTTTGCAGGAAGAATCACGTCCGTCTCATAGGGGTACCCCTTGACATTTCCGCGGCGGTCCGCCGTGATGAGTTCTCCCCGCATGGGTCCGTCCCCGTCGATCTTGATCGTGATCCGGTCCTCGTCATCCTTCATCATGGAGCCCATCATGATTCCGGCGGTGAGAAGGCGTCCGAGCGCAGCTGTCACAATCGGGCTCGTGCTGTGGATGCGGCGCGCTTCCTCGACGACTCCCCCGGTCGTCGCTGCAAAGGCTCGGATATTTCCCTCCGCCGCACTGGCCCTCAGCATGTAATCATCCATTTTTTTCTTCCTTTCCTGACTCCCCGAGCACAACGAGATAGCGCTCCGTGCTCTCTGAGGGCATGACAAGCGTGTCCGCATCGACACAGTCCAGCCAGAGAAGGCCGGCCTCTGCCGCGGCTCTCTTCAGCTCCTCAAGCGAGTAGGCGCGCTGGAAGTGCGTCTCCTGAAAGCGCCGGAACAGCGGCTCCTGCCCCCTTCCCGGCTGTTCCTGCCGGATGAAGAGCGTCAGGTCATACTCGTTGATCCGGGTCTCCGGCTCATAGGAATTCTCCCAGATAAAGCTCCCGACCTCCCGGTTCTCGGCGATCGTGTTGTCGGCGAGGATCGTCTCATACTTGTGAATCGTGTTGCAGTCAAAGACAAAAATCCCCTCCGGGTCCAGGTAATTGTTCACAAGGCGCATCATCCGCACCAGATCGTCATATTCCGTCAGATAATTCACGGCATCGCATCTGCTCACAAAGGCGCGGCACGTCCCGTAGAGCTCGAAACTGCGCATATCCTGACAGAGATACAGGATATCCGAGCCGCTCCTCATCTTTTTCTCCATCGCGATCTCCAGCATATCCTCGGAGCTGTCGATGCCTATCATGTCATAGTCCGCCGCTGCGAGCCGTTCGGTCAGATTTCCAGTCCCGCACCCGAGGTCCGCCACGATCCCGTCATTGATTCCGTAATCCTTAAGAATCCGGATCACCTGCCGCCCCCACTCCTCATAGGGAACATTGTCCATGAAAAGGTCATAGACCTGCGCAAAGCTGGTGTATGCGTCCAACGAAAACCTCCTGAAAGGAATCAAATCCTCCTGAAAGCAGATCGGCCAGGTTTGTCTCCAAACCTGACCGCTGAGTCTCCGGATACAGCTGCTCAGACATTTCGTCCGCAGCAGTACTTGTATTTTTTCCCGCTCCCGCAGGGGCACGGGTCGTTTCTGCCGATCTTGTGCGGCTTTCTCACGGTGCCGCTCGCCTTCTGCTGCCTGTAGAGCTCCTTCCGCCGCTCCGGCGAGAGAATCGCATCCCACTCCGGCAGTCCGTAGAGCCAGGTGGCCTTCGCCTCTACCATGTTGTAGTAGAGCTTCTCCGGGTCTATCTCCAGGCTTACCTCGGTATCCGCATCCATGGTCTCGATCGGATTCGCGGTCTTCAGGCTGTCGTTGATCCCGTCGAGAAACCCGGTCATGGTCTGAAGATCCGTCCCGTATTTCTCCGCAAGCCCGCTCACGGTGCCCTGCTCGACCTTCGTCACGTCCGCGAGGAGCTTTTCATAAATGCCCTTCTCCACGGCGAAATAGTCCTTCCAGAGCTTCTCCTTTTCCTTCTCCGTGGTGCCCTGACCGTACGCCCTGACTCTCCAGTCCTCAAGTAATGTCATAGGAATTACCACCTTTTTTCTGATTTTGTGTCATTATATCCCACATCAGCCGCGAATGCAAACGTTACGCATCCGCTCCGCCGCTGCCGCCCTCTCCCGGCCTCTTCCCCTCTCCGCCGCCAGGGTCCATGCCCTTTCTTACATCATGATAGGAGGGCTCCCCTGACACCGGATCAATCCGATCCAGCCGGTCATATGCCGGTGTCTCGAGCGGAAGCTTCCGCTTCTCCAGCTGGCGTTCGATCAGGCGCTGCAGGAAGCGCGCGAGCACCGCGAAGGTCGGAATCCCGATCACCATTCCGACGATTCCCCACAGACCGCCGAAGAAAAGAATTGAAAACAGAACCCAGAAGCTTGAAATTCCGGTCGCCGAGCCGAGGATCTTCGGACCGAGGATATTTCCGTCAAACTGCTGCAGAATCAGAATGAAGACACAGAACTGCAGTGCCTTCATCGGAGAGACAATGAGAAGAATGAATGCACTCGGAATCGCCCCGATGAAGGGCCCGAAAAACGGAATGACGTTTGTGACCCCGACAAAGGTGCTGATGACGAGGGCGAAGGGCATCCTCATGAAGCAGAGACAGATGTAGCAGAGGATCCCGATGATAATCGAATCGATGATCTTTCCGACAATGAACTGCGTGAAGACATTCTTTACGTATCTCGCCTCACTCACGATGCTGTTTGCCGCCGTAACCGGAAAGAAGGCATAGAGAATGCGCTTTGTCTGAGCGGAAAGAAGCTCCTTCATATTCAGGGCGTACGCCATGATGATGAGGCCGATGAAGAAATTCTTCACGACATTCAGAACCTTCACGATGCCGCTCGTCATCTGGGACAGATAGGTGTTGATGTTCGGCAGGAACTCCATGTGAATCCAGTTGCTGAGCCAGGAATACGCGCTGTCTCCCGCGCTGATGATGACATTCGCGATGTTTTCGTTCTTTCCCTTCAGGAGCTCCCGGATGAAGGAGGCAGCGGAGGCGGTGTCCGTCGGCATGCTGTTCGCCAGATCCGAAATTCCGCTGATGATCTGCGGGATGATGAGCGCAATGATGATGTTCACGAACGCGACAATCACCGCAATGCAGACAAAGGTCGCCGTGAAGCGCGCAACCCTGTACGCCCTTCTGCCGGCGCCCTTTCCTCCGCGGAAAACTTTTTCTGCCAGGAAGGGAACCAGGGCACCACACACCGTGTTGTACGCGGGTGCCATGAGAAATGCCATGAGCGCCCCGTAAATCACCGGCATCAGAATGTTCAGGATGGAAGCCGCGAAGGAGCGGACAGCTCCGAACCGGCTGATGAAAAAAGACAGCAGAAGCGAAAGGACCACCACGACAAGGGCGGTGATGCCCCAGCTTACATACTGTCGGTTATTGTCATTCAGCATTCTGATCCTCTGTCAGACTCTGTCTCCTGCTTTCCGGCCCGAATGATCCCTGGCGGCGTCCCGGCCCGGCTGGATTCCCTGCCGTCCCCCGAAAAGTATCTTCCTGCAAAAAAAGCGTCTTTTCGCAAAAAAATGTCTCTTTAGCAAAAAAGGCAGCGACCGAAATCGCTGCCTTGCTTCTTCAACAGCCCAGAGTGCCGGTCTTACTTATTGACGCCTGGCAGTGCCAGGTGGGTGACCGCATCCGCGCTTCTGCCTTCCGCGTGAAGCGGCGTGACATCCGTGCGGAGATTAAGTCTCCCGATTAAGAAAATGCAGGTTCAAAATTGGTAGGTTGTCGAACACCCCAGGACTGCCTGTTTGTGATCTAAGCTGTTCCGTGAGCGGAACAAACCATTCTCTCCGGCCGCCGTTCACATAAAAATTTCATACCACGATTATACTAATTGCCCGCGCATAAGTAAAGCCCCATTGTCACGGCAGCGTCCATGTCCGGAGGCAGAAATTCCCCGGCTGCCGGTGTCTCCGGCCTCCTCCCGGCGCTCTCCGTCACACAGACTGCTTTTCATTTACCTGCTCGAACACCCTCACGATTTCCTCGTCCGGCGCCGGTGTCGCAAGGCTCACGAGAATCATGGCTGTGAGGCCGATCGCAAAGCCGGGGATCAGGGAGTAAAGGCCCGTCACCGTCCCGATCGTGCTTCCGTTCAAAAGCGGCAGGTAGTCCCACACGATCACCGTGATCCCGCCGCCGAGCATTCCGGCGAGCGCCCCCTGCTTGTTTGCCCTCTTCCAGAAGAGGGAAAGAAGGACTACGGGGCTGAACGTCGAGCCGAATCCCGCCCAGGCGTTGGAAACCAGGCCCATGATGGAGCTGTCCGGATTCCAGGCGATAAAGTAGGCGATGACCGCCACCGCAAGCACCGAATAGCGGGACAGGCTCAGCGCGGTTTTCTCAGAGGTCCCGGGGTTCAGAATCCCCCTGTAAATGTCCTCCGTGAGGGACGAGGAGGTAATCAGGAGCTGGGAATCCGCGGTGCTCATGATCGCCGCCAGGATCCCGCAGAGGAACACGCCTCCGAGCAGCGGAAGGGCATACTCCTCCGTGAAAAGCTTGATGATCATCCGGATAAAGACGTTCTCCGTGTCCGCCTTCTGCAGAACCTCCGGCATCAGATACGCACGTCCCACCCAGCCGATGAAGCAGGCGAAGCCGAGAGAGAGGCAGACCCACGTAATTGCGATGACGCGCGACTTCTCGATCTCCCGCTCCGAGCGCACTGCCATAAACTTTGTCAAGATGTGCGGCATGCCAAAATATCCGAGTCCCCATCCGAGATTTGACAGGATGGTCACCGCGCGGATCGGCTCCCCGCCGTCCTGCATCAGGTTTGAGAAGGAGGCCGCACCGCCCAGGGCACCGCTCTCCCCGATGAGAGTCTCCGCCTGTCCGCCTACGATCCCGTAGGCGCAGATCGGGACGGCCAGGAGGCCGATCAGCATCAGGATTCCCTGAATGAAGTCCGTCTCGCAGACCGCCATGAAGCCTCCCAGGAAGGTGTACACAAGGATCACGAGCGCACCGATGGTAAGCGCGACGTGATAGTCAAGCAAAAAGACGGTCGAGAGGAGCTTGCCGCCGGACGCGAAGGCGGATGCCGTGTACACAAGGAAGAACAGAACAATGAAGCAGGAGGAAATTCCCAGGAGCGCCCTGCTGTCATCGCGATAGCGGTTTTCGAAGAAGGAGGGAAGCGTGATCGAATTCCCGGCGAGTATGGTGTAGCGGCGCAGCCGCTTGGACACGATGATCCAGTTCAGGGCCGTGCCGATCAGGAGGCCGATGCCGATCCAGGCCTCTCCCATCCCGTTCCGGTAAATGGAGCCCGGAAGCCCCATCAGGAGCCATCCGCTCATATCCGCGGCCTGTGCGCTCATGGCGGCGACCCAGGCGTTCAGGCGCCTGCCGCCGAGATAGAAATCCTCGGTATTCTTCGTGTTGGCGGAGCATTTTGCGCCGATCGCCACCATCCCGGCGAGATAAAGAACAAATGCGCCGAAGATCAGATACATGGAATGTGACATACTCAGTTTTCCCCCTGATATCC
>CACXCJ010000034.1 GCA_902766175.1 uncultured Lachnospiraceae bacterium
CTGGACCTCGACGGGACGCTCCTCACGGAGGAGAAGACGGTGACGCCGCGGACCATGGAGACGCTTCTTCGCGCGAAGGCGCGCGGCATTCTTCCCGCAGTGGTCACGGGACGTCCGGTCTCCGGCATTCCGGCGGAGCTCACGGAGAGCGGTGTGATCCGGTATGCGGTCACGTCGAACGGCGCCGTGCTCCATGATCTCGCGGAGCAGAAAAAAATCGCGTCCTTTCTCCTGTCCGGGGAGAAGGTGCGGGAGATCCTCAGCGCGTTTCAGGACAGCGAGCCGATCTACGATGTCGTCATGGACGGCTTCGGCTACAGCGATCCGGCGTCCCACGAAAAGCTCCTGAGGAAATATGCGGATACCGCAGTCTTCCCCTACATCACATCGACCCGGAGGGCCGCAGAGGGCCGCAGTGCGGTGCTTCAGATGGCGGAACGCGCGGGCGCGGAGAATGTCTGGATCATGCCGGATTCGGAGAAAATGCGGGAGGCGATTCTCGAGAGGCTCCGGAAGATTTCCGGTATCTATCTCATGCGCACCGGGCACAGGGATCTCGAGATGACACAGGAACGCGCGGGGAAGGGAAGGGCGCTCCGCGTTCTCCTGAAGCAGCTCGGCATTCCGGCGTCAGAGTGTCTCGCAGTCGGGGACGACGGAAACGACCTCGATCTCTTCGATGCGGCAGGGATCTCGGCTGCGATGGGAAATGCCTCGGAAGAGGTGAAGAGAGCGGCGGATTTCACGGTCTCTGACAACGCGCACGACGGCGCGGCGGAGGCGGTCGCGAGAATCTGCGGACTGTGAGGAAGGCGCGGAAGGGCGGGGTGTCAGTTCCGCACCGCAGCGCCGGGAGCCGCGCGTGTAATTGAACAAAATCGGAAGAATCAAATTGTGGCATCTGTGAATTGACAGATGCCGCATTTTGTTTTTAAATGGATCTGACAACTTGTATATACGAGTACAGACCTTTTCAGGATGCGCGGATCGGAACCGGTCGGTCTGCCATTTGTCGGGAGGAAGCCATGATCTTTCTTGCTCTGGATTTCGGGACCTCCGCAGTGAAGATGTCCCTGATCGATGACCAGCTGAACGTCCTGGGCGTGAGCTCCGGAAGGTACGACTACGTGACTTTTCCGGGAGAGAAGAATGAGCTCCGCGAGAGCGATCTCGTGAGTGCCTTCTACAGCGCGGCTGCGGGACTGGACGAGGCGCTCATGAGGAAGGTGGAGATGATTGTCTTCGACACCTTCTCCCCGTCACCGGTTTTTCTCGATCGGAACGGCAGTCTCGTGTACCCGAATATCATCACGCACATGGACCGGCGGAGCCGCGCGCAGACAAAATTCATCACGGACACCTTCGGAAACGACGCGTACCGGAATATCTCCGGCATCTATCCGTTTCCGGGCGGCTGCTCCGCGATGACCTTCCTGTGGTTCAGACAGAACATGCCGGAGATCCTCGAAAGAACTTACCGGGTCGGACATCTGCCGACGTATATCTATCAGCGCCTGACGGGCGAGTTCATGGTGGACTTCGTGAACGCCTCCATGATGGGGCTGTACGAGACCACGAGGCAGGGCACCTGGTCAAGGGACCTGATCGATGCGTTCGGCTTTGCCCCTTCGCTCTTCGGCCCGATCTATAACCCGGGGGAGGTGCACGGGAAGCTCAGGAGGGAGATCGCGGAGAGGCTCGGCGTTCCCGCCGGAATCCCTGTCGCAGTCGGCACGAACGATGTCGCGACGGCGCAGCTCGGCGCGGGCAATGACAAAGCCGGTGGCATCATGAACACGACCGGCTCCTCGGAGATGGTGTCGATCCTCGTGGACAAGGCTGTCATTGACCCGGAGAACTATCACTACTATCTCCGGAATGCGGCAGTTCCCGGGCTCTGGCAGATCTATGTCACGACCTGCGGAGGCTTCGGCATCACCTGGTTCCGGAAGGAATTCTGCCGGGAGATGAGCGAGGAGGAGTTCTACCGGTATGAGGCGGAGGAAATCCGGAAGTACATCTCCGCCGGAAATAATAACGGCATCACGTTTGACCCGTATCTCACCGGCGACCGGCAGGACCTCCCGAAGAAGACCGCCGGGTGGCACGGAATCGATCTGAATGCGAACCCGACGAGGGGGCAGATGCTGGTCGCGCTCCTTTCGTCGATCCAGGATGTCATGATCAGCGCGATCACAAAGGCCGGGGAGGTCTGCGCGCTGGATCCGGTCGTGAAGCTCGCCGGCGGGATGTCAAAGTCGGAGCCGTACCGCGAGATGAAGATGAACGCGTACCGCCCGTACGGAATCCGGGAGCTGAAATACGTCGAGAACTGCGAGACGCTCGGATGCGTGAGGCTCGCGCAGAGATATCTGTGAGAGAGCAGCGGGCAGAGAGTGCCGGGCAGAAAATCCCGCACAGGAGCACCGGGCAGAAAACCCGCGCAGGAGTGCCGGCAGAGAGCACCGGGCAGGCGCACCGCGCAGGAGGCAGGACTGCGCAGGGAGCGCCAGTCGTGAAAAACGGATTCAGAATCAGCGCTGTCTGGAGGCGCATCTTGAGCGAATACAAGGAGGACCGCAATGAAGAAATTTGTAATGCTGGATTCCCAGGAGTATCCGGACCAGGATCTGCATCAGGAGAAGGAGATTATCTCTAAGGCCGGGTACGAGGTCTCGATCTGCAGATGTGAGAGCCAGGAGGATGCCGTTGAGGCGGCAAAGGGCGCTGAGGTAATCGGCGACGCCTACATCAGGATTGACGATGCGCTTCTGGAAAAGCTCCCGGACTTGAAGTGCGTGGCGCGCTACGGGATCGGCTATGACCCGATCGATGTGGACGCATGTACGAGGCACGGCGTCTTCGCCTGCAACCTTCCGACTTACTGCCTGGACGATGTCGCGCAGATCGCGGTCGGCCTTATCCTCGACCTCGCGCGGAAGATCACGATGTTTGACCGGGACTGCCGCCGCGGTAACTGGAACCTGGGGATCGGGTATACGCCGCACCGCATGAGCTATTACACGATCGGACTCTGCGGGTTCGGCAACATTGCGCGCCATGTCTGGGAGCTCCTGAAGCCGTTCGGCGTGAAGGGAATCGCGTACGATGCCTACCTCCCGGCGGAGGTCTTTGCGCAGAGCGGTATCCGGCAGGTAGATTTTGAGACGCTTCTGAGGGAGTCCGATATCCTCTCCGTGCACGTGCCGGCGACGCCCGAGACGCACCACATGTTCAATGACGAGACCATCGGGAGGATGAAGGAGGGCGCGATGCTCGTGAACACCGCGCGCGGCGCGATCGTGAGCAACGAAGCGGTCGTGAGAGCCCTGAAGTCCGCTCATCTCGCTGCGGCGGCGCTCGACGTGAACGAGGACGAGCCGATCCATGACAGAAACCACCCGCTCTATTCCTGCGAGACCGCAGTCGTCCTGCCGCACACGGCCTTCAATACGTTTGAGGCGGCGGATGCCATGCACGTCCAGGTGGCGCAGATTGCGGTCGCTGCGATGAACGGCACGCTGACCAGCGACCCGGAGATGCAGAAGCACATCGTCCGGGAGCAGCGCGCACACATCCGGGAAATCCTCGAGAGGCAGGCGGCGAGAGGGTAAGAAGTGCGCCTGATCGGAGAGAAAGGAACTGGAATGAAAAAGATTGACGGCATCATTATCCCGGCGGCGACCCCGTTCGATGCGGACGGGACGCTCCGGCTTGACTGGCTGAGGGAAAATTACCGGATCTGGAACAAGAGCGGCGTCGCAGGAGTCATGGCGCTCGGCAGCAACGGGGAGTTCCGGGCGCTGAGCGATGACGAGTCCTTTGAGGTGATCCGGGCGGCTTCGGAGATAATCTCCCCGGAGAAGGTGTTCATTGCCGGAATCGGCCGGGAGTCGCTCTTCCAGACACTCGCGTTTTTAAAGAGACTGGAGGATGCGGACCTCAGGATTGACTATGTCTCCGTGCTGACGCCCTGCTATTTCCGCGGCCTCATGACGGACGAGGCGATGATTGACTACTACACGGCGGTGGCGGATGCGAGCCGCTACCCGGTGCTGATCTACTGCGCCCCCTCCTTTGCAAACGACGTGAAGGTCTCGCCGGCGGCGCTCCGCGTCCTGGCAGACCACCCGAACATCGCGGGCGTGAAGGACACGACGCCGGACCAGATGCCGGCCTACGTGGAGATGGCCGGCGGCCGGGACGACTTCATGATCATTGCCGGGAAGCTGAGCAACATCATGTACTGTCTCGAGCACGGCGGACCGGGCGGCATCATTTCCTCGTCGAACTACTTCCCGAACGCCTGCGCGCGGTTAATCGAGATTCTGCACCGGGACGGCATGGACGCTGCGAAGGCCTACTACGAGAAGCTCTCGGAGCTCGGCAGTAAAACCGGCGGTAGAGCGGGTGTCGCGGGCATGAAGGCGGTGATGAATCTCACCGGAAAGAAAGGCGGGTATCCTCGGAGGCCCGTGCTCCCGGTGAAGGAGAGTGTCCTCCGGGAGATCCGGGCTTACATCGCGGCGCATCAGGACCTGGTGGAGGCAGACTTTGAGAAGTGACAGGGCCGCGGAGGGCGGAAGCAGAAGTTCCGGCGCTACGACAGGTGGTACTCGAAGTCCAGGCGGATTTTGTCCCCGCGGAACGCGATCTTTGTGTGCTCGTAGGGGATGCCGGTGTTCGTGAAGTTCGTCTCGCGGAGAAGGAGCAGCGGGTATCCCTTCTCGATTTTCAGAAGATCCGCCTCCTCCTTCGTCGCCAGAACGGACTCGAGGGATTCGAGAACCCTGGCCGGCGTGAGGCCGCACTCATCCTTCAGGATCGTGCAGAGCTGATCGGTCCGGATCCGCCCGGGGTCGCACCGCTCCCACAGGGAGCAGGGGATGAACGATTCGTGGATGCTCACCGGTTCCCCGTCCGCGTAGCGGACACGGCGGATGTGGCGCACGGCGGC
Organism: uncultured Lachnospiraceae bacterium; assembly: GCA_902766175.1. Taxonomy (GTDB): domain Bacteria; phylum Bacillota; class Clostridia; order Lachnospirales; family Lachnospiraceae; genus Moryella. The sequence continues at coordinate 4,958 of CACXCJ010000034.1, forward strand.
ATTGTCCGGGAGGTTCAGAAGTCCCGCGATTTTCTTCGGCGGGACCATCTCCTCAAGCGTGAGCAGGCGCGTCTCGGTGCTGTAGCCCAGCTTCTCGAGCTGCTCCCGGATGCCGACATAGGCGGGAGAGCTCGCGGAGATCTTCGGGCGCGCGACGAAGGTCCCTTTTCCCTGGACGCGGAACAGGAGTCCTTCCTTCACAAGTGTCGTGATGACGGAGCGCACGGTCATGCGGCTGATGCCGCACATGCGGCTCAGCTCGTTCTCGGACGGAATCATCTGGCCCGGAGCAAGTTCACTGTTTACGATCTGGGAGCGCAGAAGTTCCTCGAGCTGCGCATAAAGCGGCTTTGAACTGTTTCTGTCGAGCATTGCTGCCTCCTGGGGTGAAATATACTGGTAACTCGTATATACAAGTATAACAGAAATGGAACCGAAAACATAGCGGCAATGAAGACGCCGCCCGCCGGAGAGAAGTCTCCGGCCAGCACAGAAAGGAGCTTTCAGATGTCTACAATGCTCGAGGAAATGAACCGCGCACGGAAGGAAGGATATGCGCTCGGCGCATTCAATTTCTTCAATTTTCTCTCCGCACAGGCGGTCATTGAGGCGGCGGAGGAGTGCCATAAGCCCGTGATCCTGCAGACCTCCGTGAAGACGGTGAAGTACTACGGCGCGAGGGAGCTGCACGCGATGGTGGCGGATCTCCTGAAGAACTCGAAGGTGCCGGCGTTTCTGCACCTCGATCACTGCAAGGATGTCGCCTTCGCGAAGGAGTGCGTGGACGCGGGCTGGGACAGCATCATGATCGACGCGTCCGCCCATCCGTTTGAGGAAAATATCAGGATGACGAAGGAGGCCTCCGACTACGCGCACGCGCACGGAGTTTTCTCCGAGGGAGAGCTCGGCGTCATCACCGGCGTCGAGGAGGATGTCGTGGCGGATGTCGAGAAGCTCGCGGACTATGACGACACCGTGAAGTTCGCGGCGGCGACCGGCATCGATTTCATGGCGCCCGCGATCGGAACGGCGCACGGCGTGTACAAGAAGACCCCGCACCTGAATTTTGAGCTGGTGGAGCGTCTGGGAAAGGACCTGCCGCAGCCGATTGTGTGCCACGGCGGCACGGGCCTCTCCGATGACACGTTCCGCAAGCTCATCAGCCTCGGCATCGCAAAGGTGAATATCTCCACGGCGTTAAAGCACGCCTATATTGACGGCGCAGAGAAGTACGCGAGGGAGACCCCGGACGACTATGAGCCGCTGCATCTGGAACAGGCGATGTTTGACTCCGTGAAGGCCGTCGCAAAGCACCACATCGAAGTCTTCGCAAACGGGAGGTAAGGCATGGAGCTCTGCAGTTTTCCGTGTGACCTGCACGGCCACACGAACCGCTCGGACGGAAATGACACGCCGGTCGAATTCCTGAAGCATGCCGCGGAGCGGAAGGTGAGAATCGCCGCGATCACGGATCACGACAAGGTTCCGCCGAAGAGTGTCGAGGTGGACGGAAAGACGGTGGACATCAGAGAGTATGCGGCTTCCCTCGGCGTGAAGCTCATCCCCGGCATCGAGATTTCCTGCGAGACCCACATCGAGGACTGCCACCTGGTCTGCTTCGGCTGCGACTGGGACGACCCGTTCTTCAAGTGGCTGGATGACTTTACGGTACAGAGCAAGACGGACAGCTATAAGCTCCTCGTGGAGCGCCTCGGCGAGATGAACATGCCGCTCTCCTGGGAGGAAATTCTCGATAATCACGGCAGCCCGATCCCGGAGTCCTCGATCCAGAAGAAGATGATCTTCAACATGATCGCGGAGAAGGGCTACACGAAGACCTGGAGCGAGGCAAAGATGATGGTGAAGCGGACGCCGCGGCTCTCGATAGACCGCGCAAAGCCGGACGCGGTGGAGACGATTCACGCGATCCACCGGATCGGCGGCATCATCATCCAGGCGCATCCCTATCTCGTCGCGGACCGCGTGCAGTACAGGGAGAAGGAGATCAGCCGGGCGGAATTCATTGAGCACCTGATCTTCGAAGGACTGGACGGAATCGAGGCCCGCTACACCTACGACAAGACGAGCTACGGCGGAGGCCTCTCAAAGGAGGAGATCTACCACCGCGTGATCCGTGACTACGCGGGCCGGATTCCGATTATCTCCGGAGGCTCCGACTACCACGCGGACAGAAAGAAGGGCGTCGAGAACCAGCGGGACATCGGCGAGTGCGGCCTCACGGAGAGCGAATTCTACTCGAATCCGCTGCTCATGAAGCTTCTGTGAGAAAGAATTTCAGACCTGACGAGAGAAAGGGAAGAGACTGCGGACTCCGCTCTGGCGGGCTCCGCAGTCTCGCGCGCTTTCTGATGACGGTTGATGCGCGGTCTCGCGCGCTTTCCGGCGCCGGCTGATACGCAGTCCCGCGTGTCTGCCGGTTCCGGTTGTAATTTCCGGCATTTCCCGCTACAATAAATGCCATTCAGCAGAGAACGGAGGGAACCAGTGAAGCATTATATCATTGCAAAGTTCAGGGAAGGCTATGACTGGAAGAGCGAGCTGGACAGGATCCGGAAGATCTTCCTCGCGACGGAGAAGTATGACGGGGTGGAGAGCGTGGAGGTCCGCACGTCCTGCTCTGACCGCCCGAACCGGGCGCATCTCATGATTCTGATTCACGTGACGCCGGAGGGCCTCCGGAATTACGACGCCTCAGAGGAGCACAAGACCTGGAAAGAGATTTACGGGCCGCATCTTGAGAGCAAGGCAATTTTTGACTGCGAGGAGTGAGTTCCACGGGGCTGCCTGCTCCGCGAGGACCGCTGCGCGGTGCGGGAAGCCTGTGGCAGCGGAAAGCAGCAGAGAACGGACTTCGCGCCTGTTCCCGCAGCGCAGCACAGAAAGGAAGAAAAAGAACATGCAGAACTATAAGTACAGGCCGCAGGGCGTCTGCTCGCGGCAGATCACCTTTACGCTGGATCACGGAAAGGTTTCCAATGTAAAATTCGTCGGAGGATGTCCCGGAAACCTTCAGGCGATCGGGAAACTGATCGAGGGGAAGGACGCGAAGGAGGTCATTGCCCTCCTCAGGGGAAATGACTGTGGCGGCAAGGGAACCTCCTGTGCGGATCAGCTCGCGATCGGTCTCGAGAGAGCGCTCGCGGCGGAAGAAAAGGGCGCGTGAGGAGCACTTCAGACA
>CACXCJ010000035.1 GCA_902766175.1 uncultured Lachnospiraceae bacterium
AAGAGATCCCGGAGCGGCCGGAGCGATCCGTCTGACGATTCCTCAAGAAAGTAGGGGTCGAGGTTCACGCACGGCTTTCCGGTCACCGCCGTGTGGAACATGGGGTCGATGTAGTCCGGGCCGGTCTTATAGACCTGGAGCCTGACCTTTCTCCGGAGGAGAAGACGAGAAAGTCCCATGGTAAAAAGCGTCTTTCCGCTTCCGGAGCGCATTCCCGCGATCATCAGCTGCTTCATGTCTGCTCCTCTCCGAGGGAGAGAAGAATCTGTTCTGCCTCGCGGAGCGTGATTCCCCTCTCCTCCTTCGGGCGGCGGATCACAACCGCCTCCGCCCCCGCCGCGGCGCAGGCCGCGAGTTTTTCCTCAAAGCCGCCCGCGCTCCCGGATTCCTTCGTCACAAGATACCGGCAGCCATAGAAGCGGAGCATCGCCTCGTTTAACTCCTCGTTGAACGGGCCCTGCATCGCCGCGATGTGCGCCGGAAGGATTCCGGCCTCCCGGCAGGCAGTCAATGCCTCTGTGCTCGGAAGCACGCGGACAAAAAGGCGCTCCCGCGGGAGCGCCGCGAAATCCGGAAGCTCCCGGCTCCCGGTGGTGAGAAGAATGCCGCCCTCTGTGGGAAGGAGAAGCTCCGCCGCGGCGCGGCTGTCCTCTGCCTCGCGGATCACGGCGCTGGAGAGCTTCCGGCTGTATTCCCCGGTCTCCGGCCGCACCACGCGGAAGCGCCGGACGCCGGCGGCCCGGCAGGCATTTTTCACGGACCGGGAGATATGCGCTGCATAGGGATGCGTCGCGTCGAAGACCGCATCGAACGCGCCGGTCTCAAGGAGCGCAAGAATCTCCGGTTCGGGGATTCTTCCCTTCCGGACGCGCACCCTCTGAAACGCGGGAAGCACCTCGCCTCCATAGTCCGTCGCGACGGAGAGCTCCGCCGGAATTCCGGATTTTTCGCAGAACTCCGCGAGGAGCCGTCCCTCTGTCGTCCCGCCGAAAATCAGCACTCTGCCCATGAATCCTCCTCCAGGGTCCGCAGGGACTGCATTTCTGTCACTGGCCGGGAACGCCGCGAAAATGCTGCGCATTTCGGGGAGCGGCGCATCCGCCATATGGATTTCCATAATAAATGAATTTTCACGAAAAATGGATTCTCATTTTCCGGCAGCGCGGTGTGCTGCCTCCAGAATCCACTGTCCGGCATCCTCTCCCGCGGCGAGTACGCCGTCCTCCAGCGTGTAGAAGAGAACCGAGGTCCGGATTCTTCCCGCAGCGCGGTGCGCTGCCGCCCGCTCCATCGCGTTTAAAAGTGAGCGGGAGACCGGCGCGAGAAGTCCTTTTTTCTTGAGGATCGTCACCGCCTCCTGCGTGACAGCGGCATCCAGGATCTCGAGACAAGTCTCCCGGTCCGCACCGCACCGGAGCGCGTGTGCCGCGAGAATCTCCATCCGCGCATCCGCCTCGCGGGAGTGCGTGTTCATGATGCCGCCGGCGAGCTTCACAAACTTTCCTATGTGCCCCGCGAGAACCAGGCGGGAAGCGCCGCTGTCCGCTGCCGCGTCGATCGTCTCCCCGATAAAATTGCTCATGAGGACGGGAAGCTCCTCCGGGAGGCCGAAGGTCTCCGCGAGGAAACGCACGCCGTAGTTCCCGGGCACGGCAATCAGCGGGCCGCCGCCCTGCGCGTGCACCCGGATATCCGCGCGGATTGTCTCGACGAGAGCCCGCTCGCTCATGGGGCGCACCACGCCTTCCGTCCCGAGGATGGAGATCCCGCCGACGATACCGAGCCGCGGATTGAAGGTCTTTTCAGCGATCTCTCTCCCGCGGTCCGCGGAAATCGTAACGCGCACCCTTCCGTGCACGCCGCACGAGCGGAGCGCATTCTCCGCGCCCTCAAGGATCATTTTCCGCGGGACGCTGTTGATCGCGGCCTCCCCGACCGGCTGATCCAGCCCGGGCTTTGTGACCCGCCCGATGCCCTCTCCGCCGAGAATCCGGATTTCCGACGTGCCCTCCCCCGGAAAAAGCTGTTCTGCCTCCACGTCCGCCCGGATGAGGATTCCGTCCGTCGCGTCCGGATCATCCCCCGCATCCTTCCGGATGCTGCAGGAGGCGCGCACGTTTTTTTCGATCGAAATATCAAGGGGTGTGAGACAGAGCACCGGCCCCGCGGGGAGAAGCACCCGGACCTCCGGGAGCTCCTCCCCCGAGAGCATCATGAGCATCGCAGCCTTCGATGCCGCGGCGGCACACGTCCCGGTCGTAAATCCCGCCCGGAGCTTCCTCCCGCCATGAAAGGACGCGAAAGAGGCGAGCGGGTCAGGCCGATCCGCTCCGGGAACATTTTCCTCTGCATTTCTCTTCTCACTCCCTGCTCCCATGGCCCTCGTCTGTCCTGAAGCGCTCTTCTCCGCCCGGAAAAGGTTCTCCGCTCCGAGCGCGTCGTCTTAATTTCGGAGACATCTTTTCCCTGAAGAAAAAAGGTCCGGGTTCCGAAAACCCGCACCTTTTTCCCGTCCAAACGGGTTCCCGCCCGCTCAGGCCGCCTCTCTTTCCTTACTTTCCCTCGTATTTCACGAGAGAAGAGACATCCACGTTCCTCAGGCGCTCTCTTCCCTTCAGGCCCGCGAGCTCAATCACAAACACGGCTTTCTGGACGATTCCGCCCTCCCGCTCGATGAGCTTTATGATCGCTTCCGTCGTGCCGCCTGTCGCAATCAGGTCATCGATGATCACGACCTTCTGTCCCGGCTTGATTGCATCCTTGTGCATTTCGATTGTCGCGGTGCCGTACTCCAGGCCGTAGGTCTCGGAAATCGTCTCCGCCGGGAGCTTTCCCTTTTTCCGGACCGGAACAAACGCCTTGTGCTCCGCGTACGCGACCGGCACACCGAAGATAAAGCCCCGGGATTCCGGCCCCACGATCACGTCATAGTCCAGACCCTGAAGCTCCTTCCTGAGCCCCTCCACTGCGAGCTGCAGCCCGTCCGCGTCCTGTAGGATCGTGGTGATATCCCGGAACATGATCCCCTTCTCCGGGAAATCCGGAATGGTTCTGATGTAATCAGCCAGTGTCTTCATGATTCAAAGCCTCCCTGCAAAAAGTTTCTGACCCGCGGCGGGAAATTCCTGTCGTCCGGATTCAAGTATAGCAATTTGTCCCGCGAAGTTCAATGCGCTTCCGTCCCGGAAGCCGCTTCAGTCCCGGAAGCGCCAGCCGCTTATGACGGCCTGCACCATGCGGCGCCCCGCGTAGTCATCGATCTCCGGATAGTAGAGGACATCCATGTGGTCCCGGCTTCCCTTCGCCAGAAGCCACTCCTCCGCGTCCCCGAAGCTCACCGCCTGCATGCGCGCGCCGTCCTCCCCGCGGAGCGTCAGCTTGATCACATTCCGGTTCTTCCCGAGAATTCTGTAGGAGACGATCTCCGCATTTCTCTGCGCGAACACCGGTCTCTCGTTTCCCTGCCCGAACGGCGCCAGGCCCGAGATCTCCCCGATCAGCTCCTCCGACGCGAAGGAAAAGGGAAGCGCGAGATCAATCCAGGTCTTCTCGGTGAGGTCGGATTCCGTGAGGTGCGCGTTGTAATTCAGTCTCTGCCGGAAGGCCTCCACGTTCTCCCGCCTCATCGTGAGCCCGGCCGCCATCGGGTGCCCGCCGAACTTCACCAGAAGGTCCGAGACCTCCTCCAGCGCGCGGAACATGTGATACCCCTCGATCGAGCGGCCGGAGCCCTTCACGAGATCTGAATCGGCGCTGTCCGTCAGCACGATGCAGGGCCGGTAATATTTTTCCCGGAGCTTTCCGGCGATAATCCCCGCCACCGACTCGTGGCAGTCCGGAAGATACACGACCAGCACGCTCTGGTCCGCGGCCGCCTGCTCCGCCTGCAGCACGGCCTCCGCCACGCCGCTGTTTGTCATCTTCTTTCTCTCGTCATTCAGTTCCTTTAAGTGGAGCGCCGCCCGCTCCGCCTTCTCCGGGTCCTCCTCCAGAAACATGCCGAGCCCCACCAGCGCGCTCTCAAGCCTTCCCCCCGCGTTTAAGCACGGCCCGATCACGAAGCCGATGTGGTAGGCCGTCAGGTGCGCCGGGTCCAGCCCGCACAGTCCGATCAGCTTCTGAAGACCGACGCAGCCGCACGACGGAATTGCCCGCAGGCCCTCCCGGACGATGATCCGGTTTTCTTCCCGGAGAGGCATCACGTCCCCGACGGTCGCGATTGCGGCGAAAGGAAGGAACGCGCGGAACTCCTCCTCCGGAATTCTGCACCGCTCATAGAGCACGCCGATCAGCTTCCAGGCAGTCACCGCCCCGCAGACAGAGGGGAAAGGATACCTGCTTCCGGCGCGCTTCGGATCCACCACCGCATCCGCCGGAGGAAGCTTCTCGCTCCCGTCGGGATTGTGGCCGACCTCATGGTGATCCGTCACGACCACTGTGAGACCGAGCTCTTCCGCCCGCCGGATTTCCTCCACAGCCGCAATCCCGTTGTCGCAGGTGACAATGGTATCGATGCCGTCCGCTGACGCTTCCTCGATGAGACGGAGGTTGATGCCGTACCCGTCCCGCACGCGGTCCGGAATCGCGTAGTCCGCGTGCATTCCCAGGCGCCGGAAGCCCCGGCAGAGAACATACGACGCGCAGATGCCGTCGATATCGTAGTCCCCGATAATCCGGACTCTTGCGCCGCTCTCCCGCTTCCTCAGAAGAATGTCCGCCGCCCTGTCAATGTCCGGCATCAGGTGCGGATCCGGAATGTCGGAGAGCGTTCCGTTCAGGTAAGTCCCCATCTCCTCCGGCGTGATTCCGCGGTTTGTCATGATCCGCGCCAGGACCGGGGATACAGAAAAGCGGGCCGACAGCGCATTGAAATCGGCCCGCTTCGTGTAAATCATCCACTGTGTTCTTTTTTTCATCCAGAACCTGCCTCAGAAAAACTGCTCAGCAATGCTGACTCTTCTCTCTCAGTAGAGCTGCTCAAAGTGCTCGTAGTGATCCTCTGTGTAAAAAATCAGCCCGTCATTCGAGTAAATGATGCGCTTCGCGTTCCGATAGCCTCCATCGTAGTCGATGTCGCACTCGTAGTACTTCCGCCCGTCCGCCTTCGGAAGAAGTCCCTCGTAGTTTCCGAACGGCGAGCCCCCGATGCTCCGGCCCGGGAGCACATCGCTCAGGTTTCCCTCCTGCGCATCCCAGCCGCGCTCCTCGGCCTCTCTCTTCGTGATGTAGTTCGACGGAAGCCTCCCGTAGAGGTGAAGGTAGAGCGCCACCTCCTCCTTCGAGGTGTAATTTCCGGTCTCCGTGACCGTGACGCCCGCGTCCGAGGTGCCTCCCTCCGTCAGAGCCTCCCGGTAGGCGGCCTCATCCGTAAGGATTTCCTCCGGACTTTCACGCTCAGAGGTCTCTGCCGAGGCGGAAACCGAGTCCCCGGGAAGGCTCCCCCTGAGGCCCTCCTCCGGAGAATGCACCGCCGGAGCGGTATCCGTCTCTGTCCGGACCGCGGCAGCAGTGCTCACGAGCCCGGCTCTCCCCTGCGCGGCCGCGCTCCTCCCGGTGCAGGCGCCCAGAAGAAACATCACCGCAAGGATGATCATCGGGAACCAGATTGTAAATTTCTGCAAAAGCCTCTGCCGTCTCTCTCTTCTGCGCCTGTACATTGCCGAATCCCCGACCCGAAAAAGCGAAGCCACATCTTGTTGTTTTCATTATACCGTGAAATCAGGGAATCTCAACAGACTTTGTGGGTATTATTCTCCCATACATCGACATCTTGTGCTGTATTCCGGAGATTTGAGATTTTGGTTTACATAATTTCAAAAACTGCTCCCACAAGATGTAGAAATCTGCTTTCGGGTTTACATAAGTAAAATTCCGGCGGCACAGGACCGCCTCCGGAGCGGGAATCGTATTTATGAGCGGTGCATCCTGTGCTAAGATGAAATACAATGCAGGGAATTCCTGCCGCAGAAGAAGGGGGATGCGATTCATGGGAGAGGTTCGGAAAACAGTCTGCATCACGGGAGCTTCCAGGGGGATCGGGAGAGCGGCGGCAGTGCGCTTTGCCGCGGCGGGATATAACCTCGCGCTCGCCTGCCGGAGAAACGAGGCGCTTCTGGAGAAAACAGCGGGGGATGCCGCCCGCGCCGCGCTTTCGGCGGGCTTTCCGGAGCCGGGCATTCTCACCTTCGCGGGGGATGTCGGTAATCCCGGTGACTGTGAGAGGCTCTTTCAGAAAATTGACCTGTCCTTCGGCCGGATCGATGTCCTCGTGAGCAACGCCGGCATCTCCTGGCGCGGCCTCATCCAGGACATGAAACCCGGGGAATGGGATGAGATGATCCGCACAGATCTGAGTGCGGCGTTCTATCTCTCCCGCCTCGCGATTCCGCGGATGCTCCGAATGGGACACGGCAGAATTCTCTTCACTTCCTCTGTCTGGGGAAATGCCGGGGCCTCCTGTGAGGCGGCGTACTCCGCCGCGAAGGGCGGCATCAACAGCTTCACGAAGGCACTCGCGAAGGAGCTCGCGCCCTCCAACATTCAGGTGAACGCCATCGCCCCCGGCGCCGTGGACACCGAGATGAACCGATGGATGAGCCCGGAGGAGCGGTCGGACCTCGAGGAGGAAATCCCGGCCGGGAAGTTCGTGTCCCCGGAAGAGGCGGCAGCGCTGCTGTTCTCCCTCGCGGAGGCGGGGCCGAACCTCACCGGGCAGATCGTGACTCTGTCCGGCGGGTGGTACATTTAAAAGTGCAGCGGCACATCCTCTGTGCCGCTGCATCTCCCGCGCCTCAGTATCCGCGCACAAAAAAGCCGGTCTCGTCCGGGTCCGGCGGCATCTCCCGCCTCGAAATGCCCTCGATTCTGATCCAGTGATTCCTGTCCAGCGCCTGAAACAGGGCCTCGATGTCCTCTCTCTGCCCCTGTACCTCCAGGGTCACGGAGCCGTCGTCCTCGTTCTCCACGAAGCCCGTGAGACCCAGGCTCCTGGCCGCATATTTCGCGGTGTAGCGGAGCCCCACGCCCTGCACCCAGCCGGTGAGACGATAGCGGACCCTGATTTTTCTTCCCTCGCTCATTTCTGCGGCATCCTCATGGCCTCCGGATACAGGTCGAAAAGATTCATCTGAACGCCCGCCTGACGGTCCACAAAGGCGTGCTGCCACCGGAAAAGCTTCTCGCTGCTGCACTCCATGCGGCATCCCGCGCAGATGCCCCGCAGATACTTCTCCAGCTCCTCGAAGTGCGGAATCATGAGTTCCCCGGCGTCCCCGTAGACCGCGCGGTACCGCTCCGGAAGTCCCGGGAACTTCTCCCCGAGCTTCTGATAGAAGCGCTCCCGCTCCGCCGCGCGCAGCAGAATTCCGGGACCGGGAAGGCGCACGCCGTAGACAGAGGCGCCGACGCAGGCCTCCAGCACCTCCTTCAGGTTCTCCCGCGAATCATTCACAAACGGAAGCACCGGATCCAGCCGGACGATCACCGGGATTCCCGCATCGCGGAGCGCTTCGATCGCCCGCAGGCGCTCCTCAGGAGAGCTCACCCCCTCCTCGATTTTCCCGGAGAGCTCCGGGTCCATGGTGGAAAGCCCCATCACCACAACGCATCGCGATTTTCTGCCTATGCTCTCGAGAAGATCCAGGTCGCGGGTGATGAGGGGAGAGCGCGTCTCAACCGAGACGCCGAAACCGCAGCGGTCTATCACCTCGAGACAGCTCCGCATGAGCTTCCGCTCCCCTTCCAGCACCTGATACGGATCTCCCATGGCGCCTGTCACGATCATGCATCTGCTCCGCTTTCTCCGGAGCGCAGTCTCAAGAAGCGCCGGCGCGTTCGCGCGGATTTCCACATCGTCAAACGCGGAGCTCTTCCGCCGGCAGGCACCGCGCGCGGCGCACACAAGGCAGCCGCAGGTGCACCCGCAGTAGGGATTCATTCCGTTCTGCGTCGATAGAATGGTTTTTGCTTCCTTCTCGTGCATGACTTTTCCCGCTGTTATAAGTGCTGTTTCATGGCGCCGTTTCCGCGGATCTCAAGGGCTTTCAGACCCGGACAGTCCTTCTCCTTCGGAATGAGAAGCCGGATCAGGAGATCATGACTGATGTGGTCCCTGCGGAAATTCTTCATGTTCGCCGCGAAGTCCTCGAGGCCATCCGCCGCGTTGAAGAAGCGGTAGAACGGTCCCTCCCCGGGCACAAGAGGGTCCGGAAGAATCACCTCCGCCGGCAGTTTTTCCGGATTCACCTCATAAAATGCGATATAATGAGGTGTGTCCCCCTCGACGTAGCGGAGAACGCCCCTTTTCAGGACACCTCTCCGGGAGAGCCGCTCCAGGATCTGCGACTTCCCGTACACCCTCCAGAACGGCATTTTTGCCCACTGCGTAAAAAAGGCAGCGAGATCCGGAAACGGGGTGCCGCGGCGGCCGTTGAAGGTGAGAAACTCCAGCATCGCGCGGTGCACTTCGTCGGGCGTCACCTCCGGCCGCATCGTGTGGATCAGGTTAAATGCCGCGACCCATCCGCAGCCGTTGAAGGAAGTGGGCCAGTATCCGTATTGATAATTGGCGAGATAATCCTGATCCTTGAGATACCCGTCCGAGGTCAGTGCGCGATGGTCGACCATCCAAAATCACTTCCTTTCAGAGTCATTATTATATCATAAAACTGATGTGGGTGTCGAAAGGATGATAACCGGGTGACATAAAATCGGGCGCCTGCCGGAAACCGGAGGCACTGCCCGCAGACACGTCGGCCGGAGACAGACAGGAGGATCTATGCGCTATCCGGAATTTCTTCCGAAAAACGGAACCATCGGCTTCATCGCCCCGTCCTTCGGCTGCGCCGAAGGCGTGTATCTCGCTTCCTTTGAGAGCGCGGAGAGAAAGCTCTCGTCTCTCGGCTACCGAATCGTCGAGGGACCGAACGCGCGCGCCGCAGAGGGAATCGGCATCAGCAGCACGCCTGAAAAATGCGGCGCCGAGGCGGAACATTTCCTGACCTGCCCCGGAATTGACGCCGTCATTTCCTGCGGCGGAGGCGAGCTCATGTGCGAGACGCTTGACTTCATAAGCTTCGAGCGCCTGAAAAAGGAAAAGCCGCGCTGGTTCATGGGCTTTTCCGACAACACGAATCTGACGTTTCTCCTCGCGACGCTCTGTGACACCGCGTCTGTCTACGGTCCGTGCGCGCCGGCATTCGGCATGCATCCCTGGCATCAGGTATGCTACGACGCGCTCGGTCTCCTCTCGGGCGGGCGGAACGTGATCCGCTCCTACGGCACCTGGCAGGGGCCCGGGGATGAGTTAAAGGACGAGGAGCATCCGCTCGCGCCCTACCACACGGTCCGGCGCACAAGGCTGCACCGGTACCCGGAGGGCCCCGGGGCGCTCACCATGCGCGGCCGGCTGATCGGCGGCTGCCTCGACTGCCTCGTCAATCTGGCAGGCACAGAGTACGACCGCGTTCCGGAATTCTGCCGGAACTACGAGTCCGACGGCATCCTCTGGTTCTTCGAGTGCTGCGACCTGAATGTTTTCGACATGGAGCGGGCACTCTGGCATCTCCTGCACTGCGGCTGGTTCCGAAAGCCCGCCGGTTTTCTCGTGGGACGCCCGCTCCATTTCGGAGAGGCGTCCATGGGACTTGACCAGTACAAGGCGGTCCTCGACATTCTCTCGCGCTTCGAGGTTCCCGTCATCATGGATATTGACCTGGGCCACCTTCCTCCCTCCATGCCGCTCCTCACCGGCGCCATCGCCGATGTGCACTGCGCCGGAAACCAGCTGGAGATCCGCTTCACCAGGAAATAAACCCGGCATACAAAACCCGGGTGCGAAGCGCACTGCCGGTGCAGCGGGCCCAGGTCTTCCCGTCACGCGCCCGCGGCGCCGGCCGCGGCGCGGTCCACACTCAGATAGCCGCCGCGGAGATCCTCCCACTCCGCGAAGTCCGCGCTCCAGTCCTGCCAGGCGGGGTCCTGCCGGCGGTCCGGGAGGGAGAAGGAGGCGGTGATCCGGTCCGAGAGCATCTCCGTGACCTTCAGGCTCCCGAGGCTGTCAAAGTGCAGCGCGTCCCGGTAATCCGTGCCCGGATTCAGCCCGTACGCCTCCCGCTCCTCTGTGAGATCCCAGAAGGGATATCCCCGCTTTTCCGCCTCCGCCTTCACATAATTTTTCGTCCCGGCCTCTTCCTCCGTCTCAAAATAGACCGGCGGGCAGAAAAAGACCACCGCGCAGTCCCTGAGGGATCCGACCGTCTCAAAGAGGCGTTCCAGATTTCTCTCCTCAATCCCCTCCAGCGGAAGCGCTACATCCGTATCCGCCATATCTCCCGCGCAGAATGCCTCCCCGCCTTCCTTCTGCAGGTGCTGGAAGCCGCGGTTCGCGTCGTGCATCTCATTCCTCATCTGTGCGAAATTCACGGGGTTCAGGTGATAGCGCGACACATCCAGGTGGTAGTAGATCTCCTCCTGAAATCCCATCCCGAAATCCCGGCAGATTTCATGGACCAGCTCTGCGCGGTCCCTGGAGATCTTCATGCTGTCGACATTGTAGCGGATGAAGAGATTCACGTCCCCCGCCTCCCAGTCCGGCCGCCCCGCATAGTGGTGCCGGATGAACGGCGTAAGGTCAATCAGGAGAAGCGCCGGGGACTGCGTCTTCTCCACCTCGCGGATCGTAAAGGGAAGTGTCCCCTCGAACTGCATGTTCGTCGCGATGACTGCGGAGGCGATCCCGTACTTTCCGTAGACCTCCATCGGCATATACGAGGTAAATGTCGTGCTGGTCCCGATCACCGCCGCGTCGAGGCAGTGATCCCGGAGCCCGTAGAAGCGCGCCATCCGGTTGTAGCCGCGGCAGAGATACGTGAGCTGCACCGCGAGAGCTCCCGCGGCCAGCACTGCGAGAAGCGCATTGAGCGCATAGCGGATCCGGATCCGGCGCACTGCTCTTCCCCTGGAATTGTGCAGTGCCCTCTTCCCGGTGTCCGGCCCCGTCTTTTCTGCGGTGCCGGGCGCCATTTTCCTCCCGCTGTCTGCCACTGCTTCTCTTCTGCTGCTTCGCACAGTCCTCTCCCCTCACTTTCTGCACTTCAGAAATGCACATAGACAAAGCTGTCCGCACGGAAGGATTCTCCCCAGACGCCCAGGAACAGGATCAGAAGAAATGCTCCGACAGCGGCGAGATCCCGGAACCAGAGGTCCTGCCGCATGAGGAGATTTCTGACTGTGACACCCCGGTACTTCAGGCAGTCCGCCGCGAACAGGACCAGGAGTGCCGCAAGAAGAATCAGGAGATCGCCGCGGCCGGGCATCCCGCCGCCGGCCCGGAAGAGAATCGAGCTCCCGAGGCCTCTCAGGCTCACGGACGTGAAGATCCGCTTCAGGATCCCGAGCGCCTGATGCAGCGACTCCGCGCGGAAAAAGATGCAGGAAAACATAAACTCGGCGAAGACGATGCAGCTGGAGAGGAAGCGGGCGCTGAAGGAGGATGCGTCGATCCCGAGCGCACTCCGCACCTTTCCCCGAAGCCCCCTCGTGACGCCGGAAATCACCATGTAGAGCCCGTTCAGGCCGCCCCAGATCGCAAAATTCACCGTGTTCCCGTGCCACATTCCGCTGAGGATAAAGACGATGAGAATATTTACGTACTTCCGCGCCACGCCCTTTCTGTTTCCGCCGAGCGGAATGTAGACGTAGTCACGGAACCAGGAGGTGAGGGAGATGTGCCACCTGCGCCAGAAATCGGAGATATCTGCCGCGAGATAGGGCGCGTCGAAATTGTCCCGGAGGCGGAAGCCGAGGATCTCCGCCGCTCCGAGCGCCATCGAGGAGTAGCCGTAGAAATCGCAGTAGAGCTGCAGCGCGTAGAGCGCCGCCGCGAGAAAAAGCTCCGCGCCGCCGTGCGCCTCATAGCTTTCGTAGATGGCATCCACAAAGAGCGCCGCGCGGTCGGCGATGACGAGCTTCAGGAAGGCGCCCCAGAGCAGAAGGTACATGCCGCTTCTCAAAAAGTGCAGGTGGAAGCGCCTGGGACGGGCGATCTGCGGAAGAAGGCTCTCCCCCCGCGCGATGGGCCCGGACAAAAGCTGCGGGAAAAAGCTCAGAAACAGGGCGAGATTCAGGAAATTCCGCTCCGCCCGGTATTTTCCGCGGTAGATATCGATCAGATACCCCGCCGCCTCAAAGGTGAAGAAGGAAATGCCGGCCGGCATCACAGAGAAAGCCGGCACCTGACTGTACTTGAACAGGCTGAGGACACCGAAAAGGAGAAAGAGGCAGAAAGCGGCAAGCGTCCGCTCCGCCCTTCGATCCCCCGGGGCCGTCCCCCCGGCCCCGGCTCTCTCCGGCAGCGCTTCTGCAGATGCCCCGCATTTTCCGGCTGGTCTCCCGGATCCTCTCCGTTCCAGGGCAATTCCCGCAAGGTAGGTAAAAAGAATGTATCCCAGAAGGAGCGGGACAAAGCGGATGCCGGCGAAGGCATAAAAGAAGAAGCACGCTGCGGCAAGCCAGAATTTCCGGAAGCGGTACGGGAACAGGTAGTATCCGAGCACCGCAATCGGGAAAAACAGGAAGAAGTTCAGAGAGAGAAAGGACATGGTTCACCACCTGCAGTGTACGCAAACGCTGAAGCTGTTTCAAAGGAATTCCCACGATATACGCCGGCCGGCCGCAAGCCGAATATCCGGCACAGAACCATGTATAAAGCCTGATGCCCCTTCTGTCAACTCTCCTCCGGGAGAAAGAAAAGCAATACACAGCTGCTCCCCGCCCTGCTCTTTCAAGCATCGGCGGGGAGCCATGGTCTCTATGAATGAATTGTCTGCTCAGTCCGCTGCGGACTTCACGCCTGCTTCCTCAAATTTCGGTGTGGAGACGTGCAGCACGCGGTCCCTGATTTCCTGTGTCCTTCCCTGGTTCCAGAACTGCGTGCCGATATAGCCGCAGGTCCGGCGCGCCACAAACATCTTCGACTGATCGCGGTTCCCGCAGTTCGGGCACTCCCAGACCAGCTTTCCGTTCTCGTTCTCGCGGATCTTGATCTCCCCGTCGTAGCCGCAGACCTCGCAGTAGTCGCTCTTCGTGTTCAGCTCTGCGTACATGATGTTGTCGTAGATGAACTTCATGATCGAGAGCACAGCCGGAATGTTGTTCTGCAGGTTCGGGACCTCGACGTAGCTGATCGCGCCGCCCGGGGAGAGCTTCTGGAACTCCGCCTCAAACTGGAGCTTCCGGAACGCGTCGATCTTCTCACGCACGTTCACATGATAGCTGTTCGTGATGTAGTTGTGGTCCGTCACATCCTTGATGATGCCGAAGCGCTTCTGCAGACACTTTGCGAACTTGTATGTCGTCGACTCCATCGGCGTGCCGTAGAGGGAATAGCTGATGTTCTCAGCCTTCCTCCACTCCGCGCACTTGTCGTTCAAGTGCTGCATGACCTTCAGCGCAAACGGCTTCGCCTCCGGGTCCGTGTGGCTCTTTCCGGTCATGCGCATGCACATCTCATAGAGCCCCGCGTATCCGAGGGAAATCGTCGAGTAGTTGTTGTACAGAAGCTTATCGATCGTCTCGCCCTTCCTTAACCGCGCCAGCGCACCGTACTGCCAGAGGATCGGCGCGACGTCGGAGACGGTTCCCTTCAGGCGTTCGTGCCGGCAGCGGAGCGCCCTGTGGCAGAGCTCCAGCCGCTCATCCAGAATCTTCCAGAACTTGTTCATGTCCCCGTAGGAGGAGCACGCGACATCCACGAGATTAATGGTCACGACGCCCTGGTTAAACCGGCCGTAGTACTTGTGCTTTCCTCCCTCCCCGAGGCCCTCGGTGTCCGGGGTCAGGAAGGAGCGGCAGCCCATGCAGGGGTAGACATCGCCCTTGTACTCGCGCATTTTCTTGGCGGAAATATAGTCCGGAACCATCCGCTTCGCGGTGCACTTCGCCGCGAGCTCCGTGAGAGACCAGTATCTCGTTCCCGGGGTGACATTGTCCTCATCGAGGACATAGATCAGCTTCGGGAAGGCCGGCGTGATCCAGACGCCCTTCTCGTTCTTCACTCCCTGCATCCTCTGGATCAGGACCTCCCGGATGATCGCCGCGAGGTCATCTCTCGTCTGGCCCTCCGGGACCTCGTCGAGATACATGAACATCGTGACAAACGGGGCCTGGCCGTTGCAGGTCATGAGCGTGATCAGCTGATACTGAATGGTCTGGATCCCGCTGCGGATCTCCTCCGCGAGACGGCTTTCAACAATCTTTGAGATTACCTCGTCCTTCAGCGGCTCCCCGCAGAGCTTCCGCTCCTCGATGACCGCCCTGCGGATCTTTTTCCGGCTCACATCGACAAAAGGCGCGAGGTGCGAGAGCGTGAAGGACTGACCGCCGTACTGGTTCGACGCGACCTGCGCCACGATCTGGGTCGTGACATTGCATGCCGTAAAGAAGCTGTGCGGCTTCTCGATCATGGTCTCGCTGATCACAGTTCCGTTCTGGAGCATGTCCTCGAGGTTGATGAGGTCGCAGTTGTGTTCTCTCTGCGCGTAGTAGTCTGCGTCATGGAAATGAATGATCCCCTGCTCGTGCGCGGCGACGATATCCTCCGGAAGCAGGATTCTCTTCGTCAGGTCCTTCGAGACCTCGCCGGCCATATAGTCGCGCTGCGTGGAGTTGATGACCGGATTCTTGTTGGAATTCTCCTGCTTTACCTCCTCGTTTGCGCGGTCAATGAGGGAGAGGATGCCTTCGTCGGTCGTGTTCGCCTTGCGGGCCAGGCTTCTCTTGTAGCGGTAGCGGATATACTTCTGGGCCACCTCATAGCCGCGCATCTCCATGATGCCGGTCTCAACCTTTTCCTGGATGTCCTCGACATTCACCGCGTGCGTGGAGGCTGCGACCTCACCCGCGATCTTCTCCGCAATGGCCTGGATCTGGTACGGATTCAGCTGGTGGATCCGGTCGACCTCCTTTTTTGCGGCATCAATCGCGTTCACAATCTTCATGATATCAAAGCGAACTTCCTGTCCGTTCCGCTTGATAACGTTCGTCCTGACCTGCACTTCCATGCTCCCTCCCCCTGAACAGCCGGAGCACTGCCTCCCCGCGCTTTCGTCCTCTGTTTCCGTGTGTATTACCAAATATTGTGTACTCTGCCTTTACTCAATCAATATCTGGTGCCTCTTCATCATACATCGGTTGCCATAAAATGAAAAGGGCCGTTTTGTTTTTCTTTTGTATTTTCTTTCGTATTTTCCCGCGTGCGCTACCACATATGGTGGTAAATGCTGAAATTCAAACAATATACTCCATTTTTCGCAGCTCCTGCAGTATAACACAGCGGGCCGCTCAAATACGAGGGCAATACTGTCCAAACAATGGAAGTCCTTTTCTGCAATTCTTGACTATTGACACCAAAGGCGGTACGTTCATGCTATATTGTCCGCAGATCTGCCGCAGAAGACCCTGTGCCGGAGAGAAGCCGGGCGTGCAGGCTGCTCTCCGGCTGCCGGCTCTCCCCGGATCTGCGCTGAAAGGGAGGTGCCCCATGTCATTCCTTGGTCTCTTTGAGAAGAAAACCCGCATTTTTTCCCGCAACGATTACGCCGCCTACAAGGCAGCGAAAAAGGCGCTGAGAGCTGCCGGAATCCGCTGCTACGGCGGTTATTTCGAGACAGAGCTTCCGGTCGGCGGGTGCGGCGCGAAGCTCGACGCCCGGAACTTCGGTGAGAAGGGAAAAATCGAGAGAAATGTCTACTACATCGACGTCCCGGAACAGGACGCGGAACGCGCAAGAGCCCTGCCGGAGATCAGGGAGGATTCCTTCCGGGAGGCGTGAGACGGACGCACAGAAGACGTGGCAGCAGGCGGAGGTACAGAGCGCCGCCTGCTGCCACGTCTTCTGTTTTCCTGGCATTACGGCCCTCAGCCCTCTGCCTTTTCCGCGCTGTGGACTGACCGCTTCATGCCTCTGCGGCGTTATGCTCAGGACGCGATTCCCTTGAACGTGTAGTCGTGATCCTCGACGGCCTTCTGAATCTCCTCCTCCGGGACCGCCTTCGAGAGTGTCAGGACCGCATTTCCCTTCACATGGGAGACCTCTGCCTTTTCCACGCCGTCGAGCTTCTCGAGCGCCTTCTTCACAGTCGCCTCGCAGTGCTCACACATCATTCCCTCAATGTTTACCGTCTCTGTCATATCCCTTTCCTCCTTTAAACTGTTATTTACGCAGGTACTGCCGCATGACGCCGCAGCGTGCAGGGCCTCTTCCGGAGCCCCGCAGACTCCCGGAGCCTCCTGCTCTTCCGCTCCGTCGTTCTCCGGCCTCAGGGCCTTGCGGCCGCCGCTCTTCCGGTCATGAGACGCGTCGTGGATCCTGCAGAGATTCAGACGCAGTGCGTTCATGCACACGGTGAAGCTCGAGAGAGACATCGCCGCCGCGCCCCACATCGGATTCATCCGGATTCCCGGATAGAGACCCGCTGCCATCGGAATCAGGATCGCGTTGTAGGCGAAGGCCCAGAACAGGTTCTCGTGGATGTTCCGGAGCACTGCCCTGCTCAAGCGGATGGCGGCGCTCACATCTGTGAGGCGCGAGTTCATGAGGACAATGTCGGCGGAATCGATTGCGACGTCCGTCCCGGCGCCGATCGCGATGCCTGTGTCCGCGCGGGTCAGCGCCGGCGCATCATTGATGCCGTCGCCGACCATGGCGGTTCTGCCGCGCTTCATGAGCTTCCGGATCTCGGATTCCTTGCCGTCCGGAAGAACTCCCGCGATCACGCGGTCAACGCCGGCCTCCGCTCCGATGGCGCGCGCCGTCCGCTCATTGTCCCCGGTCAGCATGACGACCTCAACTCCCATGTTCCGGAGTTCCCGCACGGCCTGCGCCGAGTCCTCCTTGATCGTATCCGCGACCGCGAGGATGCCGAGAAACCTTCCGTCCTCTGCGAAGAAGAGAGGGGTCTTTCCGGCGGAGGCGAGCATCTCCGACTGCTTTTCTGCGCTGTCCGGCACCGCCGACTGGCTCATGAGAAAGCTTCCGGAGCCGCCGAGCAGAACATGTCCCGCCAGCTTTGCCGTGAGGCCGTGTCCGGAGAGCGCGCGGAAGTCCGTGACCTCAGGCGCTCCGATGCCGCGTGCCTCGGCTTCCGCCCTCACTGCGCGGGAGAGCGGATGCTCACTCCTCATTTCCAGTGCGCAGGCCTTCGTCAGGAGCTCTTCCTCCGAGACGCCCTCTGCGGGAAGCACATCGGTCACCACGGGTTTTCCTGCGGTGATGGTCCCTGTTTTGTCCAGAGCCGCGATCTGAAGCTTCCCGGCATTTTCCAGCGCCTCACTGGTCTTGAAGAGAATCCCGTTCTTCGCGCCGACGCCATTTCCCACCATGATCGCGACCGGCGTCGCAAGGCCGAGCGCGCACGGGCAGGAGATCACGAGCACGCTGATGGCGCGCTCCAGCGCAAACGCAGCCGTCTCGCCGCGGAGAAGCCAGAGGGCGAGCACCGCGAGCGCAATGAGAATCACGGCCGGAACAAACACCGCAGACACCCGGTCTGCCACCCTGGCAATCGGCGCCTTTGTCGCGGCGGCATCGCTCACCATTTTGATGATCTGTGCGAACGCCGTGTCCTCTCCGACCCTCGTCGCCCGGGCGCGGATGAAGCCGGACTGATTGATGGTCGCGGCACTGACCGGGTCATCCACTGCCTTGTCCACCGGGATCGACTCCCCGGTGAGCGACGACTCGTCCACCGCCGTGCTCCCCTCGAGGATCACGCCGTCCACCGGAACCGCCTCGCCAGGCTTCACATCGAAGATATCTCCCGGCAGAACTTCATCGACCGGAACTTCGACCACCTCTCCGTTCCGCTCGACCGCCGCCGTCTTCGGCGCCATCCTCATGAGGTTTTTCAGGGCGTCCGTCGTGCGGCCCTTCGAGTAGGCCTCGAGTGTCTTTCCTACCGTGATGAGAGCCGGGATCATGGCGGCGGACTCAAAGTAGAGCTCGCTGCGGGAGAGCTCCATGAGCGTCATGGCGTCCGCCCCGTCTGCGGAGAGCCGCGTCATCCGGAACAGGACATAGAGAGACCAGAGGAACGAGACGCCGGAGCCCAGGGCCACGAGCGTGTCCATGTTCGGCGCGCCGTGCAGGACGGAGCGGAACCCGGACACGAAGAACGCGCGGTTAATCGCCATCACGATGAGTGCCAGAAGAAGCTCCATGAGGCCGGTTCCGATCGGGTTCTCATGAAGAAACGCCGGGAGCGGAAGCCCTAACATGTTGTGCCCCATCGTGAGGTACATGAGGAGAAGGAGAAATCCGACCGAGAGCACGAGCCGGCGCACGAGGCGCGGCGTCGTCCGGTCCTTCAGGGCATCCTCCTCTGCGGCGAGGCGCTCGGAGGCGCCCGTCTTCTTCTGTTCCGCATTCATCTCCGCCGCACCGTAGCCCGCGCTCTCCACCGCGCGGATGATATCGGCGGAAGAAGCAGTTCCCTCCACTGCCATGGAATTTGTGAGAAGGGACACCGAGACGCTCTTCACGCCCGGCACCTTCGACACGGCCTTCTCCACATGCGCCTGGCAGGCGGCACAGCTCATGCCGGTCACTTTGTACTGATCCATTTGCGCTCCTTTCCGTTATTTCATGAGCTTCTGCAGCAGCGCACAGAGCTCGTCGATGGTCTCGTCACGTCCGCTCTCGATATCGTTTTTCACGCAGCCGCGGATGTGACAGGCGAGGAGCACCTTGTTGAAGCTGTTCAGCGCACTTGTCGCAGCACTGACCTGCACGAGGATATCCGGACAGTACATGTCCTCCTCCACCATGCGCTCGATCCCGCGGATCTGTCCCTCCACTCTTCTCAGGCGGACGAGGAGGTCCTTTTTGTCCTTCTCCGAACGAAGCGTGTGCCGCTTCCCGCCGCTCTTTCCGTCATCGGCGCTTCCGTCCCCGCAGCAGCAGGAACTCCCGCCGGCCTCTGCCGCTGCCCCCTGCGGGGCTCTCTCCTGCCTCTCTCTTTCTGCCGCTGCCTCCGCAGCCGGTCTCCGCGCCTCCGCCGCGCGCTGTCCCGGCGCACTCCCCGGATTCTGATTCCTCTTTTCTCCCATCTTTTCTCTCATCTTCCGCTCACATCCTGTCTGCTTTTATGTGTCCGGACAATTTTCCATGAAAGCCTGCATCTGACTTTCAGGCGGCTCCTGGCTCCTGTCCGTTTCCAGCTGCTTTGTGTCTGGCTCGGTTTTAATACCCCTCCCCAGCATTTTGTTCAGAAGCTATCTTATACCCCTTGTGGGTATTTGTCAACTGTCTCTCCGAAACGGATGCCACCAGGTGCACACGGGCAGAAAAAAAGAGCGGATCCCTCTCCAGAATCCGCTCCGAAAGAACATGCCTCCGGGCCGTGCAGCGGTCTCTGCGCCGCCGCACCGAGGCCCGCTTATTTCTTCTTCTTGGCGTTCTTCCTCGCAAGCGCGGCGAGCTGCTGCTTCATCTTCAGCTCCTCCGCCTTCTTGCTGTCCTTGTTCTTTGAACCGAACTTACTCACCTCTTCACCTCCCGGTACTCTGCTTCAGGCCTTCCGCACCGCCTCGATCCTCGCCGCGCGGTCCATCATCGCCATGTGGATCACGAGGTCGATGCACTTGTTGGAATAGCCCCACTCGTTATCATACCACGCAATCAGCTTGACAAACGTGTCATCGAGCATAATTCCTGCCTTTTCATCGAAAACACAGGTGTTGAAGTTTCCGCGGATATCCCCGGAGACAAGCTCGTCGCTGTTGTACTCAATGATGCCGCGCATGCTGCCCTCGGACGCTTCCTTCACTGCGGCGCAGATTTCCTCATACGTGGTCCTGGTCTTCAGCTCCGCTGTGAGATCGACGACGGAGACGTCGTTGCAGGGGACGCGGAAGCTCATGCCCGTGAGGTGTCCCTTCAGCTCCGGGATCACCATGCCGACCGCCTTCGCCGCGCCGGTGGAGGAGGGAATGATGTTGTTGAACACGGAGCGGCCGGTCCGCCAGTCGCGCCCGCCGTTCGAGTCGACCGGCTTCTGCTTTGAGGTGGACGCGTGGATCGTCGACATCAGCCCCTTCTCAATGCCGAAGCGGTCGTTGATGACCTTTGTGAGCGGCGCGAGGCAGTTCGTCGTGCAGCTCGCGTTGGAGACGACGTCCATCGTGGCAGGGTCGTAGGTGTCCTCGTTCACGCCCATGACAAAGGTCGGGAAATCCGGCTCCTTGCCCGGTGCGCTGAGGATGACCTTCTTTGCGCCGCCCTGGAAGTGCTTTCTGCAGTCCTCCATGCTCCGGAACTTTCCGGTCGTCTCGAGAATATATTCCGCACCGACGCCCGCCCAGTCGATGGTTGACGGGTCGTCCTCGCTGAACACATGAATCCGCTTTCCGTTTACCTCGATGCCGTCATCCGTCGCCGCTACCTGACCGCCAAACCGCCCGAAAACCGAATCGTACTCCAGCTGATACGCCATCCGCTTGAAGTCCGCGTGATGAAGGTTGATCGCGCAGATATTGATCGGGGTGACCCGCTCCGCAAGGCTTCTCACGACGATTCTTCCGATCCGTCCGAATCCGTTGATGCCGACATTGATCTTGCTCATCATTGCATTCCTCTCTTTATATTGTCCGGAAAACACAACAGCTTCCGAAAATAAAATTAGCACAGCTTGACGGGCAAGTATAGCAAAGTTAATTTTTGAACAATCAGGCGGCACTCTGAAGCTGTTCCACGCGTCTTCCTCTCATTTTCGCGAGGATACGCTTCTGGTGGAAGAGGTAGTAGACCGCCATGATCACGCTGATGCAGATCCAGCTCGCGGGATAGCAGGACAGCACGTGCTTCATCGTGGATCCCTCCGGGCAGAACAGGCTCACCCAGCACACGCGGTAAATGCAGACGCCCACGAAATTGACCACCGTGGAGACCATGACGTACCCCTCTGCGCGGAGTGCGGACGAGAGGACCTCGTTGATCACATAGACCGCGTAGAACGGCGTGATGAATCGAAGCAGACCGGAGCCTAGGCTCACGACGGTCTGATCCGTCGTGAAGAGGCCCAGCAGGAATTCCCCGCAGGTATTCATGAACAGAGACGCGCCGAACGCCATCAGGATTTCCATCACGAGGACCTCACGGATCCCGCGCTCGATCCGGTCCGCAAGCCCCGCACCGAAATTCTGGCCGACAAAGGTCACAACCGCCGTGGAGAACGCCTGGTCAATCATCCACCAGAGCGAATCCACCTTTCCGTACGCCGTCCACGCGGCGATGGGGTCCACTCCCATCCCGTTGATCGCGGTCTGGATCACCATGTTGGAAATCGAGAACATGCTGCCTGCGAGCGCTGTCGGAAAACCGATCTGAAGAATGCGCGCGAGCATCGGGCGGCTGATCCGGAGCCGCTTCAGGCAGAGCTTCATGCCAGGTGTCTTCTTCACAAGGAGCCATGTGACCGCCGCGGCGCTCGCCGCCTGAGAGATATTCGTCGCGATTGCCGCGCCGGACGCCCCGAGATGAAACTGCATGACAAACAGGAGATCCAGCACGATGTTCATGAGGCAGCACGCCATCAGCACGTAGAGCGGACGCTTGGAATCCCCGACCGCCCGGAGTATGCCCGACCCCATGTTGAAGATCAGGGTGAACACAAGTCCGCCGAAAAGAATCCGGATATAGGCGCCGGACTGCGCCATGAGTTCCTCCGGCGTCCCGAGGAGCTCGAGAAGCGGCGTCGTGAAGAGAACGCCGAGGCCGCCGAGAACCAGTCCGCACAGGCACGCGAAGAGGTACGACGTATGAAGCGCCGTGTCGACGGCATCGTCCTGCTCTGCGCCGAAGTACTGCGCAATCACGACTGTGGAGCCGGTCGAAAGACCGATGAAGAAGCTGAACACGAAGTTCAGGATCTGAGCCGAAGAGCCCCCGACGCTTGAGAGCGCCTCCTTGCCGGCAAACTGCCCGACAACAACCGCGTCCACGGTGTTGTAGAGCTGCTGAAACAGCGCCCCGATCAGAATCGGAAAGAAAAACCGGAGGATCTGCTTCCAGATCACCCCGCGCGTCATGTTCTGAACTTTTCTCTGTCTCATTCCGTGTCACTCCTATTTTTCAGACCGCCGGACAGCATCTCCGCGCGGCACCGGCCCCTTCCCGGGCCGGACAGGCTTCCTGCGGGCGGGCCTCCCCGGCCGCTCCGCCTTCTTCTTAAGAGCGCGAGATGGATGCCGCACCGCGGCATCCATCTCACTGGTCTCATTCTCCTCACTGCGTAGCTGATTATAGCGCAAATTCGGAGCTTGTCACCTGAAACACGAAAATTTAGCAGATTGCACACCCGCGGTATTTAAAGAATTCCACGGGTTCTTCTTAAAAAGTTTCAGAAGCTGCAGGATCAGTACGCCTGCGTCATCGCGCCGTCGCAGAGAAGATACTGGCCAGACACAGCCGTGTTTGCCGGGGAGCAGAGGAACACCACGGTGCGGCCGTATTCATCCACCGTCTGGTAGCGCTTCTGCGGGAATCCCGCGCTGTCGCGCTTCGTGTACTCCTCCTCGGAGATGCCGAGCTTTGCGCCGCGGACACCGTTCAGATACTTGATGCGGTCCGTGTAGATCCGGCCCGGTCCGAGGACATTCACAAGGATGCCGTACTGCCCGACCTCTCGCGCGAGGGTCTTGCTCATTCCGACCACGCCCATGCGGAACGTATTGGAGAGAATCAGATTGTCCAGCGCCTGTTTGATCGAGGAGGAAGTGCTGTTCAGAATTCTTCCCTCTCCCGCTTCCTTCATGTAGGGAAGCGCCGAGCGGATCGAGAACGTGTAGCTGTGCAGGCACTTCTCATAGCCGTCCGCCCAGTCCTCCTCCGTGAGCGTCTCAAAGGTGCCGGCCTTCGGTCCCGGGCAGTGATTCACCAGTGCGTAGATGCCGCCGAGATCCTTCGCCACGGAATTGATCATGTTCGTGATGCTCTCCGGGTCCTTCACGTCGTAGAGATACTCGTACGGGCGGTTTCCGGTCACCTTCTCGATGTCCTCCTGCGCCTTGTCGAGATCCGCCTTGAACTTTTCTGCCGTGCAGATCACAACCCTTGCGCCTTCCCGCGCGAACTCCGTCGCAATCCCCTTTCCGATTCCGGCGGCAGATGACATGCAGACAGCGACCTTGCCCTTTAATCCGAGATCCATGATATCCCTCCTGTCTCATAAGTACGGAACCGCTTCCTGCGGACCGGTCCCCAGTGCAATGACGATTTCAAATTTCCGAGTCTTATTGTCCCATGAAACTCCTGAAGCCGCAAATAGTTTCTTCTGCATCGGGGTATAAGCAGATGCTAATACTTCCCCGCTCTGCGGTCTCCGGCGTCCGGCGCGAAGGCACTCTGCCCGGGCGCCCTGCCTCAGCAGTCTTCTGCCAGCGCACGGCGTCACCCGAAAAAGGCGCCCGCGATGAGATACACGAGAAGGCCCGCGATCCAGGCGACGACACACTGGAAAATCACGATGAAAACGGACCATCTTTTCCCGAGCTCCCTGTGAATCGAGGCGATCGCCGCAACGCAGGGGGTGTAAAGCAGGCAGAACGTGAGCAGCGCGAGTGCCGCCGGCCTTGTGAGAGATTCCGTGAGCGCCGCCGTGCTTCCGTAGAGAACACCGAGCGTCGCCACAACGCTCTCCTTCGCCATGAATCCCGCGATGAGCGCGGTGCAGATCCTCCAGTCCCCGATCCCGAGCGGACGGAAGAGCGGCGCAATGAAGCCCGCGACAGAGGCCAGGATGCTCCGGGAGGAGTCGGACGTGAGGTTCAGCCTCAGGTCAAAGTTCTGCAGAAGCCAGATCACAATCGTCGCGAGGAATATGATCGTAAACGCGCGGGTCAGGAAATCCTTCGCCTTCTCCCAGAGGAGCTGCAGGACATTCTTTGCGCTCGGAAGGCGGTAATTCGGAAGTTCCATGACGAAGGGAACCGCATCTCCCCGGAAGTACGTGGTGTTGGAGATCTTTGCCGTGAGGATGCCCATCAGCACGCCACCGAGGTAGAGGCAGATCATGATCACGGCGCCGTGCTCCGGGAAAAACGCCGCCGTGAGGAAGGCGTAGATCGGGAGCTTCGCCGTGCAGCTCATGAACGGGACCAGCATGATCGTCATCTTCCGGTCCCGGTCAGAGGGAAGGGTCCGCGACGACATCACGGCCGGCACGCTGCAGCCGAAGCCCATGAGCATCGGGACGATGCTCCGGCCCGAGAGGCCGATCCGGCGGAGAAGCTTATCCATGACAAACGCGATCCGCGCCATGTAGCCGGTATCCTCAAGGAGCGAGAGGAAGAAAAACAGCGTGATGATGATCGGGAGAAACGTGAGAACCGTCCCGACGCCGGAAAACACGCCGTCGATCACGAAGGACCTGAGGGCCTCATTCACGTGGCCTGCCTGAAGCAGCTGGTCCGTCAGGGAGGACACCGCTGCGACGCCGTCCTCCATCAGGGACTGAAGAAAGGCGCCGATCACACTGAAGGTCAGGAAAAAGACTGCCGCCATGATGAGAACAAAGGCGGGGATCGCCGTGTACTTTCCGGTGAGCACCCGGTCAATTTTCCGGCTCCGCTCGTGCTCCTTCGACTCCCTCGGCTTCACGACGGTCTCCGAGACCAGCTGCTCGATGAAGGCAAAGCGCATGTCGGCAATGGCCGCACTTCTGTCCAGTCCGCGCTCCTCCTCCATCTGCCTCGTGATGTGCTCGAGCATCTCCGACTCGTTTTCGTCGAGGTGCAGCGCCTCCGTGACGCGCGGATCCCCCTCGATCACCTTGGTCGCGGCGAAGCGGACCGGAATTCCTGCCTTCTCCGCGTGATCACAGATCAGGTGCATGACGCCGTGCAGCGCGCGGTGTACCGCCCCGCCGTGGTCGTCCGGGCTGCAGAAGTCCTGCCTCTTCGGTTTTTCCTGGTAGCGCGCCACATGGATCGCATGGTCGATCAGCTCGCCGATGCCCTGGTTTTTTGCCGCCGAGATCGGAACCACAGGGATTCCCAGAAGCTCCTCCATCTGGTTCACGCGGATGGTGCCGCCGTTTCCCTGCACCTCATCCATCATGTTGAGCGCCAGAACCATGGGGACATCCAGTTCCATGAGCTGCATCGTGAGATAGAGATTCCGCTCGATATTCGTCGCGTCCACGATGTTGATGATGGCGCTCGGTTTCTCGTCGAGAATGAACTGCCGGGAGACGATCTCCTCCTCCGAATACGGCGACATGGAGTAAATGCCCGGCAGATCCGTGACCTCCGTGTCCGGATGATTCCGGATGGATCCGGTCTTCCGGTCCACCGTCACGCCGGGAAAGTTCCCGACGTGCTGGTTGGAGCCGGTAAGCTGGTTAAAGAGCGTCGTCTTGCCGGAGTTCTGGTTTCCGGCGAGCGCAAACGTGAGCTTCTTTCCCTCCGGGACT
>CACXCJ010000036.1 GCA_902766175.1 uncultured Lachnospiraceae bacterium
GTCCCGGCGGCCTTTGTGACTCGTGAAATGTGGTTGAAGCGGTCCGGCAACTCGTGTATGATGAAGCAGGAAAATTGAGAATCGCTGTATCTGACGTCGGAAACTGAAAAAATTTCGGCCTCTGCACCGTAATGCTTTGCTGGGATGGCTTGGGGCAGGGCGCGCAGAATCGCCGCACGGAAGGAGAAGGAGCAGAGTATGAATTATGCAGAAGAATCGCTGATAAAGCACAGAGAGTGGAAGGGAAAGATTGAGGTGATCGCAAAGGTACCGGTGAAGACAGCGGAGGATCTCTCGCTTGCCTACACCCCGGGCGTCGCACAGCCCTGCCTTGAGATCCAGAAGAATCCTGATCTCTCCTATGAGCTGACCCGGCGTTGGAATCTCTGCGCGGTCGTCACGGACGGCTCGGCAGTTCTGGGCCTCGGAAATATCGGCCCGGAGGCGGGAATGCCGGTCATGGAGGGAAAGTGTGTGCTCTTCAAGGCGTTCGGCGGCGTCGATGCGTTCCCGCTCTGCATCAAGTCGAACGATGTGGACACGATCGTAAACACAGTCGCCCTCATTTCGGGGTCCTTTGGCGGCATTAACCTCGAGGACATTTCCGCGCCGCGCTGCTTCGAGATTGAGCGGAAGCTGAAGGAGAAGTGCGACATCCCGATTTTCCACGACGATCAGCACGGAACCGCGATCATCACTCTTGCGGGACTCACAAATGCGCTGAAAATTGTCGGGAAAAAGAAGGAGGATGTGAAGATCGTGGTCAGCGGAGCCGGTGCCGCAGCGATCTCCATTTCAAAGCTTCTTCTCTCCGCGGGATTCAAGGATCTCACGCTCTGCGACCGCACGGGCATCATCTACAAGGGCCGTGAGAAGGGGATGAACTGGATCAAGGAGGAGATGGCGGAGGTCACGAACCTCGCGCGTAAGAGCGGCACGCTCGCGGACGCACTGGTGGGGGCGGATGTCTTCATCGGCGTCTCCGCACCGAATACGGTTACGGCGGAGATGGTGAGCACCATGAACCGCGACGCGATCGTCTTTGCCTGCGCAAACCCGACTCCGGAGATTTTCCCTGATGAGGCGAAGAAGGGCGGCGCACGGATCGTCTCGACGGGCCGGAGCGACTATCCGAACCAGATCAACAACGTTCTCGCCTTTCCCGGCGTGTTCCGCGGGACATTTGATGTCCGCGCGAGGGACATCAACGAGGAGATGAAGATGGCGGCCGCGAAGGCGCTCGCGTCCCTGATCCCTGAGAGTGAGCTCTCCGAGGACTACATCATCCCGAAGGCATTTGATCCCCGCGTGTGCGGCGCGGTCGCAAAGGCGGTTGCGGATGCTGCGAGAAGGAGCGGTGTCGCACGGATCTGAGGAATTTTCGGGTGCTTCCGGAAGGCGGGCAGTACCCTTTCCGCTGCACTTGTTGTATAATGTCCGCGAAAGGCAGGGATTAAGAATGGCGAAATTTACAATACTCTATGGATGCGGCCACATTGCGGACGCAGAGGTGGAAGGAAACCAGTACGAGCAGGAGCAGAGGATCGCTTACCTGAAGATCTGCGGCCGCTGTCCGGAATGCGAAAAGAAATATGGAAAGACCGGCCAGGCGGCGAGGACCGAGGCATGAGACCGGATTCAAAGATAGACAGAGCAGTTCGCCCTGTCTATTTTTGAACATTCAGTTGGGCATTTGAGCCGGAAATGTCTATTGACGGAAGGAATGCGGAAAGATATGCTGTCCGCGTGGCTCGTTGCGAAAAAATCTCAAGCATGGGGAATGAATGCATATTTCTATTGTCGGAACAGGGTCGGCACTTCCGCAGAAAGCCGTCTCAAATGATGACCTTTCCAGAACACTGGACACAAGCGACGCATGGATTTACAGCCGGACCGGGATCCGGTACCGCCATATTGCGGGGCCGGAGGAAACCTTTGCCACTCTTGGAGAGAAGGCAGCGCGGGATGCGATGACGGCGGCAGGTGTCCGGCCGGAGGAGGTCGGGCTCATCATTGCTGCGACCGCCACTGCCGGAAATGTCACACCGAGCTCCGCATGCCTCGTACAGGCGCGGATCGGAGTGCCGCGGGCGGTCTGCTTCGATCTGAACGCGGCGTGCTCCGGATTTCTCTACGCTCTCCGCACTGCGGAGGCTTTGATGCGGTCGGGAGTGGCCGGTACGGCGCTGATTCTCGGGGGCGAAATTCTCTCACATTTTCTTGACTGGAACGACAGGAGCACATGTGTGCTTTTCGGAGATGCCGTCGGGGCCGTGGTTCTCAGGGCATCGGAGGACCCGGACGCCGGAGATATCCTCGGGACGGTGCTCGCGGCAGACGGATCCCAGGGAGCGTGTCTCACCGGAAGAAGCGATCCGGACAATCACTATCTGCACATGGATGGGCAGCAGGTGTTCCGCTTTGCGGTCCGGACCGTTCCGGAGGTCATTGAGGAGGTTCTCCGGCAGACGAAAACGGAGAAGGAGCAGGTCCGCTACTATGTCCTGCATCAGGCGAACGCGAGAATCATAGACGCCGCTGCCAGACGCATGCAGGAACCGCTGGAAAAGTTTCCTATGAATATGGAGAGAACCGCAAACACCTCCGCGGCATCCATTCCGATTCTTCTGGATGAGATGGCGCGCGGCGGGAAAATTTCCAGAGGGGACAGACTGGTATTAGCCGGATTCGGGGGCGGCCTCACATGGGGCGCATCCGTGGTCCGGTGGTAGCATTGCACAGATTCCAATCACAATCATTATTTTCAGGAGGATAAACGAATGTTAGACAAGTTAAAGAAGATGATTGCAGAGCAGCTGAGCGTCGACGAGGATTCCATCACTGAGGAGACCTCGTTCAAGGACGACCTCGGAGCGGATTCCCTGGATCTCTTTGAGCTCGTCATGGCAATGGAGGATGAGTACAAGGTCGAGATTCCGACGGAGGATCTTGAGAAGCTTGTAAAGGTCGGCGATGTCATCAACTATCTGAAGGAAAAGGGAATCGAGGAGTAATGAAGACCAGAATCACTGAGCTGCTTGGAATCGAGTATCCGATCTTCCAGGGCGGCATGGCATGGGTTGCGGAGCAGCATCTTGCCGCGGCGGTGAGCAATGCGGGAGGCCTGGGCCTTCTCGGCGGAGCCAGTGCGCCCGGCGATGTGATCCGAAACATGATCCGCGAGACGAAGAAGCTGACAGACAAGCCCTTCGGCGTGAATGTAATGCTGATGTCTCCCTACGCGGACGATGTCGCCAGAATTCTTGTGGAGGAAGGCGTGAAGGTCGTGACGACCGGCGCCGGCGTCCCGGACAAGTATATGAAAGACTGGAAGGCCGCGGGGATCCGTGTGATTCCGGTCGTTGCGAGCGTTGGACAGGCGCGTCTCATGGAGAGAATCGGCGCGGATGCGGTTGTCGCCGAGGGCATGGAGTCCGGCGGCCACATCGGCGAGGCGACGACGATGACGCTGATTCCGCAGGTCGCTGATGCGGTGAAGATCCCGGTCATCGGCGCAGGAGGAATTGCGGACGGGCGCGGCATGATGGCAGCTTTCATGCTCGGAGCAGAGGGCGTTCAGATCGGGACGCGGTTTGTCGCGAGCACCGAGGCGGTTGTGGCGGACGCATACAAGCAGAAAATCGTGAAGGCGAAGGATATTGACAGCACGGTGACCGGTCTCTCACACGGACACCCGGTCCGCTGCCTGAGAAATGACATGACGCGGGAGTACCGGAAGCTCGAGGCGGAGGGAAAGACCTTCGAGGAACTCGAGTACCTGACGCTCGGTTCCCTCCGGAAGGCAGTCCAGGAGGGAGACATCAAGAACGGGACGGTCATGGCAGGTCAGATTGCGGGCATGATTCACGACGTAAAGCCCTGCCGGGAAATTATCCAGGATATTATGAAGGAATTCCACGACCTCGCGCGAAAGGCAGCGGCCTATGAGTAAGACTGCGTTTCTTTTTCCCGGTCAGGGCGCACAGAAATGCGGCATGGGAAAGAGCTTTTATGATAGCGACAGCGATTCCCGCGCCGTCTTTGACATGGCGTCGGATGTGCTTCACATGGACATGGCCGCACTCTGCTTTGAGGAAAATGACAGACTGAACCTCACGGAATACACGCAGCCGGCCATGGTGACTACCGGAATCGCCATGCTGAAGGCGGTCGGGAAGACCGGCCTCAGGGCGGATGTCTGCGCGGGCTTAAGCCTCGGGGAGTACGAGGCACTCTGCCTCACGGGCGTCTTCAGCGCCGAGGATGCAGTTCTCACGGTGCGGGAGCGCGGAAAGCTCATGGCAGAAGCAGTGCCGGCGGGTGTCGGAGGCATGGCGGCAGTCCTCGGGACAGAGGCGAAGCTGATCGAGGACACCATCCGGGAGATCCCGGAGGTCTGGATCGCCAACTACAACTGCCCGGGTCAGATCGTGATCTCCGGCAGGAGAGAGGCGGTACAGAAGGCCTCGGAGGCACTGAGAGAGGCCGGCGCGAAGCGCGTCATTCCGCTGAACGTGAGTGGTCCGTTCCATTCCGGCATGCTCTCGGGAGCGGGGGAAAAGCTCGCGGCGTATCTTGAGCATGTCAGCTTTTCCGATCCGTCCTTCCCGTACGTGGCAAATTACACAGGAGAGTACGTGACAAGGGCGTCAGAGGCGCGGGAGCTTCTGGTGAAGCAGGTGTCGGGGTCCGTCCGCTTTGAGCAGAGCATCCGCACCATGATCGCAGACGGCGTGGACCGCTTTGTGGAGATCGGCCCCGGGAAGACCTTGACCGGCTTCGTGAAAAAGATCGACCGGTCGCTCTCCGTCATCAACATTGAGACAATGGAGGACCTTTCGAAGCTATGAGCAGCCTATCGGGAAAGACAGCGCTGGTGACCGGAGCCGCGAGAGGAATCGGCAGGGCGGTCGCAGTCCGGCTCGCGGCGGAAGGCGCGGCAGTGGCGGTGAATTACCGCGGTTCCGCTGAGAAGGCGGAGGAGACCGCGGAGGAGATCCGCGCGGCAGGAGGAAGCGCCCTCACGGTGCAGGCGGATGTCTCTGACCAGAAGTCCGTCCAGGAGATGTTTTCGCGCGTGCTCGGGGAGTTCGGGCATCTGGACATTCTTGTGAACAACGCGGGAATCACGAGGGACGCGCTTTTAATCGGCATGAAGGAGGAGCAGTTTGACGCGGTCATCGACGCCAATCTCAAGGGATGCTTTTTCTGCATGCAGGAGGCGGCGAAAAAGATGATCCGCCAGAGGAGCGGCCGGATCATCAGCATTTCTTCCTTCTCGGGAATCCATGGAAATGCCGGCCAGATCAATTATTCCGCGAGCAAGGCGGGAATCGTCGGGATGACGAAGACGGCGGCGCGGGAGCTCTCCGGGCGGAACATCACCGTGAACGCGGTAGCGCCGGGCTTTGTGGACACCGACATGACGGCGGTTCTCTCGGACAAGGTGAAGGAAGCAATTTTTGCGCAGATTCCGTTAAAGCGGATTGCAAGACCGGAGGAGATCGCCGCGGCAGTGGCCTTCCTCGCGGGAGAGGACGCCGGCTACATCACAGGACAGGTGATCTGCGTCGACGGCGGACTGTCCATTTAATTACAGGAGATCAGTATGGAAAAGAGAAGAGTTGTCGTGACGGGGCTCGGTGCCGTGACGCCGATCGGCATCGGCGTGGACGCGTTCTGGAAGGCGTGCCGCGAGGGCGCTTGCGGAATCGGCCCCATCACCCAGTTTGACACCACGGATTACAAGGTGAAGATCGCCGCTGAAGTGAAGGATTTCAATCCGAAGGACTTCATGGATCCCAAGTCCGCACGCCGTCTGGCGCGCTTCTCCCAGTTTGCTGTCGCAGCCTCGAGAGAGGCGATGGAGGACAGCGGACTTGACATGACAGAGGAGAACCCGTACCGCGTGGGCTGCGCGGTCGGATCTGGAATTGGCTCGCTGCAGATCTTCACGGACGGTCTCCGCCGTCTCGACACGAAGGGTCCGAACATGGTGCCGCCGCTCTTCATTCCCATGATGATCTCCAACATGGCTGCCGGAAGCATCGCGATAACGTTCGGCATGAAGGGAAAGAACATAAATATCGTGACAGCCTGCGCGACCGGAACCCATAACATCGGCGAGGCCTTCCGCTCAATCCAGTACGGGGAGGCGGATGTGATGCTGGCCGGCGGCACGGAGGCCTGCATCGCGGAGATCGGCGTCGCGGGCTTCACGCAGCTCACCGCGCTGAATACCTCGAACGATCCGGCGCGCGCGTCGATCCCGTTCGACAGGGATCGGTCGGGTTTCGTGATCGGCGAGGGCGCCGGCATTCTCGTGCTCGAGGAGCTCAGCCACGCCCTGAAGCGGAACGCGAAGATCTACGCGGAGATGTCCGGCTACGGAGCGACGAGCGATGCCTACCACATCACGGCCCCGTCTCCGGACGGATCGGGAGATGCGGAGGCGATGCGCTTCGCGATTCAGGATGCGGGACTTGAGCCGGAGGACATCGACTACATCAATGCGCACGGCACCTCAACCAAGCTGAATGACAGCTCCGAGACAAAGGCTGTGAAGCTTGCGCTCGGGGAAGAGGCGGCGCACCGGGTCAGAATCAGTTCCACGAAGTCCATGATAGGCCACCTTCTCGGAGCGGCCGGAGGCGTGGAGGGCGTTGTCCTCGCGAAGACGGTTGCGGACGGCTACATGCACCAGACGGTTGGGCTCGTGAATGATGACCCGGAGTGCGATCTGAACTACCTGAAGGGACATGGAGAGGAAGGCGTTGTCCGGGCGGCGCTCAGCAACTCGCTGGCGTTCGGCGGACACAATGCCGCAATTCTCATGACAAGGTACGAGAACTGAGAGAGGAGCCGGAATGCTTGGCATCAAGGAAATCGAAGAGATCATCCCGCACCGCCATCCGTTTCTGCTGGTGGACTGCATCGAGGAGCTCGTCCCCGGTGAGCGCGCGGTCGGATACAAGTCGGTGACGTTTGACGAGCCGTATTTCGCGGGGCATTTTCCGCAGGAACCGGTCATGCCGGGGGTCCTTATCATCGAGGCACTGGCGCAGACCGGCGCGGTCGCGATTCTTTCAAAGGAGGAGTACCGAGGAAAGACGGCTTATTTCGGCGCGGTGGATCACGCGCGCTTCCGCAGGAAGGTCGTCCCCGGCGACCGGCTGAAGCTGATCTGCGAGGTGGACCGGGTCAAGGGACCGGTCGGCCGCGGAAAGGCGGTGGCGTATGTCGGGGAGGAAAAGGCGGTCGAGGCGGAGCTCACATTTATCGTGGGAGCCTGAACAGCAGTGCCGGGCTCTCTGCCCGCGCTGCGCTTATGCAGAGGCGGGGGAATGACTTATTGGCCGCTTGTCATATCTGACGGGCTTCGCAGAAACAGACAGAGGAACGATTTTGATTAATTTTTTCAGGAAAAAAGAGGAGCGTCAGCCGCAGCCCATACGGACATGGAAGTGCAAGAAGTGCGGCGCAGTCGTAAACAACATCGAGGTGCGCGAGAACCACTACGCGTGCCCGCACTGCGGCGCCTATGTCAGGATTCACGCATACCGCAGGATCTGGCTTCTCGCGGATGAGGGAAGCTTTGAGGAGTGGGATCCCGTGATGGAGGCGGTGAATCCGCTGAATTTCCCCCAGTATGAGCTGAAAATCTGGGAAGCCCAGCAGTCAACGGAGCTGAATGAGGCCATCGTGACCGGAAAGATCACAATGGACGGCATTCCCTGTGCGATCGGTGTCTGCGATGCGAGATTTCTCATGAGCTCCATGGGACATGACATGGGCGAAAAGATCGCGCGTCTTGCGGAGCGCGCGGCGCGTGAGAAGCTGCCGCTCATTATTTTCGCCGCCTCGGGAGGAGCCCGGATGCAGGAGGGGATCATTTCCCTCATGCAGATGGCAAAGACCAGCGAGGCGCTTGAGACGCTGAAGGAGAGCGGACAGCTCTTCATTTCCGTCCTGACAGATCCCACCTACGGGGGAGTCACGGCGAGCTTCGCGACGCTTGGCGACATCATTCTGGCGGAGCCCGGAGCCATGATCGGCTTCACCGGTGCCCGCGTGATTCAGCAGACCATCGGCGGAAAGCTGCCGCCGGACTTCCAGCGCGCGGAGTACCAGATGGAACACGGGATGATCGACGCGATCGTGAGCCGTGAGGATCTGAGAGACACCCTGATTCACCTGCTCCGCCTTCACACCGAGAGTGCGCAGACGATTCCGGGGGTGCATCCGGCGGAAAAGGCGGGAGCTTCCGGGACAGCTGCTGCTTCTGCGGCAGGGCTCAATTTCGCGAAACTGTCCGATGCCGGGAGCTCTTCTGAAGCAGAGAAGGCGGAGTCCGGCGGGAAGAGCACACGGGATTCCCTCTCCGCATGGGAGCACGTGAAAATTTCCCGCGCGAAGGACAGGGCGCACGCACAGGACTACATCGACGCGCTGTTCCCTGATTTCTTCGAGCTCCACGGGGACCGCTTCTACGGGGACGATGGCGCTGTGATCGGCGGAATCGCCACCTTCCAGGGAACGCCGGTCACAGTGATCGGGGTGCAGAAGGGAAGAAATCTCGCGGAAAACCGCGTCCGGAACTTCGGAATGCCGAATCCGGAGGGATACCGGAAGGCACTCCGGCTGATCAAGGAGGCCGAGCGCTTCCACAGACCGGTGATCACGCTCGTGGACACGCCCGGCGCATATCCGGGGGTCGGTGCCGAGGAGAGGGGCCAGGGGCTTGCGATTGCGCAGAACCTGCAGCAGCTCTCCGCGCTGGAAGTCCCGATTCTCGCGGTGATCATCGGCGAGGGATCAAGCGGCGGCGCGCTTGGGCTTGCGACCGCAAATGAGGTGTGGATGCTGGAAAATGCCGTCTACTCCATCCTGTCGCCGGAGGGCTTTGCCTCCATTCTGTACCGGGACGCAAAGAAGCATGAATTTGCGGCGGAGGAGATGAAGATGACCTCCTCGGATCTTCTGCGGCTCGGCGTCGTGGAGCGCGTGATTCCGGAGAAGGAGCCGGTGACACCCGGAAACCTCTCGGAGGTCACGGATCTCATGGTGCCGCTGATCGGAGATTTTCTGAGCCGGTACGGTTCCATGACGGGAAAGGAGCTGCGGGCGCAGCGCTATGAGCGTTTCCGCAGGTTCTGAGGATATATTGACGGCCCGGGGCGTTTATTTCACGCGTCCCGGGCCGTCTGCTTTTCAAGAGGTCAGGATTTCAGAATTCAGAATTTCAGGGTTCAGGATTTCAGAGCGGGGAAGCGGTCCTCCGGGCCTTGTAATAGAGGATTCCGGTTTCAAGAATGGTGAAGACACCGCTTTTCAGCTCGAGAAGATTGACCGCGCAGTTTCTCTGCGGGTAGGCGGTCCAGAATTCCTCCCGCGGTCTCGGAGAGATGAAGTTCAGAATGGCGCGGTTCACCCCGCCGTGCGCGGTGACGAGAACGGTGCCGCAGCTTCCCTCCAGCGGTAACAGGACCTCCCTCAGAAATGCTGCGGCGCGGTTTGTCACCATGTCGACGGTTTCTGCGCCGTAAGCGGGTTTCGTATAGCGCTCCGGGTGTTTGAAAAAGGTGCCGACCCGCGAGAACGGAAGCTTTTTTAAGAGGGAGAGCGGCATTCCCTCTGCGATTCCGAAGCTGAACTCCCGGATCCGCGCATCCGTCACAATCTCAAGGCCGCGCCCGCGCGAGAGGATTTCCGCCGTCTCGTACGCGCGGATCAGGGGACTGGAGAAGACGCGGTCAAAGGGCACCTCTCTCAGCGCCTCTGCCGTGATTTCCGCGAGCTCCCTTCCCTTCTCGTTCAGCGGGATGTTCGAGTTTCCCTGAATCCTTCCCGCCTTGTTCCAGTCTGTTTCTCCATGTCGTACCAGGTAAATTTTCATACTGTCATTATAAATTCCAGGCGCACTCCTTACAACCTTGTAATTTTCCCTGCCGGAGCTGCCTGAGTTGTAAAATCGGCGCAAATGTTATAAACTGTGCACAAGTAAGGACGGAGGAGCCTATGACCAGACGAATGAGATCTGTTTCGGTTTCTGCGCTTGCCGCGGCCGTGTTTCTTCTCTCCGCGTGCGGCGGACACTCAGATCGAAGCAGCGCTTCGGAAATTTCCGGTGTGGCTTCGGGACCGGATGCAGCGGAGACCTCAGGGAAGAGCGGAGCTGCGGGTGCGTCCGCGGGCAGCCCTGCGCATACCTCCGAAAACGCCTCAAAACCGCTGGAAGCAGAAGGGGACGGCACCGGAAAAGAAGGCGGGGACGCCTCCGGAACAGCCGGAGAAGCCACGGAGGAAGAAGCGTTTTCCTCGGTCGGAGAACCGCTGGACGATGACGCGCGGAAGGCGGCACAGACCGCCATTGAGGCGGTGAAAAACAAGGATCTCAGGGCGCTCGGTGCCTGCGCGGGATTTCCGCTTTACGTGGATACGGGGGACGGGCTCGAGGTCACGAGTGAGGAGGAGTTTCTGTCGGAGTTCACACCCGACCAGATTTTTACGGAAGAATTCACGGACGCAGTGACAGGGACCGATCTTGACCGGGTCCGTGCGGCAGATGGCGGCGTGGTTCTCTCAAGGGACGGCGGCAGGCCTGATCTGGTGCTGACACTGACGGATGACGGATGGTGTGTGACGGATATCAATGTCACGCCTTAAATGAAACAGCAGCAGTGAGTAGAACGGAGGGCACGCGATGAGCATGAAGGATACGGAGAACAGGCCTGAGGCGGAAAAGAGCGGCGAGGGGGAGAAGAAGGAACGGAATTTCATCGAGATTGAGATCGACAAGGATCTCGCCGCGGGAAAGTACACACACGTCCAGACGCGCTTCCCTCCGGAGCCGAACGGATATCTCCACATCGGCCACGCAAAGTCCATTCTTTTAAATTACGGAATCGCGAAGGAGTACGGCGGAAAGTTCAACCTCCGCTTCGATGACACAAACCCGACGAAGGAAAAGGCGGAGTTTGTGGAGGCGATCAAGCGGGATGTGGAGTGGCTCGGTGCGGATTTTGAGGGGCGCTGCTTTTTTGCCTCGAATTACTTTGATGAGATGTATGCGTGCGCGCTGAAGCTCATCAGAAAGGGCAGGGCGTTTGTCTGCGATCTGAGCGCGGAGGAGATCCGGGAATACCGCGGCGACTTCAACCATCCCGGGAAGGAGAGTCCGTACCGCAACCGCTCCGTGGAGGAGAATCTCCGTCTCTTCGAGGAGATGAAGGAGGGCAGGTATCCGGACGGCGCGAAGGTGCTCCGCGCGAAGATTGACATGTCGTCCCCGAACATCAACATGCGGGATCCCGTCATCTACCGCATCGCGCATGAGAGCCACCAGAACACCGGGGACAAGTGGTGCATCTACCCCATGTATGACTTCGCACACCCGATCGAGGACGCGATCGAGCATGTCACGCACTCCCTCTGCACGCTGGAGTTCGAGGATCACCGGCCGCTCTATGACTGGGTTGTGACCGAGTGTGAATTTGAAGAGCCGCCGCGCCAGATCGAGTTCGCGAAGCTCTACCTGACGAATGTCGTGACCGGGAAGCGCTATATCAAGAAGCTGGTGGAGGACGGAATCGTGGACGGCTGGGACGATCCGCGCCTTGTCTCCATCGCGGCGCTCAGGAGAAGGGGATACACACCGGATTCCATCCGGAAGTTCGTGGAACTCTGCGGCATCTCCAAGGCAAATTCGTCTGTCGACTACTCGATGCTCGAGTACTGCATCCGTGAGGATCTGAAGCTTAAGTGCGCCCGGATGATGGCGGTGCTCCATCCGCTGAAGCTCATCATCGACAATTACCCGGAAGGGAAGGTCGAGATGCTCTCCATGCCGAACAACATCGAGAATCCCGAGCTCGGGTCGCGGGAAATTCCCTTCAGTCGTGAGCTTTACATTGAGGAAGAGGACTTCATGGAGGTTCCGCCGAAGAAGTACTTCCGCCTGTTCCCGGGCAATGAGGTCCGCCTCATGGGCGCGTATTTTGTGAAGTGCGTCGGCTTTGAGAAGGACGCGGACGGAAAAATCACCGCGGTGCACTGCACCTATGATCCGGAGACAAAGAGCGGCAGCGGCTTCACCGGCAGAAAGGTGAAGGGAACCATCCACTGGGTGAGCGCAGCGCAGTCGATTCCGGCGGAGTGCCGCCTCTATGAGAACATCGTCGATGAGGAGAAGGGAAAGCTCGACGCGAACGGAAACCTGAACCTGAACCCGCACTCCCTCACGGTTTTAAAGGACTGCCGCCTGGAGCCGAATCTTGCCGGCGCGAAGGCGTACGACAGCTTCCAGTTTGTGCGGGACGGCTATTTCTGCGCGGACTGCAAGGATTCGTCGCCGGAGCATCTGGTCTTTAACCGCGTGGTCGGTCTGAAGAGCTCCTTCAAGCTTCCGACGGCGTGAGTTGATTTGTGCGATGACG
This sequence comes from uncultured Lachnospiraceae bacterium, assembly GCA_902766175.1. Lineage (GTDB taxonomy): Bacteria > Bacillota > Clostridia > Lachnospirales > Lachnospiraceae > Moryella. Next base: position 12,435 of record CACXCJ010000036.1, read on the forward strand.
GGCGGAAAAACCGATGAGAATTCCTGAATGCGGGCGGGGATTGCATGAGCGGGAATGGATTGAATGAAATAGAAATAATGGAAATGCGGCACTGCACGATCTGTCCCAGAAAATGCGGCGCTGACAGAACGAAGGGAGCGGGCGTCTGCGGAAGCAGCGCCCGCCTCCGCGCTGCGCGGGCGGCGCTTCACTACGGGGAGGAGCCCTGCATCAGCGGCGCGAGAGGGAGCGGTGCGGTCTTTTTTTCCGGCTGTGCCCTGAGGTGCGTCTTCTGCCAGAACCATGAAATCAGTGCGGAGCAGTTCGGAAGGGAGATCTCCGTTGAGCGGCTCTCTGAGATCTTTCGGGAGCTGGAGGAAAAGGGCGCGGAAAATATCAACCTCGTGACCCCGACGCAGTGGAGTCTCCACATTGCGCGGGCGCTTGCACTCTACCGGCCGAAGATCCCGGTTCTCTATAACTGCGGCGGCTACGAGTCGGTGGAGACCTTGAGGCGCCTTGAGGGGCTCGTGGACGTCTGGCTTCCCGACATCAAATATGCGGATCCGGCACTCGCCATGCGCTTCTCCGCCGCGTATGACTACCCGGAGACAGCCTTCCGCGCGGTCTCGGAGATGCTCCGGCAGTGCGGGAATCCGGTGCTTGACAGCCGCGGAATCATTCAGCGCGGCGTCATCATCCGCCATCTGGTCCTGCCGCTGCACCTTAAGAACACCTTTGCGGTTCTCGACAGAATCCGCGCGGAGTTCGGGACGGATACCTGGATCAGTCTCATGTTTCAGTTCACACCCGTGGTTCCCGTGCCGGAGTACCCGGAACTAAACCGGCCCCTCACGAGGCGGGAGAGGCAGAGAGCGGAGCGCTGTCTCGAGGATCTCGGATTCTTGAACGGCTATGTCCAGGAGCCGGACAGCAGCGGCACAGGGTTCATTCCGGAATTTGACCTCACCGGGGTGTGACAGCCGGGGAAAGGGGTACTCCTTCCGGGGAAAGCGCGCTCCCTCTCAAGAGGCAGTACAAAGAGGCACTCCCCGTCATAATCCGGAGAGTGCCTTTCTCGCGCTGCCTGTGAGCTGTCCGCCGGGCTTATTCTTCCTCGATCGTTGTCGCCGCCGGCCCGCCGGCTTCCGGCGAAGCGTCTGGTGTCTCTTCCGGCTTGTCAGCGGGCTCCGCTGCCTTTGCTGCGGCATCCGCGGCCGCGCTCAGCGCTTCGTCCGCTGCGGAGTCAATGGTTTCCGGCTCCGGCGTCTCCTCATCGTCCGCTTTTTTCAGGACCTTGTCGGCAGCGGCCTTCGCCTTGTCGGCAGCATCCTTCGCCTTATCCGCCGCATCCTGCACGGCAGTGCGGACCTTCTCGGCGGTCTGCTTTGCAGAATCTCCCGCATAGGAGCCGCTGTCGCGCATGTTGTCCGCGATGATGGCGCCGACATCCTTCAGCATTTCCCTTGCGGAGCTCGCCATGCCCTTTGCGGCCTCCAGCGTGTCCCGTGCGGCAACCGTGAATTCGTCGCGGTTTGCGTTCAGGGAGACGTAGTTCCGGTCAGCATTCCTTGCGCCCTCTTCTTCTCCCGCGTCTGTCTCCCCTTCCTCCGTGTCCTCGTCCTCATAGTCGCGGAATTCCTCATCGAGATCCCTGTGAAAATCCCGATACTGGCGGTAGTAGGAGACTGCCGCGCCGGCTGCGGCCGCCACTACCGCAAACCCTAAGAGCCTGCCTAATTTTTTACTCATGGTGAGATCTCCTTTCCGACACTCAATCAATGTTTCTGCATAGAGATGCTTCTATATTCATGGTTCTATTCTAATACGTGTTTGTGGAATTTAGAAGAATTTTTCACTGAATTCGCCCGGGGGCCGGCCGCTTCCGGCCGGATCACCTGTTTCCTCCTGCGGCGGGAAAGGCATTCTGCGCGCACGGAGCATCCGGGGCGGAAACATCCATCGGGGGCGGAAACATGGTACAATGGAACAGACACAAGCTGACCGGAGGGACGGATATGTTTACGGATTTTCTGTACATTCTCAGATCCTATGGAATGAAGACGAGCCTCAATGAATGGAATATGCTTCTCGAGGCCCTGGACAGAAACCTGAATGAGTGCAGCCTGACGGAGTTCTATCACATGGCGCGCTGCATTCTCGTGAAGCGGGTCGAGGACTATGACCGCTTTGATCAGGCATTTCTCGCTTATTTCAAGAACCTGAAGAATGCCGAGGTGCTTCCGCCGAAGCTCCTGAAATGGCTGGAAAAGCAGGTGAAGCAGGCGCCCTTTGACAAGGATGCGGTGGATGCCGAGTGGAAGAACAGGACGCTGGAGGAAATCCGGCAGATGCTGCGCGACCGCCTGAAAAACCAGCGCGGGGAGCACCACGGCGGCAGCCACTGGATCGGCACCGGCGGGACAACTCCGTTCGGAAACGGCGGGTATGCGCCGTTCGGAATCCGGATCGGCGGGGAGGGGCACCGGAAGAGTGCGATCGAGACTGCCGGGGAGCGGAGGTTCCGGGATTTCCGTGACGACAGCACAGTGGAGACGAGAGATTTCCAGGTGGCCCTCCGGAAGCTCCGCCTTCTGTCCATGCGGGACGATGCGCCGAGAACAGAATTCAATGTGGACCGGACCATTGAGGAGACCTCGAAAAATGCCGGCCTGCTGAAGATCGTCATGGAGCGGCCCAGAAAGAACCAGACAAAGCTGCTTCTCCTTATGGACAGCGGCGGGTCCATGTGGGTTTACACAGATCTCTGCTCCAGGCTTTTTACCGCGGTGAACCGGTCGACACACTTCAAGGACCTGAAAATCTTCTATTTCCATAACTGCATCTACGACCGCATTTACCGCGATCCCTCGTGCCGGAACCGGGATTCCGTCCCGATAAGCTTTCTTATGCAGTCCGTCAGGCCGGAGTACAAGACCATTCTGGTGGGAGATGCCTCGATGGCGCCGTATGAGCTTTTCCACCAGACGGATGCCTTCTCCTGGTACAGCTGGTACGATGAGGCAGCATACGGGAGGAATGCAGACCCGGCGGACAAAAAGACCGGATTCCGGCGTCTTGAGGAGCTGAGGGAGAAATTTCCCGCCTCTATCTGGCTGAATCCCATGCGGCCCGCAGAGTGGGATTACAGCGAGGGGTACCGGACCATCTCGGCGATCCGAGGAATCTTTCCCATGTTTCCCCTGACGCAGAGGGGGCTGGAGGAGGGAATCCAGGAGCTGAAAAGAGCCTGATTCCGGCCTGGTTTCCGTAACAGATTTTTCACAGCTTGTTAGCACTCAAATATTGACACTGCTAATAAACCGTGTTATAACTTATCGTGTTCAGAGAAGAAGAAAGCCGGGCGGCAGAATCGGAACCGGCCGGACATCTCGAGAAAGACGACTAAGGAGGTTTATGTTATGAAGCTTGTACCTTTATTTGATCGTGTAGTTCTTAAGAAGCTCGCTGCAGAGGAAACCACCGCTTCCGGTATTGTTCTCCCGGGGCAGGGTGACAAGGACAAGCCCGGACAGGGTGAGATCGTCGCAGTCGGACCGGGCGGACTGGTCGACGGCAAGGAAGTCAAGATGGTTGTGAAGCCTGGCGACAAGGTTCTCTACTCCAAGTACGCAGGCAGCGATGTCGAGATCGACGGCGAAAAGTACGTTGTGCTGAAGCAGAATGATCTTTACGCGGTCATGCAGTGACAGACTGCGTTCCTGATACAGGCAGAGGCGTGAATGCGCGCGGGCTTCCGGCGGTGCCGGCGGTCCGGATTCGAATCAATTTACTTTCAGAAGGAGAGCAAAACAATGGCGAAGGAAATCAAGTACGGCGTTGAGGCTAGAGAAGCGCTGGTGAAGGGTGTCAATGAGCTTGCAGATACTGTCAGGGTCACGATCGGACCGAAGGGCAGAAACGTTGTCCTGGACAAGGCATACGGCGCACCGCTGATCACGAACGACGGTGTCACGATCGCAAAGGAGATTGAGCTCAAGGATCCGTTTGAGAACATGGGCGCACAGCTCGTGAGAGAGGTCGCGACGAAGACGAACGACGTCGCAGGCGATGGCACGACGACCGCGACGGTTCTGACACAGGCCATGATCAATGAGGGCGTGAAGAACATCGCGGCTGGCTCCAATCCGATCATCCTGAGAAAGGGAATGAAGAAGGCCTGCGATAAGGCGGTGGAGAGCATCCGCAGCCAGTCCGAGCCGATCAGCAGCAAGGAGCAGATCGCAAGAGTCGCTGCAATTTCCGCTTCCAGCGATGAGGTCGGCACGATGGTCGCTGACGCGATGGAGAAGGTCACGAACAACGGCGTCATCACCGTCGAGGAGTCCAAGACCATGAAGACCGAGCTCGACCTGGTCGAGGGCATGGAGTTCGACAGAGGCTACATCTCCGCATACATGGCTACGGATATGGAGAAGATGGAGGCAACTCTGGATGATCCGTACATTCTGATCACCGACAAGAAGATCAGCAGCATCCAGGAGATCCTTCCGCTTCTTGAGGAAATCGTGAAGAGCGGCGCAAAGCTTCTCATCATCGCAGAGGATGTCGAGGGCGAGGCTCTGACCACCCTGATCGTGAACAAGCTGAGAGGCACCTTCAACGTCGTCGCGGTCAAGGCACCGGGCTACGGTGACAGAAGAAAGGATATGCTGCAGGATATCGCGATTCTGACCGGCGGCACGGTGATCAGCGATCAGCTCGGCCTTGAGCTGAAGGACGCCACAATGGCTCAGCTCGGCCGCGCGAAGAGCGTCAAGGTCACGAAGGAGAACACCGTCATTGTCGACGGCGAGGGCAAGAAGGCGGACATTGATGCGAGAATCGCCCAGATCAAGGCGCAGATCGCAGAGACGAAGTCCGATTTTGATCGTGAGAAGCTTCAGGAGAGACTTGCAAAGCTGTCCGGCGGCGTGGCGGTGATCCGTGTCGGCGCTGCGACCGAGACCGAGATGAAGGAAGCAAAGCTCAGAATGGAAGATGCCCTCAATGCGACGAGAGCAGCTGTCGAGGAAGGCATTGTCGCTGGCGGCGGCACGGCTTATATCACGGCTTCCAAGGAGGTCGCAAAGCTTGTCAACGAGCTTGACGGGGATGAGAAGACGGGCGCTAAGATCGTTATGAAGGCTCTGGAGTCTCCGCTCTACTTCATCGCGGAGAATGCAGGACTTGAGGGCTCCGTCATTGTCAACAAGGTCCGCGAGGAAAAGAGCGGCGTGGGCTTCGACGCTTACAACGGCACCTATGTGGACATGGTGAAGAGCGGCATCCTGGATCCGGCGAAGGTCACGAGATCCGCACTTGAGAATGCGACGAGTGTCGCGAGCACGCTGCTCACGACGGAAGCCGCAGTCGCAACCATCAAGGAGCCGGCTCCGGCAGTTCCGGCAGGCCAGGGCGCTGGCATGATGTAAAAAAAATGACCGGGGATGCCCGGACAGGGCGCATCCCCGGATGCGTAAGAAAGCAGGAAGAGACGGGCAGGGGAGCGGCATTTCCCCTGCCCGTCTCTTCCTGTTTATTTTCCTGTCTCTCAGATTTCTGCCCTGGGTTTTGCCATCATGGACCAGTTCGTGTGGTAGATCACGAATCCCGGCGGTCCTCCCTTTGTCTTTTTCACGAATTTCCGCTGGATGTAGTCGATCTCGACCTTGTCCGCGGAGCGGTCCTTTGAGTAGTAGGCCGCGAGGGAAGCCGCCTCCTCGAACGTCCGGTCCGGGAGCTCTTTCTGCCCGCTCTTTACGATGACGTGCGATCCGGGGATGCCCTTTGCGTGAAACCACCAGTCGCCGCCGTCCGCAATTTTAAAGGTGACCTCTTCGTTCTGGTAGTTGTTTTTCCCGACATAGATGTCAAATCCGTCGCTCGAGACAAAGTGCAGCGGCTTCGAGACAATCTTTTCCTTTCGTCCGTTTTTTGAGGGCTTCCTGTGCAGGTATCCGTACTCCGTGAGCTCCGCCCGCACCTGGTTCAGGTCGCTCTCCTCGGTCGCGAGATCGAGCGAGGTCAGAATGCTCGTCAGGTGCTCCACCTCCTGACGCGTGCGCGAAATTTCTTCTCCGACCGCGGCCTCGGTCCGCTTCAGCTTGTCATAGCGCTCATAGCACTTCCGCGCATTCTGTGCGGCCGTGAGTGTTTCGTCGAGCGGGATGCGGATTTCCTTTCCCTCGTCGTAGAAGTTCGCGCACACGAGCTCCTTCTCCCCGCCGGAGAGCGAGGAGCCGTAGGTGTTCAGAAGATCACCGTAGATCCGGTACCGGTCCTTCTTGTCCGTGTCCTTCAGCTGCTTCTCCTGCAGAATGAATTTTCTGTTCGCGCGCTCCAGATTTGTCTGGACAAGCTTCCGGAGATCCGTGCTTTTCTGGCGGATTCTTGTCGCGCTGTCCCGCATGGAGTAGTAATCGGAGAGAAGCCGGCTCACCGAGCTGTAGTGCTGCTCCGTGTATCCCTCCTCCCGGAAGACGCGGATCGGCAGTGCGGAGAACTCCTCCGGGGTTCCGTTCTTCAGGTACATGACGGGATCAAATTTTCCACTGCGGATTTCTTCCATGCAGAGAGTGATGATGCGGAAGAGATGCGTGAATTCGTCCGGCGCAAGCGATGCCGCGTCCACCCGCGGATCGAGCCCGGACTCGCTCACAAACTCGGAAGAGACGATCGGGGAGATGCCGGAGAGCGCGCGGCAGAGCGCCTTTTCGAGGGGCACGGCGCCGGCATTCAGGAGGGCTGTCTGGAAGGTCTCCTGCGTCATGGTGAGAGGGTCTAACTTCCTGAGCTTTTCCGGGAGAAAGTACTTCCGCCCGGGGAGCACTTCCCGGAGGGAGCTCACCGAGGCAGGAACATGCCGCATGCTGTCCAGAATCACATCCTCCGCGTCCGTGAAGATGATGTTGGAATATTTTCCCATGAGCTCGACGTAGATCCGCTTTTCGGTGAGGTCCCCGAGCTCGTTCAGCTGCTCGAGCCGGAGGCGGAGAATCCGCTCGAGGCCCAGCTGTGCGATCTCTGTGATTTTTCCGGAGCCGATGTGTTTTCTCAGCAGCATGCAGAAGCCGGGCGCGGTCATGGGCGAGGGACGGTTTTCCTCCGTGAGGTAGATGAGGGGGAGGGATGCGTCGCAGGAGATGAGCAGCCTGTGGCTCTGCGCGCGGTTTTTCACCGTGAGAAAGAGCTCGTTTTTCTCAGGCATCGCGATCTTTGAGATGTGGCCCCCGGTGAGCGTGTCGGACAGCTCTTTTGTGAGCGCCGCTATGACAATTCCGTCTAGTGCCATGGATATCCTTTCTTTACTTGCAAACTTTTTTGAATTGCGGTATGGTAAAACTCGTTTTCAGAATCCCAATCTCAATCCCGAAATGGAGTGTTGAAATCATATGGCATCGAGTCTGGTGATCGTTGAGTCCCCTGCCAAGGTGAAGACGATTAAAAAATTTCTCGGCAGCAGGTACATTGTGGATGCGTCAAACGGCCATGTGCGTGACCTGCCGAAGTCTCAGCTCGGGATCGACGTCGAGCATGACTATGAACCGCATTATATCACAATTCGTGGAAAGGGCGAGGTACTCGCGCGGCTGAGGAAGGAAGTAAAGAAGGCCGACCGCGTTTATCTCGCAACCGACCCTGACCGCGAGGGGGAGGCAATCAGCTGGCATCTCTCGAAGGCGCTGAAGCTCGAGGAGTGTGGTGCCAGGGTGAACCGGATTACGTTCAACGAGATCACGAAGAGCGCCGTGAAGGAAGCCTTCAAGCATCCGCGTGAGATCGATATGAATCTCGTGAACGCCCAGCAGACGCGCCGCATCCTTGACCGTCTGGTGGGCTACCTCATCAGCCCCCTTCTCTGGGCGAAGGTAAAGCGCGGGCTCTCCGCAGGCCGCGTGCAGTCCGTCGCCCTTCGGATGATCTGCGACCGGGAGGCGGAGATCGAGGCGTTTATCCCGCAGGAGTACTGGACGCTTGAGGCGGACCTTCTTGCGTCAGGCATGAAAAAGCCGGTCACCGCGAGATATGCGGGCTCCGGAAGTGAAAAGGCTGCCTTGAAGAGCGAGGAGGACTGCCTCGCCGTCATGAGGAGCTGCGAGGGAAAAAGTTTTGTCGTAAGGGAAGTCAGGAACAGTGAGCGGATCCGCAGGGCGCCGCTTCCCTTCACAACCTCGACGCTTCAGCAGGAGGCGAGCAGACGACTCAATTTCTCCACCCAGAAGACCATGCGCATCGCGCAGCAGCTCTACGAGGGCGTGGACGTAAAGAACCGCGGCACGATCGCTCTGATTACCTATTTAAGAACGGACAGCACGCGTATCGCTGCGGAGGCGGATGCCGCCGCGCGGAGCTTTATCGGCGCCCGCTACGGAGCAGACTACGTCGCTTCCCACCCGACACAGGCGAAGACCGGGCAGAACATTCAGGATGCGCACGAGGCGATCCGTCCCGTTGACATCACCGTCACACCGGCTGAGGTGAAGGACTCCCTGCAGAGGGATCAGTTCCGTCTGTACCAGCTGATCTGGAAGCGCTTTACGGCGAGCCGCATGAGCCCCGCCGTCTATGCGCTGACCTCTGTGAAGATCGCCTGCGGGGAGCAGGAATTTCAGGTGTCCGGGTCCGCGCTGAAATTTGCGGGATTCCTGGATGTCTACGAGGAGGACGAGGAGAAGGACGCCACGAACGCGTCCCTCGTGAAGTTAAAGGACGGAGACGCGCTGACGCTCTCCGAGTTCAAAAAGGAGCAGCATTTCACGCAGCCGCCGGCGCATTACACGGAGGCGAGCCTCGTCAGAGCGCTTGAGGAGGAGGGGATCGGCCGTCCGAGCACGTACGCGCCGACCATCACGACCATCCTGGCCCGCCGGTATGTGACAAAGGAGCAGAAAAATCTCTACGTCACGGAAATCGGCCAGGTCGTGAACCGGATGATGGTGGAGTCCTTTCCGGCGATTGTCGATCCGAAGTTCACCGCGAACCTGGAGGAGCTGCTGGACTCCGTCGGGGAGGGCCGCGTGAGATGGCAGACGGTCGTCGAGAACTTCTATCCCGACCTGAAGGAGGCCGTGGACCGCGCCGAGAGAGAACAGGAGAGCGTCAAAATTGCGGACGAGGAGAGCGACGAGATCTGCGAGCTCTGCGGAAGACGCATGGTGATCAAGTACGGCCCGCACGGGAAGTTCCTCGCGTGTCCCGGATTTCCGGAGTGCCGCAACACAAAGCCGTACTTTGAGAAAATCGGCGTGAAGTGCCCTCTCTGCGGCAGGGATGTCGTGCTGAAGCGCACCCGGAAGGGGCGGATCTACTACGGCTGCATGGGGAACCCCGACTGCAGCTTCATGAGCTGGGCGCGTCCGGTCGATCAGAAGTGCCCGAAGTGCGGCAGCTACATGGTGGTGCGCGGAGGAAAGCTGGTCTGCTCGGATAAATCCTGCGGCTACTCGGAGCCCGTAAAGCAAAGCAATTCCTGATTTCGATATTTCCCGCATCCCTTTATTGAGATACGGGAAAAATTTTCTGCTTTTTTCTATAAAAATGAAGGCAGGAAAACGGTTAATAAATTATAATAGAAATGATCGGAATCAGTCTTTTTATAACAAGTGGTTTAAGAGACAAAAGAATCAGAATTATCGTGAAACAGAGACAGGACGCCGCTTGTGATTCCGCAGGAATAGTGTTAATATGATGTGCAGATATTACAATATGACAAAATTGCTTAATATATGCATACTGTGTAATATATAACAGTGCAGTGACTGCAATAAAAATAATTCAGGGAAATGCTTCGTTCTGAAAATCCGCGGTGCGCGTCTACAAAGGGGAGTTCAATGAGTGAAAAACTGCTTGGGAAAACAAGAAAGCTGAACAGGCTGCTGCAGAACAGCACAAAATCGAAGGTGATCTTCACGGATGTCTGCAGAATTGCCGGAGAAATCCTCAATGGACGGACGCTGGTCATAAGCCGCAAGGGAAAGATCCTGGGCGCCGGCGGATGTGAGGAACATCCGGAGGTGGAGAAGTTCTTTCCGGGAAAGGTGGGCGAGCTCGCTGATTCGCTCATGAATGACCGCCTGCTTGCCATCCTGGTCACCAGGCAGAATGCGGACCTCGCGACGCTCGGATGTACCCTGGAGGGCGCCGAGAAGTATGACGCGATCATCTCCCCGATCATCATCGCCGGAGAGCGGCTCGGGACTCTGCTCACGTACGGAGAGGGTCTGCAGTTCGGCGTTGACGATGTCATCATCAGCGAGTACGCTTCCACGGTGGTCGGTGTCGCGATGCGCCAGAGCGTCAACGAGGAGAACGCGGAGGAGAACCGGAAGAAGCAGATCGTGCGGAGCGCCATTTCCACGCTCAGTTTTTCGGAGATGGAGGCGATTGTCCAGATTTTCCGCCAGCTGAACGGAAACGAGGGAATTCTTGTCGCCAGCCGGATCGCGGACCAGGTCGGCATCACCCGCTCGGTGATCGTGAATGCGCTCCGGAAGTTCGAGAGCGCGGGCGTGATCGAGTCGAGATCAAGCGGAATGCGCGGCACATATATCAAGGTCCTGAACGACGCGGTCTTTGATGAGATCAAGAACGTGGGCCAGATGTGAGGGAGCCGCCGGGCCAGATGGGTGAGGCGGATGCCGGGCTTTGTTTCCGGAAATTGCGTATTTTCATAAGGCAGATGCGCCAAAGAAGAAATCGGGGACTTGTCTCCGATTTCTTTTTATGATATAAGTATTAAGTTGCTGGCTGTAACAGCCAAAAGACACGCCCGCGGATAGGAAACGGGGTGCTGCCGGCCCGGCAGTGTGTTTCCGCAGGAAACGGGCGGAAGAAAAAACCTTGGAGGTAAAAAAGATGGGTGTTGTAACAATGAAGCAGCTTCTGGAAGCAGGCGTCCATTTCGGACATCAGACAAGACGGTGGAACCCGAAGATGGCTCCGTATATTTACACGGAGCGCAACGGAATTCACATCATCGACCTGCAGAAGACCGTCGGAATGGTGGATGACGCGTACAGGGCGGTCGAGGAGATCGTCGCGAACGGCGGACAGATCCTTTTTGTCGGCACCAAGAAGCAGGCGCAGGATGCAATCAAGGAAGAGGCAGAGCGTTGCGGCATGTTCTACGTCAATGAGAGATGGCTCGGCGGCATGCTCACAAACTTCAAGACCATTCAGTCCCGCATCAAGAGACTTCACGAGATCGAGGAGATGAGTCAGGACGGCACGTTTGACCGCCTCCCGAAGAAGGAAGTCACCAACATCAAGAAGGAGTGGGACAAGCTTGAGAGAAACATCGGCGGCATCAAGGGAATGAAGAAGCTCCCGGACGCGATCGTCATCATTGACCCGCACAAGGAGCACATCTGTGTCCGCGAGGCACACGCCCTGAATATCCCGCTGATCGGCATCGCGGATACAAACTGCGATCCGGAGGAGCTGACCTATGTGATTCCGGGCAATGACGACGCGATCCGTGCGGTCCGCCTCATTGTCTCCAAGATGGCGGATGCCGTGATCGAGGCGAACCAGGGCAGCGAGGAGCAGAAGCAGGTCGAGAACGAGGGCGGAGATACGCCGGCGGAAGCGATCGCTGAGGCGATGCAGGCAAACGAGCAGTAAGAGCTGTGACACAGGTGCGGGAGGAAGCTGTTCCGCCCGCACTTTTTCGATAGAAATCCCATAAGGAGGGTGAAAGATGGCAGTAACAGCAGCAATGGTGAAGGAACTGAGAGAGATGACCGGCGCCGGAATGATGGACTGCAAGAAGGCTCTGAGCGCTACTAGCGGAAATATGGATGAGGCAGTCGAATTCCTTCGCAAGAAGGGACTTGCGGGCGCACAGAAGAAGGCCGGCAGAATCGCTGCTGAGGGAATTGCGGACACGCTTGTGAGTGAGGACGGACACGACGCGGTTGTCGTCGAGGTCAATGCGGAGACCGACTTCGTCGCGAAGAACGAGAAGTTCCGGAACTACGTCCATGAGGTCGCGGAGCAGGCACTGAAGACGAAGGCCGCCGATATGGATGCATTCTTCGCGGAGAAGTGGGAGAAGGATCCGACCATGACGGTGAAGGAAAAGCTCTCCAGCATGATCTCCGTCATCGGTGAGAACATGAATATCCGCCGCTTCAAGCAGATCCATGAGCCGAATGGCTTTGTGCAGTCCTACATCCACGCGGGTGGAAAGATCGGCGTTCTGGTGGATGTCGAGACAGACGTCGTGAACGACGCCGTGAAGGAGATGGCGAAGAATGCCGCGATGCAGGTCGCGGCCCTGAAGCCCCTCTACACCTGCGATGCAGAGGTGGACAAGGAGTTCCTTGAGAAGGAGAAGACCATTCTCGCGGCGCAGATCGCGAACGACCCGAAGATGGCTGGAAAGCCTGACAAGGTCATTCAGGGCGCGCTGCAGGGCCGCCTGAAGAAGGAGCTGAAGGAGTTCTGCCTGCTTGACCAGGTCTATGTCAAGGCGGAGGACGGAAAGCAGAGCGTCCAGCAGTACGTGGACAGCGTCGCGAAGGCGAACGGCGCGAAGATCGCGATCAAGGGCTTTGCGCGCTTCGAGACCGGCGAGGGCATGGAGCACAGAAGCGAGAACTTCGCCGAGGAAGTCGCAAAGCAGGTGCAGCAGTAAGTTCCGTCCGGACTTCCGTGGCGCAGGAATTTCATCAGGAACTTCATTAAAATGTAAGGGACCGCATTTCTTCGGGAGAGGAGAATGCGGTCTCTTTGTATTATAATGATAGCGGTGATAATGAAGGCGGTGCAGGAAGGACGCATCCGGACAGAGAATGGAGGAATATGAGACAGGAGAAGCAGGGCGGCAGCCAGAGTCAGAGCGGAAATCGGAACCAGGATGACAACGTGCTGTGGACACACGATCCGAAGAAGGACAAGGGGAAGAAGCCGAGCTTTTTTGTCATGGCACTTTTCGTGTGCGCGGCGTACGTCATGACGGCGTACGGATCCGAGATTGTGAAGCGGGGCGGCGGCCACGTCTATGAGGCGGAGAGCACCGCGCAGAGCGCTGCGGCAGAGAGCGCGTCGCAGAGCGGAGAGACGGAGAGCACGGCAGAGAGCGGCGCAGCGGATACACAGGCGGAGGCGGCGGATGGGGAGGCGCAGGGCACCTCGATCGCAAATCCCTGGCATGAATTCCGGACCTGCGCCGAGGCGGAGAGCGAGGCCGGCTTTTCCTTCGCGGTCCCGGGACAGGTCTGCGCTCTCACGCCGCGCGTGTACCGTGTGATTCCGCGGGAGATCTTCGAGGTGATCTACGGCGGGGACGGGACGGACGAAATCCGCCTGCGGAAATCCGTCGGGACGGCGGACAACACAGGGGATTACAATTCGTACCCTGACGACAGGACACGGGAGATCGCCGGTGTGGAGGCGAGGGTCCGGTCGGATCAGAGCGGTGTCCACGCCCTCTCCTGGAACGACGGCGCCTTTGCCTACTCCATCACGAGCCGGGACGGTATCGGGGAGAATGAGGCGGAACAGGCTCTCACGGAGGTGACACAGGGCGTCGCGGCAGAGGATGAGGCCATCAGCGGGGGCGGACTGCTCACGGACCCGGCGACCGGGGAGAGCTTCTCAGACCGCGTGATTCTCGTCAGCGTGGATCAGGGGATGACGGAGAGCGGCATGGACCAGCTCTGCCGGAAGTACGCGCTCTCCGTAGTGTACCAGTATGACAGCTTCAGAATGTATGCGCTCTCCGCGGGAAAGGCGCTCACCGTGCAGGAGCTCTCGGACCTCATTTCGGCAGTTTCTGCGGAGGAGCACGTCCTGAGTGTCTCCCGGGACAATGTGCTGAGCCTGGACACAGGAACAGCGGCATCAGCCGGATGAGTATGCGCTGAGAAACCGCAGAGACGGACTGCGGGGACGGGCAGAGAGCGGAACAATCCGTGTGATACTTTTGACATCTGCGTCATTGATCTGTGATAGAATAGAGTCGCTGGCGGGCCGAACCGGGTCCGCTCCGAGAAAGATTCCGGCAGCATAACCGGAGATACAGGAGGCAGTAGAGATGGCACTGATTGACCGCCTGAATGAGGAAATCAAACAGGCAATGCTGGACAAGGACGCGGACAAGCGCGACGCGCTCCGCGCTGTGAAGAGCGGCACAACACTGATGCGGAAGGAACAGCACACCGATATCGTGACCGACAGCATGGTCGCTGCGGCTGCAGGGAAGGAGATCAAGGCCTACGAGCAGACAATTCTTGCTCTGAAGGGGAAGGAGGACACGCCGAACTACAAGAGCGCCTCCTATCGGATCAGACTTCTCAAGGAGTATCTGCCGAAGCAGCTCAGCGAGGAAGAAGTGAAGGCGAAGATCGCTGAGATCGTGAAGGGACTCCCGGCGGATGCGAATTTCGGCGTGAAGATGAAGGCTGTGATGGCGGAGCTGAAGGGGCAGGCGGACGGCCGGCTGATTCAGAGCATTCTGAAGGCGATGTGAGGAGGACTATGAGCGAGAGCAGGACATTGTTTCAGCGTCTCAGGAATGGAAACGATGTGAGAGGCGTCGTGCTTCCGAGCGGGGAGGAGAAGGTGACGCTGTCACCGGATCTCGCGGA